>NC_015944.1:0-300000 GCF_000223905.1 Haloarcula hispanica ATCC 33960
ATGGGGATGTTCGAACGCGACACCGAGATCTACTTGGACCGGGATGCCCTCCGGGAAGACTATCAGCCTGAGAACCTCGTCGGGCGTGACACTGAACTAAACCGGTATCGAGCGGCTCTCCAACCCGTAATCAACGGTGAACAGCCCAACAACATCTTCTTGTACGGTAAAACGGGGGTCGGCAAGACTGCTGGTACGCGGTATCTAATTGACCATCTCGAAGAAGACGCAGCGAAATACGAGGATATCGATCTCACGGTAAAGATGCTAAACTGTGATGGCCTCTCCAGTAGTTATCAAATCGCGACCCGACTCGTCAACGAATTCAGGGACGAAACGAGCCAGATCAGTACGACAGGGTATCCTCGTGCAACGGTGTATGACATGCTGTGGACCGAACTCGACTCCTGTGGCGGGACGATCTACATCGTGCTCGACGAAGTCGACCACATCGAAGACGATAGCATTCTTTACCAACTCCCGCGTGCGCGAGCGAACGACAACCTAAGTTCAGCGAAGATCGGTATCATCGGTATCTCGAACGATTTCTCTTTTCGCGATGACCTCTCCCCGAAAGTCAAGAGTTCACTCTGTGAAGAGGAGATCCAGTTCCCCGCATACGACGCGAAGGAGCTGATCCAGATCCTGCAACAGCGCGCTGATGTAGCGTTTCACGACGGCGTCCTCGAAGACGGCGTCATCGAGCTGTGCGCTGCGTACGGAGCGAAAGACGCCGGTGACGCGCGGCAGTCCCTCGACTTGCTCATGAAAACGGGCGACCTGGCCCGCGACAAGGATACGGATACGATTTCGGAAGATCTTGTTAGAGAGGCCCGCGACGTTCTGGAACGTGGCCGGATTCAGGAAGGTATTTCGGGACTGACCCAACACGGTCATCTGGTCGTGTACGCAATGGTTACGCTCGACCAGGAAGGGAAGACGCCGGCCCGGACACGGGATATCAGACCTCGATACACGAACTTCGCCGAAAAGGCAGGGATCGATCCGCTTGTCCCACGCCGGATGCGTGATCACCTCGGCGAGCTGTCGATGTTAGGTATCATCTCGGCAATCGAGCGGAACGAGGGACGACGTGGGGGAACCTATCGCGAGTACTCTCTCGAAATGGACCCGGAGATGATTCTCGCAGCGCTTGAGAAGACTGTCGACGATGTTGGAATCCACAAATCCGTCACTAACCTCGTTGATAGCGAAGCGACGCTTTCGGACTTCCAGTCCACTTAGGAACGGCGGACATGGTGGTGTCGAAACCGATTGATACGTAGCGGTTTTCAGGAGATAGAACAGCGGACATGGTGGTGTTGCCGCCGGTGATTGGAAGCTTCTATCTTCACTTCAAGAGCGTGTAGAACTACGGACACGGTGGTGTCTAATGGTACCGACGCTACCTTTGATGCCATAATCACTACCGCGGAAGCTACCGATATATCTTTTGAGAATCAAATTTGTAGAATATGTTTGCAGCTACCCCCCTCTTTCAGGAGAGCCATACTGGATACTAGTTTTCCGGGTCAAACGATAGCTTGTTCGAAAATCGGGGACTCTCTCGTCCATCACTGGGAACGAATCTCTCATTTAACCTATCTCGTAATCCCCTCCCGGCACAGCCCAATCGGACCGATTATTGTAGACTGTCGTGGTCTGGGCCTCCGGTGGTAAGAAGTATGCAATTCAGGCGGTGGACCTTTTGGGATATATCGGCAGTGGAGTGCATATGCAAGGAGGCTACCAACCCAGACGAGATGTCCTGTACCCTCGCGATTAGTTCTTTCTTGCACGGCTGGCGTCAGCGGCCGACAGCTGGATCACACCGTCAGCGCGAACTGTGACGATAATGTTGCGGTATCGAAAGGTGATGTTCTGGCTCGCTGAGCCGATTGACTGGTCTGGCTGTGTACCGAATAGTAGTGTCTCAATGGCATCGACATCGATGTAGTCGTGCAACGGCGACTCACGATATGGTTCTGTTCCCGACTGATCGGCAACGGCCTGAACAATGACCGTAGCAAGCTCCTGGTCGCTGGTTGGATCGTACTGAACTTCAGTTAGAGTGCCGTTCGCTCCCACAAATAGTCCCTCATCCCCATCAGCCTCGTCGCTCTGGCTGTCGTCAGTCATCCACCTAGTAAACAACTGGAACGTACATATAATACATGTATGAATATTCGGGCATAATAACTACTCTCTTCAATCCAATCTTGAATGCGCTAATAGCCATTTTGCTGAGCTATACGGTATAGCTATATTACACTGCATTTATCAGTCTATACACACTCAATGAATCCATTCGTGATCAGAGTGAGATATATGTGATAACAATTGTCATGAACTGGTCGGTAGTATCTGCCCGTTGAGGATATCCGCCCCCATGCATCAACTACCCAGACGGAAGTTACTCGGAGCCATGTGTTCGGGATTGATCGTACTCGCCGGTTGCAGCGGCGAGCAAAATAGTGGATCAGATGAAACAGAGAGTGGCGGCGGAGCCGAACCGTCGCCTGAACCCGGTGAGACAACCGGTACGGATACATCGGCGGTCAGCGGAGCCGACGACAGGTCAGCACAGTTCGGACAGGTCACGCGGTTCCCAGAATCGTACGCGATGACAGCTACAATGCAGTCCGGAGGGCAGACCGTCGAGATGACTGGTCGTTTCTATCAAGGGGATATGTACTGGTCGTTTGACCAGCAGGGACAACAGATGGAAATGTACCGTATCGGGAACAGCACGTACACCGTTACTGGAGGGCAGTGTCTCCGGGGAACGATGCAACAGGGGATGGACCGTGACGAGGTTGATCCGGGTCAGTTCTCGGACCAGCCGGAGGAAAACCCAGACATCACGCCGGTCGGCCGGGATACCATCGATGGCGAGGAAGTGTTGGTGTATGAACTCTCTCAGGACGGCTCTCAGGAGCCGGTCACATACTACATCCTCGCGGACTCCGGGTACCCGCGACGCATCGAAGCCGAGTCAATGCGGTGGGACTTCCACTCGTGGGGTTCGGTCGAGCCGATCCGGAAACCCGAAGGAGACTGCCAGTCGATGCCCGGCGGCGGCATGACGGCTGACGGGGGCAGCTAATCGCTCAGCAGGACCTGACTTTGACCGGCTATTCAGAAAGTAAACAGTTCTCGACATACCGCCGAAATTCGGCTCTCACATCGTCGATAGTCTCCTCGTCACTGGTAATCCGTTCCGCCTGAATGCCGACTAAAACCGTGTGGAACAGCGCGGCTGTCTGAGATGGGTCTTCGACATCAAATGCGCCTGCATCAACACCCGCCCGGATGACACGGGCGATTTGTTTTCGAATAAAGTCATCACTTCTGCGAAAGAGGCGATTGTAATCGTCGTCGTGTGCCGCTTGCGCTCGCAGTTCAATTACAGCCTGCGAAAACTCGACATCACTGTTGCTGCTGGTGCCAAATATTTCGTCAACGATTATCTCGATATACTCTTCAGGGGACTGGTTGGGCAGCGGGACCTGATTCTCGACCTGTTCCAGCATATAATCTAGGAGGTCTACCAACAACTCGTCCTTATTGTCGTAATGATGGTATATGAGCGATTGGCTCTTCCCAAACTCGTCACCTATCTTTGAAATAGTAAGATCCGCGTACCCGTGCTGACGTAACGCATAGAATGTAGCTTCAAGTATCTCCTCGCGGGTTCCATCCGGGTTCTGGAAAAAGGATATCTCGTTAGTCATCTTTACGTCGACCGTTTCCTGCTTGTCTACTACGGTTCAAATGGCTCACGGTTTCACCACTCTCTGTAGAGTACTAGACCAATCTGGGTTGTATTTTCTATCATTGAACTGAGTAACGGGTACGGTTGTAGATAACTATATGATTGACTATATATTCAATAACCTTAAGCGTATTGTGGTCCGCTGTCTCAACGGAGCGCACTGGACTGTCCTCAAGCTCACTGTACTCGTACATACATTCCTCCGCTGCCTCACCTTCTAACACCCCATAAGATCTGTAGACCCTGTGTTGACATCGGTGGATGGCGAGGTAATGGTGGCTTTGACTGAACACCAGTTTTCCCTCTGGCCCCGAAAGATACGAAAGCACTATATGTGATTGAACGTTTAGTCAACACCACCAAATGGCTACTCACAAACGAAGAATTCCGAGACGGAGTGTCGCTAGCAACGAGACACGGTTTGAACAAATCCTCAAGTAACATGGCCTCTACAAAGTATAAACTGCTACTTCTGGCTGTAATCGGGATTACCGTCACCAGCGGAACGGCAACCGCTGCGGTCGTTGGGAGCCCCGATATTGCGGCAACGCTTGAAGATGATACCGTCGCTCCGGGTGAACAAAAGACCATAGAAATTTCACTGGTCAACAGCGGGGAACTCGATAGTGGCTCCACTCGAAATCCGGCGTTGAACAACGAGGTAACAACGGCAAAGGGGCTTACTGTGTCACTCGGTTCTGGTGACGCACCCATTTCAGTGAAAAATTCGAAACGAAGCCTCGGCACGCTACAGGCGGGGCCGAAGACGACAGTGCCGTTCGAGATCAGCGTGGACGAAGACGCTAGTTCCGGTACGTACGACGCACAACTGAGACTAAACTATAAGCATACAAGCTACATTTCCGAGGGAACAGGGGCACGAGACGAAGACAGAAAAACTCGCACCGTTGATATTGAAATCGACGTCACCGATGATGCCACCTTCAATGTGACTGATATTGACTCCAATGCACGCGTTGCCTCAACAGGTACGGTGGCAGTTAGCGTCGAAAATACCGGAGATAGCGCCGCACGGGATGCCGCGGTAACGCTCCAATCACAGAATCAGGACCTCGCTGTCAGTGGCGGCGATGCCACCTCACGATTCGTTGATGAGTGGGAACCGGGAGAAGTCCGGACGTTCAACTACCGTGTGAGTTCTGCCGAAGCCGCGGAACCGGAGTCGTACGGATTTGAGCTGTCGGTTGCATTTGATAACGAGGATGGCCTCCGGACACAATCCGTGGGACAGTCCGTCGCAGTCACACCTGACCCGGAACAGCAGTTCTCGGTCGTCAATTCAAGCAGTTCTGTCGCCGTTAGTAACACGGGAACGTACGAGGTTCAACTCCGCAACACAGGCCCGTTGACCGTGAATGACTCCTCTGTTACGTTTGTCTCAGAGAACGCGGATATAACGTTTGGAAAGAGCTCCTCAACAACCGCCTATGTGGGGGAATGGGAACCCGGAGCAGTTCGGACTGTTCGCGTCGATACAACAGCGAGCCCCGATGCCGAGGACCGAAGCTACGCGCTGTCGGCTAACGTACAGTATGAGGATCAAGAGGGCGATACCAGTACCTATGACGATGTCCGGCTAAGCCTCAGTCCTGCGCCTGAGCAGAACTTCGACGTGTCTAACGTCGAAACGTCACTCCAGGCTGGCGAAGACGGCTCACTCAGTGCAACCCTCACAAACACTGGAACGCGTGACGTCGAGAACGTCGTCATCGCATGGGAAAGCCAGCAGTCGACACTGTCGCCAAAAGAATCACAGTACGCTGTTGGAGATCTCGATGCAGGCGAAACGGCCAACTTCAACTTCGGCGTTGACGTGTCCAACAGCGCGGAGGCAGGCGCTCGGCAGTTTGACTTCGGAGTGAGCTACCGCGACGATAACGGCGACAGGGTTGAAGCAGATACACTCGAAGTTCGCTCACAAGTGGCTGGCAGTCAGGACGAATTCGACATCGAAGTGGAAAATTCAACGCTCGGTGTGGGCCAGGACCGGTCAATTACGTTTACAATAACCAACACAAAGAACAAAACACTGACCAGCATTGAGGGGAAGGCGTTCGTCAATGATCCGCTCAGTAGCAGTGACGATGAAACGTTCATCGCTGAACTGGCTCCCGGAGCGTCAGAAACGGTCTCAGTCCAACTCTCGGCGGGCAGCGACGCGCTAGACAAGACCTATCCGCTCAATCTGGACTTCCAGTATGAGACGCCTGACGGCGAAAAACGGGTTTCGGATACCTACAGTCTCCCGATAGAAGTCACGGACCAGTCCGGGGACGGTGGGACGCCACTGTGGCTGGTTGGTGGCATTGGACTCCTTGCCGTTGTTGGCGGCGTCGTCTGGTACAGGCGGCAGTAACCGTCTGAAGCTAACATCTATGTCACAATGCTAGAGTATCAGAAATACATCGACGTATTAGACGATTGGATTGTCAACCGTGACAAGACAGTCGTCGCTGTGTTCATCGTCACAACGCTCGTTCTGTCGGCGGGTTTCGGCATGACTGCGACCGACTCAGGGACATCACAGTTCACTGACGGCGTTCCCGCACAGGAAGCGTTCGACGAGGTCAACGACAACTTCGAGCGCGAACCGTTCGGCGAAGGTACTGGCTCTACGACGCTTATCCAGAAGGACCAGAACGTCCTGTCGAAGCCGGCTATCCTCAACATGCTGAAAGCACAGCACCGGCTCGAACAGCGTGAATCACAGGACGTTGTTGGCACGACGAGTGTCGCACAGGCCGTCGCCCAGACGCTCAACCCGGACGCAGAGACACTGCCCGAACAGATCGATACCGTAGAAGCGGCCTCACAGACGGAGATTAAGTCCGCCACCCGAACCACACTTGAGCGCCAGCCGGCAGTTGCAGGGCTACTCAGCAACGATCTAAACCGAGAGGAGCCGTCGGCATCTGCAACACTGACGACTGTCACACACGAGGTTTCAGGTGTCTCAAGCAGTGCTGGGACAGAGGGGTCATCACCACTGACGCCCATTCAGCAGGAAGCGGAGTTCATTGTCAGCTCGGTTGACGGTGATATCTCTGTCTTCGGCAGTGGACTCATCTCCGCAGAGCTGAACAGTGTTATCTCCGATTCGTTGGGACTCGTCGTCCCAGCCGCTGTTGTCCTGATTCTGTTCTTCCTTATTATCGCATACAGGGATCCGTTTGATCTGCTGATTGGCCTCGTCTCCCTTGCGATGGCGATTATCTGGACATTCGGGTTCATGGGATGGGCCAGTATCCCCTTCACGCAGATGCTGATCACGGTCCCGCCGTTGCTCCTTGCCATCGGGATTGACTTCGGGATTCACGCTGTGAACCGATACCGCGAAGAACGGATCGAGGACGTCGAACCAACACCCGCGATGCGGACCGCAACTGACCAGTTGCTCCCAGCGTTCTTTATTGTGACAGGAACGACAGTGCTGGGATTCGCCGCAAACGGGACTAGCCAGCTCGGCCCGATCCGTGACCTCGGGTTCGTGGCCAGCGTCGGGATCATATTCACCTTCCTCATTTTCGGTATCTTCCTCCCGTCGTTCAAGCACTTCATGGACCGGCAGCGTGTGCGATACGACCTCCCCGAATTCAGTATCGCGCCGATCGGCTCTGAGGACTCCGCAGTCGGCAAGTCGCTAACTGTCGGCGTGACAATCGCCCGCCGAGCCCCGTACATATTCTTTGCCCTCGTACTGGTGTCTACGGCGGCCATGGGGGCGTATGGAACTGGGATTGATACCCGGTTCACCACTGAAGACTTCCTCCCACCGGAGGAGAACCCCGGATACGTCGAGGTTCTGCCGGAAGCTGTGGCTCCGAGCGAGTACACAGTCACGAAGCAGATAAATTACCTTGAAGACACGTTCGAGAGCGGTGAGAGTGACACCGTAACGATATACGTCGAAGGGTCGTTACAGGACGGAACGGCGCTCGAGGAGATCCACCGGGCGAACCAGGACCCACCCGACTCCTTCGTTACAGCCGGCGGGAGTGCAGATACCACAAGCATACTTACGGTGATTAACCGCTACAAGCGTGCTTCACCCGAGTTCCGCCAGCTCGTCGAACAGAACGATCAAAACGGTAACGGTGTCCCCGACCAGAATCTCCCGACCATCTACAACGCGCTGTATGATTCGCCGTACGGCGACCGGGCGGAGTCGTACATGACTGATGACTACGCGCGAACGCGCATCGTGTATTCCGTCGAGTCTGATGCGAGTCAGCAGGAAGTGACAGATGATACGAGAGCCGTTGCGGATGAGTTCCGGATGGAAGCGACCGCAACCGGCAGTGTTGTGGTATTGAAAGCTGTCTCGGACGTAATCGCTGAATCTGCGTACATAAGTCTGGCTCTCGCAATTCTCGCGTCTGCAGCGTTCCTGTTTTTCGCCTACTGGCTACTTGAACGGCGTCCCGGGCTGGGCGCTGCGAACCTCGTGCCGATACTGCTCACTATTGCCGCCTTGGCCGCGACAATGCGGTATCTGGATATCCCGTTCAACGTCCTCACCGGAACGACGTTATCAATCGGAATCGGGCTTGGTATCGATTACTCCGCTCACCTCGTGCATCGGTTCTCGGAGGAGTACCGTGGCGATACTGGCTTGCTCGAAGCACTCGACATTAGTGTCCGGGGAACAGGTGGTGCGCTGGCGGGTAGTATGGTCACCACCACATCTGGAACCGGCGTGCTCGTCCTCGCGGTTGTCCCGATCTTGGGCCAGTTTGGATTGTTAATTGCAGTCAGCGTTCTCTATTCGTTCGTGGCGTCCATACTGGTCCTCCCGACGTCAATCGTCATCTGGGACCACGGTCGCGGAACGCTTGAGACACTGCTCTCATCGCGCTCGACACGGAGTGTGAACTAATGCGGCCCGCTCGTTTCGGTTTCCGCCCACCTGTGGCACATGATGAGCAAATTGAGCGGCTTGAGAAAGATCGCTCCGAGGCAGAGCCTGAGGAATTGGCACCGTGCTGTCAAGCTATCTACGATCAGAGCGGAGGACTGTCTGTATGACTACAGATGGTGACGCTCTGGGTGCAACTGAAAAAGAGATTATGCACGCAACCCATCGAGCGCTGGTAAACAGTGGATACGCTGAACTCTCCATCTCGCTTATTGCAGACGAACTCGACAAGGCCAAATCGACGATATACCACTATTACGACTCGAAAGACGACCTGCTAATCCGGTTTCTCAGATTCACTGTTGACCGATTCGAGGCGACAATCAACACGACCATCGGTGACCACCCGAAAGAGGACCTCCATCACATCATTACGACACTCCTCCCGTGCCAGCTAACCGAGGAGAAACGGCAGCTTCACAGCGTTTTAGTTACGCTCTCCCCGCAAGCGCTGGATCAGGAGGTGTTTCGCGAACAGTTCACCGAGATTGATATTCGACTTACTGCAATCATCGAGAAAACTGTTCGTCGAGGGATAGAGGCTGATGTGTTTCGCGATGTGGATCCGACACACATGGCCGAGCACATTCTAGCAATGATTAAAGGAACGATGTATAGCCGCCTCACGACCAATCGCGAAGCCGCAACAGGAGCAGCGAAAGCCTCCCTATTTTCGTATATCGATTCGCATTTGATTTCGTAGCGCCTGTCGCCATGGTCGTCGCCGAATTTCCTCTCTCACACGGCTTGGACCAAGCCGGTCAATAGCTCTTTCCGGCGGAGTGCGGAGCACAGAAACGTACCCCGGGCTGCTATAGTACAATTGAAACGAGTTACACACTGATCGGACTGCCGTCGTGCGATCAGGTATGCATTGATTTTCAATGGTTACTATAGTTCTCCGATACTGTGCTTAGATCGGCAACGCAAGGCGGCGGGACCGATTACCACCCTCTGTTGTACTGCAGTCAGTAGCCGAGGTGCTCGCGGATGAGCACAACGGTAGTGCGATCCTCTTCGAGCTCCTGGCGGAGGATGAGCTGTTTGGCAATCGCGGAGTCGACGCCGTAGGCCTCCTTCGCGCGCTCGTTTTCGAGTGGGTACGCGACGTTTTCCAGTCGGTCGAGCGCGTCTTCGAGTGTCGGCACGATCTTGTTCACGCCGCTGACGATGACCACGTTACTGGCAGCGAACGGATACGCACCGATACGGCTCCCCGAGCGGTCTGCCGCGACGAGTTCGCCGGTCTGGGAAATACCGTTGATGCCACCGAGGAAGTAGTCGGCCGTTTGCGACTTCCGGCGGGCGGCCTGCCGCTCTGCGTCGTCGTCGATACTCCAGATCTCGTCGGGGAGGCTCTCCCACTCGTGGTCCCCGTCACTCAGGTACTCGACGAACCCGATCTCTTCGAGCGTCGTCGAGTGGCCGTTCATCACAGACGCCTCTGTAGGGATGAGTGACTGAAGTTCTGCGAGCGCATCATCAGTCGAGTCAACGACGATGACATCGAACCCGTTTGCCTCGAGGTTCTCGACGGTCTGCTCAATGGTCTCTTCCGAGGCCAGTTCGTCCAGTGATTCGTCAATATCGGCGTCGTCTGCGTACTCTGATTTCTGTTGAGACATATTGTTTCGCGGTAGGTGTATCAGCGTCAACATGAAGGCGTAGCTAGTACAAAAGTGCTCGCGGACACCGATGTCTGGTAGTTACATCGGTGATACCCCGATCACCTGACTGGGTGTGACACACGGCTGTACTTTGTCCGGAAACAGCACGAGGTCTCTGATTGCTGACTGCGATATCAAATGCTGAAAACCGGGGGGTAGCATATATTGCCCTCCATTCATCATGTTATGCTATCAATGCAAATGGCTCGTAAGGAAACTACAGACACTATCGGGACACCCTCGAAAATGGTACTGTTCTGTCCGGACTGTGATTTTGAGAGTGGTATGATCGGGGGCGACTGGGACGTTTCGAGCACCGGATATGCGACAAGCTATCACTGCCCGCAGTGCCAGCACTCGTTCAGCGTTTCCAATCGCCGGTGACGCCTGAGCAGTACGGGCGATGCATAGCGGCTCGATATTTCACGGTCTGAACATCGTACACACCGTGTTACGTCGAAAGGGAGGAATCACTAATCTGTTTTAGGCCCACCTGAAAAGCGATGACACGTAGACGCGAAGTACTTGCAGGTAGTGTCGGATTGGTGGCTTCCCTCGCCGGTTGTTCCAGTGGGAGCTCCGATGATGGAGGAACCACCGGGGATGGGGCCGCGAGTGCCCAAACAGACCAGGCCGAAGCCACGGCAGATACCGAGCAATCGACTCCGGAAAATTCAACGCCGTACACCGTCGAAATTGAGCCCCACGGCGAGTTCACGTTCGAAGAAGTTCCCGAGTCGTACTCGGTCATTCCCAGTGTCTACCTCGATATCGGGATGGCGCTCGGCATCCAGCCTACCGCCGCGACCGACATGGCACGGGCGCCACGGAAGTTCTACGACATCCTCCCCGACGTTACGTTCAACGAGGACGACATCATGGCGCTGGCGGCCGGCTCCGAGTCCGGCTACGACAAGGAGAACTTCTACGCTGCCGGCCCCGCTGTCAATCTCATCGACCCTCGGGGATTACGACGTTTCACCGACTGGGCGGACTCCGATATTCAGGAGATCGAGGAGGCCACCGGTCCGTTCGTCGCCTCCTCGATCCGCTTCGGCCCCGAACATCCCTTTGGGTACGAGCAGGAAACCTACCACGAACTCTACGACGTTTTCGAGAAGATGGCGGCGGTCTTCCAGTGCCAGGCCCGGTACCGGGCCTGGGAGTCGCTGCACGACGAGTTCATGGCGAACATCAGGTCTGATCTCCCCCCTGAAGACGAACGCCCCTCCGTCATTGCGGTGTGGCGCGGCGTAGACCCGACTTCCGGCCAGTTCTATCTCTCTGATATCCACAAATACCACAATCAGACCAAGCCCCTCTCACGGCTCGGGCTCAGGGACGGTTACGATGCTGAGATCCCTGGCGGTGGTACCGTCGGTTACGAGGAACTCCTCAACCACGATCCAGATTACATCGCTGCCGTGGGCCGGCTCACAACCGCAACTCACGACGAGTTCGTGACCAACGTCGTCGAGCCGTTCGAAAACAACCCGAACGGTCAGGACCTCACCGCCGTTCAGGAAGGTAACATCATCCGCATCGGCGGCCAATACCAGGGTCCTATCGTCGATCTTTTCGCCACGGAGGCCGCCGCCAAGCAAGTCTGGCCCGATCGCTTCGGCGAGTGGCCAGGTCCTGTCCGCGACGTCCCTGACGAAGAGAAACTGTTCGATCGCCAGGCGGTCAGTGACATCATCAACGGAAACATCTAACGCGATGGCGAAGGTATTCGACCGACTCACGAACCTACGCGCAGGAACTACCGACAGGTACGAGGTCTCAAAGCTCGCCCTCATTATCGCCGGCAGCCTCGCCGTCCTGCTCGGGTCGACGATACTGCAGGTGAGCTTCGGCGCGTACCCGTTGACGCTGGTCGAGGCGTGGCAGACGGTCTTCGACCCGACGGTACTGTCCAGCCTCGAAGTCTGGCGGTGGGCGTTTCTCGGTGCAGCGGTCCCGGAGTGGTTGACCCGCCAGCAACTCATCGTCTGGAACCTCAGGCTGCCCCGTATCCTCGTCGGCGTCCTGGTCGGCGCAAACCTCGCAGTATCGGGAGCGCTTTTTCAGATAATTACGCGCAACGAACTCGCGAGCCCGTACATCCTCGGCGTCAGCGACGGGGCTGGATTAGTCGTGTTGCTCACGCTAACACTCCTCACCGGACTGGTGCCGTTCCTACCGATATTTGCGGCTGCCGGTGGCGGACTCGCGTTCCTGCTCGTGTATGCTATCGCGTGGAAGAACGGTACCAGTCCCGTCCGACTGGTGCTTGCAGGTGTTGTGGTAGGCACCGTCTTCGGGTCCGTCCAGCGTGCGCTGTTTTTCTTCATCGACGATCTCGGCGTTGCGATGTCCGCGCAGGCGTGGCTCTCCGGGACTCTGATGAACGCTGGGTGGGCCGAGGTACGAATCGCGTTGCCGTTCACCGTCCTTGCGATGGCGCTCGCGTTCGCCGTTACGCAGGAACTGGATGTACTGGCACTCGGCGAGGACCGAGCGGACTCACTGGGGATGCCGGTCGAGAAAGTCCGGTTCGCTATCGCGGGGATCGGCGTTCTCTCGACGGCGGCTGCCATCGCTGTCGCCGGCCTCATCGGGTTCGTTGGGCTCATTGTTCCCCATATGGTCCGTAATCTCGTCGGTAGCGATTCGAAGCTGCTGCTTGCGGGGTGTCTGTTCCTCGGACCGGCGCTGCTGGTCAGTGCAGACGTGGGTGCACGGCTCGCCTTGAGCCCCGTCCAGTTGCCGGTGGGCGTCATCACCGGCATCGTGGGCGGCCCGTACTTCCTCTACCTGATGCGGAAGAAAACCGACCTGGGTGAAGTCTGATGGCTGACGGTCGGCCCTCACAGATGGACGGAGAGACAGTCGAACACAGGTCCGAGGCCGGAACACGAGCCGTCGATAGCGCCGGTGAAACGACATCGGAGTCGGCCGCAGAAATCGACGGGACCGATCTCGTTGTCGGGTACTCTGGACGGGACGAGCCTGTCATCGACGGCGAGTCGATCGCCGTCCCACCGGACGAAGTGACCGCGCTCATCGGCCCCAACGGGAGCGGGAAGAGCACGCTCCTGAAAGCGATGGCGGACAAGATTTCGCCCGACGACGGAACCGTCTTTGTCGATGGCCAGACGATCGACGAGTTCGGGTCCAAGGAACTCGCACGCAAACTCGGCTTGCTCTCCCAGGAGAACGTCGTTCCGACCGGTATCTCGGTGGGTGATCTGGTCGAGCGCGGACGGTACCCACATACTGGGTTCTTCGAGTCGCTGTCCGACGAGGACCGAGCCGCCGTCGACGACGCGATTCAACTTGCCGGCATTGAGAACCTCCGTGACCGCGATGTCGACAGCCTGAGCGGCGGCCAGAAGCAACTCGTCTGGATTGCGATGGCAATCGCTCAGGACACGGACGTGTTGCTGTTGGACGAGCCGACGACGTTCCTCGACCCACAGCACCAGCTGGAAGTGATGCAGATAGTCGAAACGCTCCGGGATGAGAGTCAGATAACGGTCGTCCTCGTACTCCACGATATCGCACAGGCAGCGCGGTACGCCGACAACATCGTCGCACTCAAGGACGGCTCGATGTACGCCCGCGGCCCGCCAGAGGAGGTGGTCACGAAACAGTTGCTTGCTGACGTCTTCGAGATCGAAGCGGCGGTTCTGGAAACCGAGTATGGGCTTCAGGTGATTCCAATTGACCCGGTCACCGACGCGCAGGCGGCACACACCACTGTTGGTCCTGTTCCCGAGGACGTTCCGGATACTGATCGGGAACCGTGACCGGTGGCAGCACCACTCAGACATCCAGAATTCGTCAGAATCGACATCACTGATCTTGTCGTCAGACGGTTCGGGGGGTACGATTACTCTGTTTGTTGAGAGAGCCGAACGGGTCCCCCGCTTTCCGGCTCCTCCATGTCCGTACGGCCCGGTCGCTCACCACTGGATGAGCGGATTTGATACCACCGAAAATCGGGTTACCGTGGGGAGCGAGCCTCAGTCGTCGCTTGGCACAGCCTCGACGGATTTCTGTCCGTCGTCCTGCCAGCTAAAGAAGCTTGCCAGCGCCGGCCCGGTGATGTTGTGCCAGACACTGAACAGCGCCGGAATGAGTGCGGCTGCAGGCTCGAACAGCGTTGTCGCCAGCGCGACGGCTAGACCGCTGTTTTGCAGCCACTTCGAACGCACAGGTCCGAACGCGGTCTTTCGGCATCCCAGTTGCCCGCCCGACACCGTATCCCGAGCCAAGCCCGATCGCGTTGTGGGCGACGACCGCCACGAGCACAAGCAGACCAGCCGTGAGGATGTTGTCCACGTTCGCGCCAACGACGCCAGCGACAATCGCAACAATCGCGGCGACACTGATAACTGGGAACACGTCGGTGCCGATTTCAGCGGCTTTGGGCGAATAGCGGTCCAGCAAATACCGGATTGTGAACCCGAGCAACACCGGAATGATGACGATCTGAATGATGCTCTGAAACATCTCCGCAAAGGTGACGTTGATCTGTTCGCCGAGGGTAAACACTACCCAGGCCGGCATCACGATCGGCGCTGCAAGGGTGGTAAGCGTCGTGATCGCGACGGACAGCGCCACGTCACCCCGACCGAGATACGCCATCACGTTCGACGCGGTCCCACCGGGAGCGGCACCGACCAGAATGAGACCGATACCGACAGCGTCCGGAAGATCAAGGAGGACATACAGCCCGTACGCAGCGGCAGGCATCACCAGCCACTGCGTGACAGCGCCGATACCGATATCGACCGGTTCCTCGATTAGCCGGTGAAAGTCCGCCGGTTGGAGCGTCAACCCCATCCCGAGCATGATTAGCCCGAGCAGTGGGGACACGTAGTCCAACACTGGGACGAACGGGTCCGGCCTGACGAGAGCGATCCCTGCCAGAAGGATTACCCAGACAACGAAGTACTTGCTCGCAGCCCGACTCACCGCTCGAAGCGTCGATGTCGAAGTCACATATCTGGATGATGAACAATGTAGAAAAAGCTTACTTTGGATCTCTGTACTGTCGGACGACGAACACACAATGTGGGACGGCCGCTGGTTCTCTGGACTATAGTAACAATTGAAACGAGTTACACACTGATCGCACTACAATCGTGCGATCAGGTGTGCATTGATTTTCAATGGCTACTATCGCTATTGTTGGGATCGAGATTGATATCGACGCGCAGTGAGTCTGTCCGAGAGCGAACAGAGCCTCCCGTGGTGAACTGCTCACGGAGTGGTATCCACCTGGCCATTGATAGTATCGTCCAACCCGTCTACACTCAATCTATTCCATGGTCGCCTGCTCAGACAGCGCTTGGATAGATACGAAGATGTTCCGCACGTTTGACTATATTCTCATCCACGACGAAGCCAAACCAAACTTACTTCGACTTTTGAAGATATTTAATATAGGGTAGGACTTTACTGTATAGTTCGCCGATATTCTACTGCAGCTATGCCGACTGATGCACAAAACCCAGGCAAGCAGCCTGACATAGAGTCCGTGAGGAATCGCTCTTTGATTACAAAACTAGCTACGCTGACGAGACCAGTCAGGAATATATTTCTCTACAGTTCCGTGTATCTCGCAGTTATTGCGATGGCGGAAGCAGTCCTTGTGAGTGAACTACTGGCGCTCCCTCTAACGCCGGCTCCGATTGTGGCAGGACTGCTCACGTTCGCAGTGTATGGCAACGACCGGTTGGCAGACTTAGAAACTGATGCGAAAACGTCCCCCGCACGGACTGCCTTCGTGCGCCGATATCAGAACGGCTTCTACGTTCTGGCGGCTATCGCATACGGCCTTGCTGTGGCCCTGTCTGCATTGGGTGGGCCCATCAGCTTTGGTCTATCGCTGTTACCGGGTATGTGCTGGATTCTCTACGCCTGTGACTGGATCCCTACCCTTCCGAGCGGTACCCAGCGACTGAAAGAGGTCTTCCTTCTCAATTCAACTCTCGTCGCTGTAGTCTGGGCGCTCGTCATTGTGTGTCTGCCGCTAACGTACGTTGGTGCGCCCGCTTCTCCGGCGGTCGGTGTCGTGTTCCTGTTTTTCGTATTGGCGACGTTCGTCAATACAGAAATCCCGAATGTGCGCGATAAGGAGGGTGACAGCGAAATCGGCGTCCGGACGCTCCCGGTTGTGGTCGGTGTTCGCTGGACTAAGTATATCCTCTACGGAATCACGGGTCTAACAGCGGTTCTGCTCGGTGTTGCGTTTGTTGCAAACATCATTAATCTCAGGGAAGCGGTCGTTCTCTTAGTTAGTTTGCTCTTCCTGAATGGCGTCATCTTCTGTCTTAACCGAACCGAAAACGACAGTGCACTTGCGGTCGCAGCAGAGTGTACTCGCTTACCAGCGTTTGTTGTTGTGGTCTTCCCACTGCTCGGCCAGTAGCACTATCATATAAATTACCTTTATTTGTAAAGCAACTCTCTTCCGCAAGTATTCGGCCCTCTGATGGCGATTCTGTCAACCTTAGATACTTTCGAAGGCAAATAGGTTATAACGATGGCGCCCGATTAATCTTCAACATAGTTGTGTTCTCACTGACGCTGATGAAGATGGTGTTGGTCGCCACGATTGCGGTCGGCGTTACGGGCGGCCTCCTTGCCTGGAAAGAGCGCCCAGAACCCGGCGCTGACCCACTTATTCTGCTCCTGGCAGGCCAGTGCTGGTGGTCGGCCACGTTGATCTTCCGGATTGATGCAGCGACGCTGAGCTCGAAGGTTTTCTGGGTCGATGTCTCTTGGATCGGTGTTGCAATCATTCCGATAGCGTGGCTGCTTTTTTCGCTCGAATATGCTGGCTACACCGAGTATACGGCCCGCAAGCACATCCTGCTCTACTCGATCGTCCCTGCAATTACCGTCTTTCTGGGACTCACGAGCCACTCCCACCAGTTACTGTACACTAATTCGGTCATCATTCAGGAACATGGAATTGCGACGTTGAACAGAACGCCGGGTGTCTGGTTTTGGATTATAGCCGGCTATACGTATCTGCTGGGCCTTCTCGGGGCACTTCCGCTGTTGAAACTCGTTACGAGTCAAGTGGACCCGTTCCGCGGCCAGAGCTTAGCGCTCCTTCTCGGTCTTCTGGCACCCTGGGTGACGAACGTCCTCTTTTTGATGGGCTCACTCCCATCTGCCGGTGTCGATCCGACACCGATTGCCTTTGCCGTGTCCGGTCTCGCGTATCTGGGCGCACTCACCAGGTTCCAGCTCTTCGGTGCAAATCCGACGCCGATACGCCATGCTCGCAATTCGCTGTTTCAGCAGATGCAGCAAGGGGCTCTCGTGTTGGATACGCACGACCATATCGTCGATATGAATGACCAAGCTACCACTGCCCTGCAGACGAGGCCCAACGAAGCCCTCGGCCGACCACTTGAACAAATCAGTCCGGATCTATCGGCGCTCGGTAGCGCAACACAGGCCGGGCAAACGATTTACCGTCCCAATGGGGTGTCCCAGTCGTACGACGTCTCCGAAAGTCTCGTAACAGATATCCATGATCGGACTATCGGCCGGGTCATTACCTTACACGATGTGAGTAACCTTCTCCGTGACCAGCAACGGCTAGAGGTTCTCCACCGGGTCTTCCGGCACAACATCCGAACGAACGTACAAGTCATCCTCGGTAACGCTGCGTATCTAGCCACGCACAATAGTGAGTCGAAGGCCGCAACCCTGCAAGAACACGCCGTCGAAATCAATGAACTCGGGGAAAAAGTCCGTTCGGTTATCGATATCTTTGAACAAAGCCGGGAGGAACGAGATACTCTCAGCCTGAACTCTATTCTCGACGAGTGTCTCGACTCGACCAGCGAAGCGTATCCCGAGGTCACGTTCGAGTATGCTTCCGGGCAGGCCGATTTCGCGGTGGATTGCCTGTTTGATGTCGTCTGTCTGAATATCATTCAAAACGCCGCTCAACACAATACCTCTCCCGACCCTGTTGTGTCAATCGAGGTCGAACGGGACGGCGAATACGTTCAGGTCACTGTCCAGGACAACGGGCCCGGTATTGACTCCAACGAGCTCGCTCTCGTAGAACATGGCTCGGAAACGCCGCTAAAGCACGGGAGCGGATTCGGGCTTGCACTGGTTGTGTGGGGAACTGATATCGCAGGTGGGACCGTCGATATCGAGTCGAGTGAGACGACGGGAACGACTGTCATCCTACGGATTCCGATTCTCTCATCAAAATAAGTAACCGGGACGTTGAGAAGGTGGACGGTTCTTCCTCTGTGCCTGAGTGAGCACCGCTCTACAGTATTCAGTATCTTTCCATTATTGCACAATTCTATCGTTCCAAAACTTCAAAACCTATCCCGCCACCCCCTCCAAGGAAGCTTGTATATTGTATATATCCTTCTGAGACACTACCGTTGTGTTTTTATATGTGGCTGTAGTATTGGGAGTAAGAAACAATACTATGGCCAACCACGAACCTACTCAGATGCTGGGTGTCACCGGGGAGAACTGTCCGATGCCGGTCGTCAAGGCGAAACAAACCATTGACGAGCTATCGTCGGGTGAAAAAGCGAGCACGGACGTTCTCAAGCACTACGTCCGCACAACGATGACTACGGGACCTCAACAGGCGGCTACGGCAGATATACTACCTGACTATGACTGGAGAAATTCTGACAATAGTGTCGACTCGGCGCTGGCCGCCCAGCACACGACCGACTCGAATCTCCAGTCGCTCATCTTCCACTCATGACACGGGTCTCAAACAAGGACGTCGACGCGACCGACTCGACACATCGGGAAGTCGGCGAGGGCCTGCTAGAGGAGGATATGGGTCCGAGTTCAGCCATGGCCCATCTTTACCGCGGCGAGATCCATCGGATGAAGTTCTGGCGCGAGCGCCTCGACCGGACAACCAACTGGGCAGTGTTGGTAATCTCTGCAATCCTTACGTGGGCCTTTTCGCGGCCGGACATTCCGCATTACATCCTCTTGATCGGAACGGCCACGCTTGCAGTGTTTCTGTTCATTGAGGCCAGGCGATACCGAGGTTACGATATCTGGCGCAGCCGAGTTAGAACACTGCAAGCAAACGTCTTCGCCTACGGGTTAGACCCCGCTGCAGGCGTGGCCGATCCGGACTGGCGCAAGTCACTGAGTGCCGATTACCGACAGCCGACGATCAAAATCAGCACGGAAGAAGCTATCGCGCACCGACTCCGACGAGTGTACCTGCCGCTTTTCACTGTCTTACTAACCGCCTGGCTCATACGAATTACCGTGTTCAGTTCCGGTTCGTGGACAGATAGCGCTGCTATCGGTATGCTTCCCGGCGTCGTCGTCATCGGCACTGTCGGACTACTATACGCCGCTGCAATCGTAGTCGCCGTCCGCCCCAGAACATGGCACGCAAAAGGAGAGCTTCGGTCCGAAGATCTCCGCCAATAGGTATTGACTGGAATTCACCGAAGTCCCACGGAAATTATGTAGCGATGGTGCATGCTGTGGGTCACATCGATCACGGACACGAAATAATCGGTCAGTTCGTCTAGGTTCTACACCAGTGTCGATGCACTATTGGAGATTCATCGCTATCCAAATGTAACCAACTGGGAACTACGATTAGTAGCACATACCAATCAGGCTGGGACATGATGACTCAACCTTTACTGCTGCACCGGGAGAGGCGCCAGTACAGTATTCAGGCTACAGCAGAGGAGGATCACCGGTGACCACGCTTGCACGCAATATCAGTTCCTGGCTACTCGTCGCTACTGTGGTGGCCACCAGTGGGACAGTCGGGACAACAGTTGCATTTCAGGATTCTGCACAGGACATACAAACAGAGAACGAAGCCCTCCACGCTGAAAACGAGGAATTGCGTGAACAACTGAACGAGACCCGGGAAGACCGAAAAGCGGAAAAATCCCGTGCTGAAAACCTCAACAAACAGTTAGAAACACGCAACGAGGACGTAGACACACTTCTTTCGGAACTAGAAAGGAAAGAAAAGATGTTAAATGCCAGCCAAGCCCGGCTCGCGGAATCCCGAGAAAACCAAGCGGGCATGTCACGGTCCGAAATGGAAAAACGGCTCGATTATCTCTGTGCACAGCCAGAGAACATTGACCGATTTGGTTGCCAGGAGTTCGGTCCCGATGAGTGACAACTGAGAGCTTGGTCCTTGCGTAAGCCACATTTCAGAACCGCTGAGTCTGTCCTATACTGCTGGTCTGGCCATTACACGATATCCCACCCCGTGTTGTGAAATCCTT
Organism: Haloarcula hispanica ATCC 33960; assembly: GCF_000223905.1. NCBI lineage: Archaea > Methanobacteriati > Methanobacteriota > Halobacteria > Halobacteriales > Haloarculaceae > Haloarcula > Haloarcula hispanica. The sequence goes on from NC_015944.1 coordinate 20,656, forward strand.
CACAAATAGCCGACGGTGACAGTTACGGGAGCTACCGCACGCTCGGAATACCCTATCCTGTAGTCGGTCTTACCTGCTCATTGGTGCTTTTGGAAGAGCGATGAAGGGGTTGTTCTCAGTACAGACGAGAAACCTGTGCTTGACTCCGCCACAGAGTATACGGAATTTGAGTGGAGATGAGCCCTAAACCGCATAAAACCGCAGTGGAACACTTCTACCGAGCCTGTACAGCACAGAATTTGATATAGCGTTATATAGTTTATGTTCTGCGGTAATGCGACCATCTGTATCTGTCTTGTTATGGGTTTCTGCATGAGAAAACAATACAAGACAAACTATTAGTCGTACGATGGAAATACGCTACATACGAAAACTCGGTGATTCAGACGAACCAGCTAGAGCAGTTCGTCGGTTACTGCAGTTCACACCCAAAATCCAATGACTGAAACTCGCTACTCAACGATGGACTTAGCCGACTGCGAGTCTTTCTATCACGAAACCGTCGTACCGACGATGGAAACCGACGGGCTGGACCCGACCGCTGAAACCCCCACGTACACCTGGCTGAACGGACAGTTCCCGGGATTCGTAAAGCATCTCCAACGGCGATTCGACCTGTCCCCGGGGCAGTTCTACGACGAGATCGGAGTCCCAGAAGCCACGACGACATCAGGATCATTTGACTTCCTCTCTGTCAACACCCAGCGGGCCATCGAGGGGTACCTCGAGGAACTTTCGACTCGACGTGGGCGTGCTGACGCGACAATCGACACACGGCGGTCGATTCTACGACGCTACGCGAAAGTATATACCAATATCCACGATACGAAAGATTTGCTCGCACCGCTGGAGAATCCCGACGAACGCGTTGCAGAGATGGATCGGGTAGCGGCGACGTTTGATGCGCTGGACCAACTGGACGATGCCCTGACGACGCTTGCGTCACGGCGTAAATACGTTCAGGACACGCGGCAGTTCTACAAACACCTGGTGATGTTCGGAAACGCCGCGTACAATCCACTGGCTGACCTCGAAATCCGGTTTGGATGGGATAGAACCCCGTCCTGGGACAACAAAGCACTCGATAGAACCGCCGTCCAACGCTTGTATGGAGCAGCGAGTGAGCTACGGGATCGATTCATCGTGGTCGCATGCTGCGGTTGGGGGCTTCGCCCGAGTGAAGTCGCATCGCTACATATTCGACAGCTCAACCTCGATCCGGACGATGACTCGCATCCGTACATAGAGTTCGGTGACGGCGAGCGGAAAAATGGTCCTGGGACCGTGGCTCTCCTGGCCGGTCTGGAGACGGTAGAACGCCGTATAGAGACGCTTGCCGATCCAGAGTGGAGTGGCTACCTCTTGCCCTCTCCGTCCGCAGCCACTGGCCATCTAACCGCCGAAACCGTCCGACGACGGTTCAAATCAGTGGCTGAGGCCGCAGATGTCACTGTCGACGGCGACACGCCAACGCCAAAAACCGGCCGTCGATTCTGGTACACTACGTACGGCGCTGCTGTCAGGCGGGTTGCGGAACGGTTCGAAGACGTCGCAGCGGAGCAGGGCTCGGCGTCTGCACAAGTCGTACTCGATAACTACCTCTCGGAGTCTGAAGCCCGGTCTCACCGGCGGGCGGAGATGCGCGAGACGCTCGCAGGGCTGTTCGTCGAGTAGCCCGCGTTTTGCGAGACCGCTGTAGAGATGCCAGCTGGCTATATCGTATAGCTATACCGTCTGACTAATCTTTATATCTGTGCGGTGAATCCGATACGGTATGCTGACCTACACCGTGTACAGCGAGGCCGGCGGTGTCGGCAAGACAACGATGGCGGCGAACCTCGCCGTCGCCGACGCCCGGGCTGGTCACGACGTACTGGCAATCGATATGGATCCACAGGAGGGGAGCCTCTCGTTCCTGTTCGACGTCGCGGACCGCCGAACGGACTCGGAGGCCGACAGTTTAGTACGACACCTCGTCGAACGGCCACGCGGGCCGTTCGCTGACCTCATTGAGACCTCAGAGGGTGTCGATGTCCTTCCCGCACACAACTCTCTGGAAGTGCTCTCGAAACACCTTCGGCGTCGCGAGGAGGAAGCGGCGGACTTCGGTGAGAACTGGAACCCGAACGTCCAGCTCCTTCGTGTGCTAAAGGACGCGGGCGTTCCGTCTGAGTACGACACTGTCATCATCGACCCGCCTGCGACCGCGGACGTAAAACTGTACAACGCATTGCACGCGACGCGGAACCTCGTTATCCCGTTTGAACCCAGCGGGAAAGGCCAACAGTCCGTCGAGGGCCTCGCAGACCTCGTGACCGGGCTTGAAGACACGCTAGATATCAACGTGGGCGTGTTAGCTGCTGTACCGAATCGGTTCAAAGGGACCAACGATCAAGAGGAGATGCTCAAACGGCTCCGTGCGGAGTCGTACGATATACCTGTCGTGTTCCGGGAGCGGACGTCCTTGCTTGAAGGCTGTTGGCGCAAACAGTGTTCAGCGTTCAAATACATTGAAGAACACCGGAGTCGGGAACGTGACTACGAAATCGAAACGCTGGAGCAGTTCGAAGAGCTAGCTGCGCATCTCCGACAGACTCGCGAACAGGAGGCAACAGCATGAAATCCGGCTCCGGCGACGATCCGTTTGCGGAGACCGATTCGGATCCAGGGCCAGAATCGGACGAGCAGCAGGATGAGGTGATGGATGTTGAAACTGAACCCGCCGACGTAGAAACGGCGACCCAACCAGATATCCCATACAAATTCCGGCGTGACTCAGTCAAGCAAGACCGCAAGCAACGGCCGATCTTCATTCGCCCCGAGGTCGAGGAGCGCGAATCCACTTTCCTCCGTAATCTAGAAGACGCAGTCGGTGAGGATGTGTACAAGACCGACGCGCTGGAAGCGGCTCTCGTCGTTGCCATGGACAATCCGGACCTTGTCGCTGAAAAGCTCCGTGAGTGGGGGTACGACTGGGAGCAGTCGGCCGCGTCTCGCTAAGTCCACAATAGCTATTGAGCGCACACCATCGCGTTCTGTCCCGGCTTTGTCTTTTGCTTTTGCAGTCCTCTCTCGATAGCTACCCGAGCGAACCTAAACTGCTAACTGTGTCAACTGCCTACCTTCACCCGCTAGCTTATATAGCTATCTCAACTAACTATCTCTTTTGAATATGCGGAAGGGCTATACCGTATAACTATACCGATTAGCCATATTATGTGAGTATACAGTATGGCCAATTCGATTAGCCATGGGGAATGGCTATGGGGTGTCGATAGGTCGAATAGCTGACGAGCTCGATTAGTCGCTGTACGTGCTGAGACGAGCTAATACGTATAGTTCTCTCTTCGAGATATCTCGACTGTTCCTACGACAACAATCGCTGTGGCCGATACCTGTCGGACGGTTCGCCCCTTCTCCCAAAGACAATTATAGATCTGCCGGTGGCGGGCGTCGAGTGCTTTCGAGAGTTACCACCGATAGGTCAAACCGGCACTAGCGGTTTCCGAATCGAACAGGTGTGTCCACCCAGATGCGTCTATACCTAGCTCAGTGCGCTAGATAATGCCCGAACATCGCTTACAATATCCCCGGGCTGCTGCGGTTCGAAGCTCTCCTGATACTCGATGTCCACCTTCGATAGACTAGCTATTCCCTCCAGTCCGATGTGTCATGAATGGGTGAGGCCACACCAGTGTCAGCTTTCGTCCAGAAGTTCTGGCACAACAACCTGCGTCTATACGACTCCTGCTGTACGAAGGCGTTACGGCCGCTCGGCCGGACCGCGCCGCGTGTCCCATTCCGAAGCCAGTCAGGGGGTTCGCCAGTCCGATGGCATCACCGGCGATGTGGACCGGCCGTGACTCCAGATTGGTGATTCAGCGTCGTCTTTCCGATTACTCTAAGTAGATTAAACAGATATTGTTCAAGAAGCGACGTTCTATCTATAGAAAAGGGCTTATATAGCCACTAAAGTCAATTATCTCCATCAAATTTGAAAAAGTCATTGTACACTCTCCAAACGATTTGTATAATTGCACATTTTGACTTTCAATTTGTCAATCCACACTTGGATTGGTGTTCGGCTATCTAAGATATAGTTAATAGTGTTAATTAATAACAAGAGGGTCGAACCCCGTTAATCAAATTCCGCGTGTCGTGTGAGAATATATAACGATTGTACCCGTGTTATTGTGCTCAGGAACGGGTACCTCTGACCGTTCCGAATGCTTAGCCACGCATCACGTCACTCTATCAATTTGACCGCATACATCGGCTCCCCTGAGTCAGGGTGTAGCATTTGATGAGTAGGATCGGGACTGCTGACAAACAATGACGATCTCGGCGTGTGAGTCTCGGCTGACCGATCAGGTCATGACCGTCTGACCCGCTGGCTGGGAATGGAAGTGAATATACAGCCCATGCAGCAGATCTGGTTGCCTCCTGAGCCCTGGCGATACTTTGACTATACCGAATGGAATCTCAGTTGCCTTACTCTCCCGCTGCACTGGTTGATGCGCGACCGAAGCGCACACACAGAGGAGACAAAGTTTGCCGACGGCGATGTAGCGCCTCTGGCGTCAGCAAGCAGACTTAGTTCGGAATAAACAAATAAGACTGGAATTCGAGCCGACTAAAACGCTCCAAGACGGTACAACAGCGATTGAAACTGGGCGTATGGTTCACAAGCGGAGAAGGACCGCTGATCGAAGGGGCCTCAAACCGATGCATTAGCCACTCTAATAACGGAATCTGATAGGCGAACTCGACACGAGCGTCAAGCTATCCAGCCATTCAGATTGCTACAGAAGGGAGCGTATCACAGGGTGTCCCTGAGAAGGACTGGATGCCCGTCACCGCTCGAGTATTCAGATAGAGCGCATCTGAACTACAGTTCCGGATTAATGCCTTCTTGTGCCATTTCTGGACTCAACTATATCTTCACGACGTAGTGCAGTAGCGATGGTAGCCTTCGATATATGTGAACACTATTTACTCCGGGCGGCCGCAGACTCTAAATTGACCTCGATGATGTTTGCTGCCTCCATCACTAGCTCCGGAAGGTCACTATTGAGGTATTCACCGGACAGTCGCATTTTCGGTGCGGTTACACTGATCGCACCACAAACTGCTCCGTCCACGTCCTGTATCGGAGCGCCCACGGAGCGCATACCCCGGATTTCCTCCTCATCGTTTATGGCGTACCCCTTCCTTCGAATTTCTGCGAGTCTCTCGCGCAGTTCGTCTGGATCAGTAATCGTTTTTTCTGTCTGCTGAACGAGTTCTTCACTGGCCAGTATATCAGTGACTTGGGCTTCATCGAAATGTGCCAGCAGCGCTTTTCCCGTCGCAGTACAGTGGAGATATTGTGGGGACTCCCTGGTACGCCGTTGATAATCCATGGCTACTGTTTCTCCTCCATTATGCTCGTACAGTGTTACCTCCCTGTTCCGGTACGCAACTGTGAGGTGAACCCATTCACTGGTCTCTTCGGCTAACCGTTCTACTTCCTCCTTTCCGATTTGATAGAGGTCGACCCGATTCCGGACGCTTTCACCGAGTGGGACGAACCGCAGCCCCAACCGATATACGCCGTCTGATTTGTCAATAAAACCCTCTGCAACAAGTGTCTGTAGATACGTATGCAATGTACTTTTGGCAACGTCTACGTCATCACAGAGGTCCGCAAGTGTCACTTCAGACTGTGACTGAATCTCGCGCAGGATATCGCTCGCAGTCTGAATCGACTTGATCTGTCGAGTTGCAGTCGGCGGTTCGCGTTCAGTCATATGTTGAGTCTCGTTTATCAGGTTATATGATTTTGGTATATCGAACGTACAGTTTGTCGGTGCGACCGCTTTCGACAGCACATACTGATCCGACCGGTATGATCGCTCAGTAAGGTGGACTCCGCAGTCCAGCACAATCTGACCCAGAAACAGTTTCGCGACCGCTCTCTACATGAACTTTTATTAATGACGCTGTCAATGGAGCAAACGATATGCGCTGTTGGACAAGTCGGCTTAGTCGCCAAGCTAGCCGTATAGCGACTGAGAAGTCGCTTCAAAGCATACACGTCGGAAAACTGAATGCACACGCACACTGCTGGGAAGAAAACGATACAGACAATAAGTAATCGACTCAATAAGAATGAGCTCCGAATTCGACATCAAGTTGTACGACGATATTGATCCCGAAGACCGACCCTCTCTGGGAGAAGCGCTGATCCCTATTATCGGGATGCTAACCGCGCTGGGCATTGGTATCGGCATCTATGGACTTGACCCGCAGTTCCCACTCCTCTGGGGCATTGCATTCACTGGGCTGTTCAGTTACTACCGGTTCGATATATCCTGGGACGAGATGTACTCCGGGATTACACATACGCTGCTAATGGGCATTCAGGTCGTGTTTATCCTGTTTATCGTCTACGCTCTCATCTCGACCTGGATACAGGCCGGAACGATTCCGACGCTCATGTACTACGGGCTTGACCTGCTGCACCCGATAGTGTTCCTGCCGCTCACGGCGATCATTACTGCAGCGATAACGTTTGCCATCGGCTCATCATGGACCGCAGCGGGGACGCTCGGTGTTGCCTTCATAGGCATCGGATCGGGACTCGGACTCCCTGAACCGATGACCGCGGGCGCAATCCTCACAGGTGCATACACGGGAGACAAACAGTCACCACTCTCGGACACGACAAACCTCGCTTCGGCGGTGACAAACACTGACCTGTACGACCACATTAACGCAATGCGGGCAGGCACTTTCCTTGCCTTCTCCATTGCTGTTGTCCTGTACGCCGGTCTCGGCATCCGCGCGTCAGGAGCGATTCCCGTGGACCGCATCGCCGAGATACAGACGGCGCTCACGGGCTCGTTCACGATCTCTCCGCTCGCTTTCTTCCCGCTTCTCGTTACATTTGGGCTGGCGATATACGGTATCTCCGCTATTCCAGCTCTTGGTGCTGGTGTCTTTGCCGGTGCGATAACATCGGCCGTGCTTCAGGGGAACTCGTTCACATCGGTCTGGACCGTCGCACAGAGCGGAACAAGCCCGGAAACGGGGATGGAGCTCGTGAACGGCCTCCTCGCAAGCGGTGGGATGGTCGGCGGTGCATGGGCCGTAACAATTGCCATCGCCGCACTCGCACTGGGTGGTCTGTTCGAATGCACTGGGATTATCGCTGTCCTGGCACATCACCTCGGCCAGCTCAGTGACAGCGTCGGTAGCCTCACTGGAATCACGGTCCTGTCATCAGTCTCGATGAATGTCCTTGCGGCAGAACAGTATATCAGTATCGTTGTTCCCGGCGTGACGCTCGGGAGCCTCTACGAAGAGAAGGGCCTCAAGACCGAAAACCTCTCCCGGGCAATTGAGTCCTCTGGCACCGTCACGAGCGCGCTCATTCCGTGGAATAGCGGCGCGGTGTTCATGGCCGGAACGCTTGGCGTCAGTACGTTCCAGTACGCCCCCTACTACTTCTTGGGCTTCCTTTCGCCGCTTATCCTCATTCTCATGGGAGTTACCGGCTGGCAAATCACGTATACCGAGACCGAGACTGACAGCCAGACTCCGAGTAATGTGGCTGCGCCGGCAGATAGTGACTGAGCGCACTGCCCGGCGATAGCGGGTAAGTACCCCGGACCTCACTGCGATTCGGAATCACAGGCACCATTCGAGTCCACCGAACCGGATATACTCACTTATTGGTGACAAATATCGACGTCTTCGAATATCCCAACCGAAATAGGCGGTAAATACCTTTGAAAATCTGAACTCAAATATAAGGGTATCTGTTTATATACATATACTACAAGAATATAGAAATAACTATCAATACAAGGCCACTCAGCCCAATCCTGGGTGCATACTCTTGTCGACGCTGGGGGGAATGGATGTGAAAATCCCTGCATGGGGGCGTACGACTGTCACATCGAAACGGCTGAACACCCGGAACTGGGAGCGATTAACCACTGAAGCGCAGTTCACGATGTTCTGTAACGCTAGGGCCTCTCGTTAGGGAAGTTCAGACCACTACCACACGGTCGGTCTGCCAGCAGCCTCGGAATTCGCCGACGGACTGCACTGATAGACCGAACTCGTACGTGGTCGTTCGTCCGTCCGGCCCTGTGATCGTTATCCGCTGTTCAGCGTAGTTCTCGTTTCGCTCGACAGGGCCTCGCACGGCCTCTCCGAAGTCGATCATCGGGCGGTACTGCGGTGACTCGACCATGGCTATAAATCGGTCCAGTGGCCCAGTCGAGCGGCGGTTGGCTGGGGAGGCGAAATTGTACGCCGTCATGATACCCGCGTTTTCAAACGGGTCGTCGTTCGTTTCTAGCGCATTGAGCTGGAGGGCAACAGCATCACCAGGGCTGTATGTCTCGCTGGGCGTCGGAAGGCCGGTCACCGGGTACTCGTGTTCTGGCATTGATATCGTAGGTGCCGTGTGTCTCTGAAACAGGGGCTATACCAGCATGAATGGCACGGCTGATCGGCTATAAACCCGGATATCGACGGGCGTTTGTGTTCCCGGCAGCTAGAACTGGCGACTGCGAACATGGCCGCACTCAGGGACGCACTTATCGAGACCATGTTGCTCGACGAGGAGCGGTTTCGCCGGCGGCTTCCGGACCTTGTCGAAACACACAAGCTCCGGAGTGTCGACCCGGATCCTACCGGCGAGTCGCCGGCAGACATTCTCCAGAACATCGATGCGCTCAATCCCGACTCTGTGACTCCCTTCGAGCGAAAGATTATCGCGAAAATAGTGCGACTTGGTACGGCACCGCTGGGCCTGACACTCACCGGGCCTGCATACCAAGATAATCCGCTCAGATATGCGACACAGACGTTCAGAGAGATGACTGGCTATTCGTTGGCTGCACTCCGTGGGGAGAACCTTCGACTTCTGCAAGGGCCGGCAACGGACCCAGAGTCGGTCGCGTCGCTTCAGGGGGGATCGACATCTGGGAACAGCGAACCGTCGAACTGTGGAACTACCGGGCAGACGGCACACGGTTCAGAAACCGAGTGACGATAGTTCCACTCACCGGCCCCAACGGGTCCATCACGAACTGGCTCGGCGTGCAGAAGGCCATCGACACAGCAGACAGCTAACTATCGGTGGCACGACTCAGCGATACGTCCGACTCCGGGTGCCCGGTCAGCCCGCAGTGTAGAGGAGATACGCCAGTGCTCCCGTCATCCCGACGGCAATCATCCACGCCCATCCGGTTAGCCGGACACGCTGTCCGTACTCGCTCAAATCACCGTCGTCGGTTCCGAGTATTGTGACGACCCGACTCGGATGCCTGAACGGACTCGGCGGTTTTGGCGCAGACAGCCGCTGCCGGAGCTGCCGGTACTTGGTGAACGACCAGACGCCGTACAGACACACTGAGAGAATCATCCCGACCCAGAAGCTGAACCCCGCGAGCATCGGGAGCCCAACCGGTCCTAAAAAGGCTGCCTGAATATCCTGTGGCGGGCCTTCGAACCCACCAGTGGTGTTCAACAGGCCGAAAACTAACGCGACCAGCGAGAGCCAGAACCCGACGAAACAGACACTGAGTCCCTGTTTCGAGAGCCGGTGGATTGTCTCACCGTGGCTGTCAACCCACGTCTCGCGTGGCGCTGGCTGCACCTCGCTTGCCGGACGGAGCTCCTGCTGGCCCGGGTTCTTCGCCCCCAGCCCGGAAAGCACCCCGATGACGGAGAGGAAACCGCCGACGGCGATGGCTTGCAGCGGCCACGGCGTCCGCTCTCGAATCAGGAACGCGTCGTCCGGGTCGGCTGGTGAGACGTATGCGCGGGCCGTCGTACCCGGCTCGTAGGACTCGACTACCGACTCCGCCCTCGATCGGTCGGAGTACGTCCGTACGCCCGTACTCGGGAACACCTGCTCGCTGGTGTACGTCTCCCCCTGATACTGGTACGTATAGCGGATCTCCGGTTCGTAGTCGATTCCTCGTCCGCCGTCCATTCGATCGACACTGGAATCGGTGATGGTTGCCTGCACGGGAACGGCGTTGTCGACCGCCTGTGACTGCTGGACGTAGTCGTACCCTCCGAATCCGAGAAGCCCAACGGCGAGGAGCAACAGAAGCGCATTCCTCTGTGAGAGGTGGAGGGTCGTGATTCCGAGCGGGACCTTCATTTCAGTACACAGTATCGTATTCCCCTCGTATGAGAGTCACGCCCCAAACAGGCTTCACAGCTCGGTCGCGTTCTGGTAGGGAGCGACCGAACCAGCGTCACTCGTCGTCTACCTTTCCGTCGCGTCGGTCACGTTCCCTCGCTGCCGGGTCCCGCTCTGCTGGGTCACCGTGCCCGCCGCCACCGGGCGTTCGGACCGAGACGGTCGTCCCGGCCTCGACGTCAACGGAGGCCTTCGCGGGGACCGGTTCGCCGTCGACCAGATTCTCCCCTGTCGCGCCGTCTTCGCCGCCGTCGATTCCAGCGGGGGCCGTCCGCCGGCGCTCCGTCAGTAGGGACACGGTGGCGTCTGTCTCGACGGTGACGGTTCGTTCGAGGCCCAGGCCGCCACGGTATCGGCCGTCGCCGCCGCTCGACGGACGCAGCGCGTACCGCTCGACCCGGAGCGGATACTCGGTCTCCATCGCTTCGACGGGCGTGTTGAGCGTGTTTGTCATTCCGACCTGGACGCCGTCCATCCCGTCCTTCTCGGGCCTGGCACCGAACCCGCCGCCGATTGTCTCGTAATACGTGAAATCGCCGGTTCGGTCGCCGATGATGAGGTTGTTCATCGTTCCCTGTCCACCGGCAGGAACCTTGTCGGGGACTGCTTCGGCAAGCGCCGCCAGCGTGACGTCCATGACGCGCTGGCTGGTCTCGACGTTGCCACCGACGACCGCTGCTGGCGGCTTCGGGTCGAGTATCGACCCTTCAGGTACGGACACGGATACCGGCTCGTAACAGCCGTGGTTCGGCGGAATCTCCGGGTCGGTTATCGCTCGGACGACGAAGTAGACCGCGCTCTTCGCGACTGAAAGCGGCGCGTTCAGGTTGCCCGCCACTTGGTCGGCGGTCCCATCGAAGTCGACAGCTATCGAGGCCCCATCGATGGTGACGGCCACCTCAATCGGGATGTCGGTATCGGTCACGCCGTCGCCTTCGAGGATATCCTGCGCTCGATACGTCCCGTCCGGGAGCCCGTCGAGTTCAGCTTCGACCCGCTCGCGGGAGTACTCGATGACAGCATCGAACGCGTCGAGCAGGGTCGCCCCGTGTTCTTCGAGGAGTTCACCGATGCGTTCCTCGGCCCGGACGTTCGCGGCGCGCTGGGCTCGCAGATCCGCCTCGCGCTCGTCCGGTGTCCGGACGTTGGCACGGATGAGGTCGTGGACCGCCTCGTTGGGCTCGCCGCCGTCGACGAGTCGAACCGCGGGCAGTCGAAGCCCTTCCTCGTAAATCTCCTGTGCACCCGGTGGCATACTTCCCGGCGAACTCCCGCCTACGTCGGCATGATGGGCTCGCGAGACGGCGTACCCGACTATCTCGTCGTTGGGCGCGATCGTCGAGACGAGCGTGATGTCCGGGAGGTGTGTCCCGCCGGCGAACGGGTCGTTGACGATGAAGACGTCGCCCGGTTTCGGGTCCTTCTGGAGGACAATATCCACCGCGTCGGGCATCGCGCCGAGGTGGACCGGAATATGCTCCGCCTGTGCGACCATCCGACCCGACGCGTCGAAGAGCGCCGTCGAACAGTCCTGTCGCTCCTTGATGTTCGGGGAGTACGCCCCCCGGATGAGCACATGTCCCATCTCGGTTGCAACGCTTTCTAGCTGGTTCCTGAGTATTTCCAGCGTTACGGGGTCGATTGCCTCCTGTTCGTCACTCGATGTGGTGGCTTCGTCATTCATTCGTCGCTCACCTCTGCTGTCAGCGTCCCGTCATCGCGAACCCGGACATTCCAGGCCGGTGGGATGACGATTGTGCTCTCATCGCCCTCGACAATCGCGGGGCCGTCGATTTCGTCCCGTGGTGGCAACTTCGGCCGCTCGTAAACCGGGGTTTCGCGGACCTCATCGGCGAACACCGCCTCGCGAGAGCCCTTCTGTGGGTCGCCATCGGCATCGTACTCGACCGGCGGTGCGCTCCGCTCGACGGTCGTCGTCACGCGACAGTTCACCAGTTCGACGGATTCGTCTGCCCGATACCCGTACGCGGACTCGTGGGCTGCTCCGAACCGCTCGCGGGCGTCTGCGGTGTCGAACGGCCGGTCGACGTCCACGGTGAGTTCGAAGCTCTGGCCGGCATACCGGAGGTCGGCTGAGTGTCGCACTGTCGCCGCCTCGCGGTCGCTGACTTCAGCCAGTAGCTCTTCGGACAACTCCTCGTAGACTGCGTCGACATCGTCGGGGTCGACCGCGCCGAGCGAGCGCTGATACGTCCGTACTGCGTCGCGCTTCTCGTCGGCTGCGAGCAGGCCATATGCCGACAACACGCCTGAGGCGCGCGGAATCACGACCCGGTCGATATCGAGGCTGTCCGCGATGGACGCCGCGTGCATCGGCCCGGCACCCCCGAATGCGGCGAGGCCGAACTTCCGCGGGTCGTACCCACGCTCGACGGTCACAGAACGGATGGCCCTGGTCATGTTCGCGTTCGCGACGCGATAGACGCCCCGGGCGGCTTCCAGTGGACCGCCGAGTCCTGCCTCGTCGGCAAGGTCCGCGAGTGCATCGTATGCCGCGTCCTCGTCGAGCGATAGTTCCCCACCCAGGCTGGTGCTTGCACCGATGTAGCCCAGCACGAGGTTGGCGTCGGTGACGGTCGGCTCAGTCCCGCCCTTCCCGTAGCAGGCGGGGCCGGGGTCGGCCCCGGCGGAACGTGGTCCGATCCGGAGTGCCCCCCCGGCGTCGACCCAGGCGATGGACCCGCCGCCGGCTCCGACTGTTTCGACATCGACCATCGGCGTCTTGATCGGCCGCTCGTTGATGACGCCCTCCGTGGTCCGTTCGGCCTCGCCGTCGCGGACGAGACTCACGTCGCTAGAGGTCCCGCCCATGTCGAACGTGACCAGCCCGTCCTGTTCGTCGGCCGCCATCGACCCTGCCCCCACGACGCCGGCGGCAGGGCCCGAGAGAACCGTCGTCACAGCGTTCCGCCTGACGGTATCGGCGTCGGTGATGCCGCCGTTGGCCTGCATGATCCGTGGCTGTGGAACCCCGAGGTCCCGAGCACGGTCGGTGAGGTGACTGACGTAGTGGTCAATCGCCGGCCGTACGTACGCGTCGACGGCCGTCGTCGAGGTTCGTTCGTACTCGCGGAACTCGGCGAGGACTTCGTGGGAAGCCGAGACGGGAACGTCGAGTTCGTCCCGCAGGATGTCTGCGACGTGCTGTTCGTTTTCAGGGTGCGCGTACGCGTGCAAGAGCGAGACGGCGACGGATTCGACATCCAGATCGCGTAACTGCGCGGCGATTGCCCGGACTTCGGCCTCGTCGACGGGCTCTTCGATACCGTCGGTGGTCGTCCGTTCGGACACTTCGAAGCGTCGGCGTCTGGGAACCAGCGGTGTCGGCTTTTCCGCGGACAGGTCATACAGCGACGGGCGATCCTGGCGGCCGATTTCCAGCACGTCCCGGAACCCGTCGGTCGTGACGAGCGCGGTCTTTGCGCCGTCCTCTTCGAGGAGTGCGTTGACCGAGACGGTCATCGCGTGAGAGAACTCGGTCACGCTCTCCGGGTCGATGTCGGCCGCTTCGCAGGCCTTCTCGATCCCGGCGATTACGCCCTCGCTCTGGTCTTCGGTGCTCGGGACTTTCGCAGTTACGAGCGTGCCGTCGAGCGACAGCGTCACGTCGGTGAAGGTTCCACCGACGTCGACACCGATCCGCCGGTCTCCCATCTACAGCACCCCCGCGACGCTGAGCAGCGTCCGAACGCCGAGCCACACGACGATGAGCGTCACAATCGCGCCGAGGGCGTTCGCTATCGACCCGTTCGTGTACTCGCCGAGGAGGTCCAGCTGGTTCATCGCGTATATCAGGAATACCGCGACGATCGGCAATAAAATCCCGTTGACCACCTGTGCAAACACGATGATCTGGACGGGGCTGCCGCCCAGCAACACCGAAAGAACCCCGACACTGAGGATCGTCCCCCAGACCGCACGGAACTGTGTGCTCTGCATATCCGAATCCCAGCCGAGTGCACCTGTGGTCGCCCACGCGCCCGCAAGCGGTGCTGTCGTCGCGCTCGTGAACCCGGCGGCAAAGATGCCGATGCTGAAGAACAGTTCGGCGTACGGACCCGCGATGGGTCGCAGCTGTTCGGCCATCCGGCCGATATCGCTGATCTGGGTTCCTGGCTCGAACGCTGCAGCCGCGGTGACCATAATCGTAATCGTGATCACGCCGCCTGCGACGATCGAGAGCACCGTGTCGATGCGGGAGTGGCCGATATCGTCGGGACCGCTCCACCGCTCCTGGACGTTACTCGCATGCAGGAACAGGTTGTACCCGACGATGGTCGTTCCGATGAGGCCGGTGATGAGGTACAGCGACCCCGAGGGGATACCGGGGACGAACCCCATCGCAATCGAACCGGGATCGGGACCGATGAGGATCGCCGACGCCACGAATGAAAACGCCATCACGGCGACCAGCCCAATGAGCGCTTTCTCGATCAGCTTGTAGCGCCCAGTGTAGAGCAGGAGTCCGGCGACGAGCCCCATCACGACGCCCCACACCGTCGAGTCGATACCCGTGATCGTTGCGAGCCCTGCGGCACCGCCGAGGATGTTCCCGGCCTCGTAGGCGGCAGTCCCGATGCCGATCGCGCCGACAACGAGGAATATACTCACGTATTCGACGATCTGATTGTCGAACCGCTCTCGAAGTGCTTCACCAAGTCCTTCGCCCGAGACGAGGCCCAGTCGCGCGCTCATCTCTTGGAGAACGATCGTTGCCCCAATCGAGAAGACCATTGTCCACAGAAGCGCATAGCCGAACTCCGCCCCGGTGACGCTCGCAGTCGTGACCGTGCCTGGGCCGATGAACGCGGCCGCGACCATCGCTCCTGGACCGACGGCTTTGAGTCGTTTTGTAATGCTCATGATTGTTAGTTTTGATAGCCACTGTCACGGTCCCAGCAGGTAATAAAAAACATTGTTAAGACCTGTGTGTAGTCGGCACATCGGTCGTATGAACACTGTGTACGTGTCACCAGATGTGTGAACGAGTACGAAATACCCTATCTCCGGATTCGAGTCGGTTTGCGTCCCGGGCGGGGGTATTCACTGCTAGCGTTCTCGCAACAGCACCTTCGAAACGCTCTCTTCGATCTCGATTTCGAACGGGAGGTCGGTGATGCTACCGCGGATGAACCGGATCATCAACCATCGCACCGACTCGGATGGGAAAACAACGTGGAAACTCCCTTTTTCGTCCCGTCGAACGGTCAGGAACCCACACAGCGAGAGCCATTCGAGAACGTCTTCGAGTGAATCGAACCGCTCGGCGTACTCCTGTGCGTGGTATTGGGCTACCTGATCGATCATTTCGAGAACCCCCTCGTCACGTTGTGCTGGATCACTAAACTGGCTCAGGAGTGCGTGCAGCAAGTCGATATCCAGAAGCACATGTTCGCCCGTCGAGAGCATCTCGTAGTACGTCTGGAGGTGGTCGCTGTCGCTCGCGTGCGCCGAGTCGAAGTTCGCCGCGTAGAACGCGATTGCCTCGCGGATCAGTTGGCTTTGACTTTCCCCAGTTCGGTCGGTCAGATCCTCTAACGTCTCCTTGGTCTCCTCGTCGAGAGAGACGGTGACGCGGTCGGTTGGCATAGTGCCCCTCGTCGCTGGACGGCCTTAATATCGTGTCGTTTGGTGACAGAGGACTCTCAAACATGGCAGCGACGCGCGACTGGCCGTGGTCTGGGACTCGCCTATGGCCAGGTGCCGCGCTGCTCGCCAGCGTTCATGACCCGCTGGAGTGCGACGACGTACGCGGCGGTTCGGAGCGACGGGAGGTTCCGCTCCTCGTAGGCGTCGACGAGGTTCCCGAACTGGTCGACGATAATCGAGTCCAGTTCCTCGTTCACGCGCTCTTCGGACCAGTAGAAGCGCTGTCGGTTCTGGACCCACTCGAAGTACGACACGATGACGCCGCCTGCGTTCGCGAGGATATCCGGAATGACCAGCGTCTCGCGGTCGCTGAGAACGTCGTCCGCTGCGGGGGTAATCGGGCCGTTTGCGGCCTCAGAGATGACGTCGGCGGAGATGTCATGTGCCAGGGGCTCGTCGATGGCGTTCTCGAGTGCGGCCGGGATCAACAGGTCGACATCAAGCGTGAGCAGTTCCTCGTTCGTGAGTTCCTCCGCTGCGTCCGGATATCCGACGACGCTCCCGGTTTCGCGTTTGTAGTCCTTGACTGCGACGGGGTCGAACGACGCTTCGCTGTAGATAGCCCCGCTCGAATCGGACACGGCGACGACGTTGGCACCCATCTGGTGAATGAGTTTCGCCGCGATCCAGCCGGCGTTTCCGTAGCCCTGGACTGCGACCGTTGCGCCTTCGAGGTCCTTGTCGAGATACTCGAAGGCTTCACGCGCTGCGACGACCGTCGAACGCCCGGTCGCTTCGACGCGGCCTTCGCTGCCACCGCT
The DNA here is from genome assembly GCF_000223905.1 of Haloarcula hispanica ATCC 33960. Lineage (NCBI taxonomy): Archaea > Methanobacteriati > Methanobacteriota > Halobacteria > Halobacteriales > Haloarculaceae > Haloarcula > Haloarcula hispanica. The sequence continues at coordinate 37,297 of NC_015944.1, forward strand.
TGCGAGGTCCTTCCCGGTGATGACGCCGGGTTCGGTCGTGTTTTCGAGTGTCTCGTAGGTGTCCTTGATCCAGTTCATCTCGCGCTGGCCCGTGTTGACATCTGGTGCGGGCACGTCGCGGTCAGCCCCAATCAGCGGCGTCAGTTCCTTCGCGAACGAGCGCGTGACCCGTTCGAGTTCGCTCTCGGAATAATTACTCGGGTCGATGACGATGCCGCCTTTCCCGCCGCCGAGCGGGATATCGCCCGTCGCCGTCTTGTAGACCATCCAGCCGGAGAGCGCCTTGACCTCGTCCCGGTCTACCTGCGGGTGATAGCGGATTCCGCCCTTGTATGGGCCGCGGTCACCGTTGAACTGTGACCGGTACGCACGGAACACCTCGACCGACCCGTCGTCCATCTCGACAGACAGGTTCGTCTCCAGTATCCGCTCGGGAGTTTTCAGCCGTTCCAGCTGTCCCTCTGAAATGTCTAAATATTGTGCTGCTGCATCTATCTGTGTCCGTAGACTCTGGTACGGATTTACATCAGACATATATCCACGGGATTCATCGAGATACCAAAAGCTATCTATTTCTACCAGGAAAATTACTATATCACTCGATATAGTAAGTACTAAAAGAGGGGCTTACAACCGCGCTTGGATCCGAATCTCTTATCCTACCTTCACATTCTTATCAAATTCTGACACAACTACGTTTCCTGTATTGTCCGTCACCCGAACAGCGGTGTTCGTATCGAGTGCCACAGCGTCCGCAACCTGTTCCGTTCCACGTACTGGAACGTTGACCCGGTCGACATCAGGGATCAGACAGTCACGACGTTCGGCACGTTCGAGCAGGACGTCTCCGCTTGGGAAGTGCCAGACCCGCGTCACGGAACGGAACACTGGCATCGACGTCGGCGCTTCGACGCGCCTGATAGCTCTCTTCTCCGTCAAGCGACGTTGTACGTCCATCATAGCTGAGCTGAATCGGCGGGAGCTATTGGCTCGCGACTGCCCGGACGACGGGCAGGGACCGACCGTGTCGGCGTCTGTGTGATGTCCGTCATGTGTCTCCCCGAGTACCGGCCGTCGACCGATGGCACTCTATCGGAACGACCGCGGGAATGAGCAAATACTAAATTGTTTAGCAACGAAGTCCTCCAGACACCAGGTGTTTACTATTGAACCCTCCATACAGAACACGGCAACCGAAACACCCCGTTCCCGACGGGTGGCGACAACTCGAACGAGCGTCTACGCATAGCGCCAGTGGTCTCAGTGATAGCTCTGTGCCTGGGAGAATCAGATGAGCGACGTCGGGAGTCCACTCCACACGGCCCAGGTTCTCGTCGTCGGTTCGGCGAATTGGACCGAGCCGTTCTCAGACGCTCTCAGCGCGAGCACCGAGGCCACTATTCTCACCGCTGGGACGCCATCGGACGCTCTGGATACGGTTCGGCAGCGCTCGGTCGACTGTCTCGTCACGGGCGAGACACTCGACGACGGGAGTGGCACTGATCTGGTCCGACAGCTCCGGGATTCGGCTCCGGATCTCCCGGTCGTCCTCGGAACCACGGACGGCAGTGAGGCCCTGGCGAGCGAGGCAATCCAGGCCGGCGTTTCCGACTACGTTCCCCTCACAGGGCCGGAGGGCCTGCGGATAGACGAGTTGATCCAGCGAACCGGGAACGCGCTCCAGTCCGCTCGGCGAGCGATCACACAGCGCGAACGGGCGCGGCAGTTCGACGCCGTCTTTCACGACACACAGACGGCCACCTGGGTCCTCGACCCGGATGGCTCGCTCGCCCGTGTGAATCAGACGGGACGGGCGATGATCGACGAGGACGTGGACGCGGTCATTGGTGACCTGTTCTGGACGCTGCCGTGGTGGGCACAGTCCGCGGCGACCGAACGCGATATCCGGCAGCTCGTGGAGGCCGCACGCGACGGGCAGTTCGGGAACGCGGTCGTTCACCGGCCGACCACGGCCACGGACCGCGTTATCGAGCTTTCGGTTCGGCCGGTCGAGAACGACTTCGGCGACGTCACCTCGATCGTGATCGAAGGGATAGACATCACGGAGCAGGTCACTCTCGACCGTGACCTCCGCCAGTCCGAGGAACTCCACCGGGTCACGCTCAGCAACATGACCGACACCGTCCTCATGACGAACGAGGACGGTGAGTACACCTACGTCTGCCCGAACGTCCACTTCATCTTCGGCTACACCGACGACGAGATCCGCGAGCAGGAACCGATCGACACGCTCCTCGGTGAGGACCTGTTCGACCGTGCTGAACTCGCCGAGAAGGGCGTTCTCAAGAACATCGAGTGTACCGTCACCGACAAAGCGGGCCACGAGCACACGCTGCTGGTCAACGTCCGCGAAGTCGAGATTCAGGGCGGGACACTGCTGTACAGCTGTCGGGACATCACGAAACGGAAACAGCGCGAGGAAGCGCTGGCGACGCTGCAGGAAACCGCACGGAAGTTCCTCTACACGGAGACCGATCAGGAGATTGCCCACCACATCGTCGATGACGTGCTCAGTGTGTTCGACGTCTCCGCGAGTGCCATCTACCTGCACGACGTCGAGACGAACGAACTCCAGCCTGTCACACAGTCACAGGCGATGACCGAACACCACGGGCCGCTGCCGGCCGTCCGCACGAACGACGACACGCTTCCGAGCCACAGCTTCGTCAACGACGAGACACTCGTGTTCGACGACGTCCACACGTCGGACCGACTGGAAAACCGGGCGACCGACCTCCGGAGCGTCATGTTCATTCCGCTGGGCAACCACGGCGTGTTCGTCAGCGGCTCGACAGCCGTCGGGGTGTTCGACGACGTCACACAGGAACTCACCGACCTGCTCGCGGCGACCGCCGAGGCTGCCCTTGATCGAGTGGTAAGGGAATCCCAGCTCCGGGAACAGGATCGCGAACTCCAGCGGCAAAACGAGCAACTGACCGCCCTGAATCACATCAACAACACGATTCGGGAGATCGATCAGACGATCGTCAGCGCCGAAACACAGGAAGAGATCAACCACACCGTCTGCGAACGGCTGACTGACACGGACCGATTCAAGTTCGCGTGGATCGGCAGCGTCGATCCGGGCGGTAATACCGTCGAAACGCGAGCGTGGGCAGGCAACGAACAGGGGTATCTCGACAGTCAGCCAATCACCGTCGCGGACTCCGAGACCGAGCCCGCCGGCCGGACGGCTGCGACCGGCGAGGTGACGATGATCCCCAACGTCGCCGCTGACCTCCGGAACGCGCCGTGGCGGTCGGACGCGCTCACGCGTGACTTCCTCTCGGTGCTGAGCATCCCGCTGGTGTACAACGATCTCAGGCACGGCATCCTCACCATCTACGCGGACACGAAAGACGCGTTCGACGAGACAACGCGCACAGTGTTGCGCGAACTCGGCGAGACAATCGCCTCGGCGCTCAGTGCTATCGAACGGAAACACGCGCTGCTCACGACGTCAGTGACCCGCGTCGAGTTCGACATCGATGACGAGCGATTCCTCCTGTCGAGACTCGCCCGGTCGGCGGGGTGTACCCTCTCCTACGAGGGCGGCATCCAGCACGCGCCGGCTGGTAACAGCGTGTTCGTCACGGTCGAAGACGCTGACGTGCAAACGGTCGCGGCGGCTGCGGCGGACATGACGTCGATTGACGACGTGACACAGATCAGTGACGACGACACCGAGAGCGGCGTCCTGCGGCTGGAGTTGTCACAGCCGTTCCTCGCCTTAGAACTGGCCGACCACGGCGCTATCTTCCGGGAAGCGACCGCAGACCCGGACGGGACGACACTCGTCGTCGATGTGCCACAGAGCGTCGACGTTCGAAACATCGCACAGTTGGTCGACAGCACGTTCTCCGGCGTCGAACTCAAGCGCAAGGAGACGCTCGAACGGGGTATCGAGCAGGACCGGAGTTCGGAGTTCCTCACGGACCTCACGGAGCGCCAGCTCGAAGTGATTCAGACCGCCTACTACAGTGGCTATTTCGAGTCACCGCGCACGAAGTCCGGCGAGGACATCGCGACGATGCTCGAAATCTCTCCGCCGGCGTTCTACCAGCACGTCCGGACTGTCCAGCGGAAGCTGTTCACCACACTGTTCGAAGACCGGAGTGTCTCGGGTCTGGAGTCGTGAACGGGGTTCAATAATAAACAACCTAATCAACTCCTGCTTCTTTGTTTAACCTCTGAATATTCCTTTGATGTCCTTCTATTCCTTAATCGAGTACTGGCGGTCGGACACCGTCACTCGTGAATACACATGAGAGATGTAGAGCAAGACCACGACGAGGCGACACCGTACGAGTGCTTTGCGTGTGGCAAAGTCATCACTGCAGAGAGCCAACCGGAGAATTGTCAGGACTGTGGCGGTGAAATGCGCAACCGACTGACACCGTTGGAATAACGATGGGATCGGAACTGAGCCCCGCTTCTCCTTCGGAAGACTCGTCGACGCCGTCCGAGCCCGAATCAGCGCTGGAAACAGCCCGTCTACAACTCCACCGAGCCGCGGACCACCTCGATATCGACCCGAACATCGTCGAGCGACTGAACCACCCGCGAAACGTCCACGAAGTCACCGTTCCGATTGAGCGGGACGATGGCACAGTCGAAGTGTTCACCGGGTATCGAGCCCAGCACGATAGCGTCAGGGGGCCGTACAAGGGCGGGCTTCGCTATCACCCTGACGTGACGAGGGACGAATGCGTCGGACTCGGGATCTGGATGACCTGGAAATGCGCGGTGATGGACCTCCCATTCGGCGGCGCCAAAGGGGGTATCGCCGTCAACCCGAAAACGTTGAGCCGAGACGAGAAAGAACGGCTCACCCGTAGGTTCGCACAGGAACTCCGCAAAGTCATCGGCCCGAACCTGGACATTCCCGCCCCGGACATGGGAACGGACCCACAGACGATGGCCTGGCTGATGGACGCCTACTCCATGCAAGAAGGCGAGACGATTCCGGGTGTCGTCACCGGAAAGCCGCCGATTGTCGGTGGGAGCAAGGGACGCGAGGACGCGCCCGGTCGGAGCGTGGCGATTATCACACAGTTGGTCTGTGAGTACTACGACCAGCCGCTGTCAGAGACCACGGTCGCAGTACAGGGCTACGGCAGTGTCGGTGCGAATGCCGCACGGTTGCTCGACGAACAGGGCGCGACTGTCGTCGCGATCAGCGACGTGAACGGGGCAATGTACGACCCCGCCGGTATCGATACGGCGACAGTGCCATCACACGACGAGGAACCGGAGGCGGTCACCGAGTACGCCGACACCGTGATTTCGAACGACGAGCTGCTGACGCTGGACGTCGACGTCCTCATCCCGGCTGCACTCGGGAACGTCATCACTGAGGCCAACGCGGACGACATCGCCGCGGATTTCGTCGTGGAAGGGGCAAACGGCCCGACCACGTCCACCGCTGACTCCATCCTCGCTGACCGAGATGTCATGGTGATTCCGGATATCCTGGCGAACGCCGGTGGCGTCACGGTGAGCTACTTCGAGTGGCTACAGGACATCAACCGTCGGTCGTGGTCACTTGAGCGCGTGAACGACGAACTCGACGAAGAGATGCGGGCGGCCTGGGACGCCGTCCGGACGGAGTTCGAAAACCGCGACATTACGTGGCGCGATGCGGCGTACATCGTTGCCCTGTCCCGTATCGCGGAGGCCCACGAAGCGCGTGGGCTCTGGCCGTAGCACTGGTTCTGTCGGTTCCATTACGGGTTCCACCACTGTCGATGCCGAGAAACCGCGACCACCGCTTCCCTCAGTAGCGGAACTCGAACTGTGCCCCGCCAGCAGTGCTCTCCGTCACACGGACGGTCCAGCCGTGCGCTTTGGCGATGTCCGCCACGATTGAAAGTCCGAAGCCAGTCCCTCCTTTGGTAGACGTCACGCCGTGTTCCAGTACTTCCTCACGCTTTGCCGGCGGAATCCCGTCGCCGTCGTCCGCGACGTAGAACCCGTCAGGGCTGTCTAGCTGCCCGACGGTTACGGTGACGGCGTCCCCACCATGCTCGATAGCGTTCCTGAAGAGGTTCTCGAACAGTTGCGTCAACCGGCCGGCGTCACCAGCCACTGTCGGGACCGCCTCAGCAACTGTCAGCGTTGCGTCAGCGGTGTCGACGTACCCCCACGCCTCCGTCGTCACGGTCTTGAGATCGATTTGTTTCGTATCCGTGATTGTGGTCTCACCGCGTGCCAGCGTCAGGAGGTCGTCGATCAACTGCTCCATGCGGTCGTGTGCCGCCTCGATCCGCTCTAGGTAACTGAGGTCGCCCGTCTCCTCGACGATGTCGAGAAACCCGATGGCGATGGACAGCGGGTTCCGGAGGTCGTGGGCGACGACACTGGCAAATTCGTCGAGCCGCTCGTTTTGCCGCTGCAGTTCGGTTTCCCGGCTTGCGCGTGTGAATGCCGCCTCGACAGTCGCACCCAGTATCTGGAACAGGTCCACGTCTGTATCAGAGAACGTCTGTTCCTGTGTCGTTCCGACGCCGATAAGCCCAAACTCGCCCAGAGGAACGAACAGGCCGCTCCTGAGTTGTGCGTCGGCCTTGCCGAGTGTTACTTCGGACTGGAGATCGTCGTATTTACGCAACTCCGACGCCTCGAACGCCTCCCACGCAAGCGCCTCTCCGGACTCCAGCCGCGGGAGCTCACCGAGCAGTTCTCTCGTGGCCGCACTCGCCGTCAGCGGGACGAGCTCGTCGGCTTGGTTGGCAGACTCCCAGATCCCGGTGAGCTCGAACCCGAGAATATCGACGGCAGCCTCGACAGCGATGTCGCCGATTTCGGCACTCGACTGTGCGCCGCTGAGCCGCTGCGCAGTCGCCTGCAGTGATCGGAGCTTCGACTCTAACTGCTTCTGGTCAGTGATATCCTCCAGAACGGCCAGTATGCTCGTTATTTCCCCATCCGGTGCAGTGATTGGGGCAACCGACAGAAGTAGATCCAGTACCTCACCATCTTTCGTTTCCCGCCGTATCTCCTTGCCGCGAATCGGCTCGCCGCTCAGTGCGCGCTGTCGGTGGGATTCGAATTCAGCCTGCTGCTCGTCCGGGACCATCGGATTGAACTCGCCGAGCACCTCCTCCCGAGACCAGCCGAACATGTTCTCGGCCCCGTCGTTCCAGCGGATGACGGTTCCGTCCGTGTCGATTTCCATGACGGTGAGTGGCGTCGCCTCGATGAGTGATTCGAGTCGCTGGTTCGTCGTTTCGAGTTCGCGTTCCCGCTTGACCTGTTCAGTTACGTTGCGGGCGATGCCGACGATCCGGACGATTTCGTCACCCAACATAACTGGCGCGAGGCTAGTGTCCCAGAACCGTGCGTCGGGAGCGATGTCCAACTCTTCCTGATACGAGATTGGCGCACGCTGTTCGACACAGCGAGTGTAGTTCGCTGCGAGCTCAGCACCACGCTCGGCACCGAATACTTCCCGTGGCGTCTGGCCACGAACTTCGTCGGTAGTGAGTCCGGTCTGTGACTCGTAGCCGGGACTGAGTCGAGCAAACTCGAACGCTCGCTCGTCACCGGCTGTATCGACATCGAGCATGAAGATGGCGTCACCGGAGGTGTCGAGCAGTGCCTCGTACTCCTCGGCGAGCTCTCGGTGTGCGCGCTCCTCGGCTTTTCGCTCGGTGATATCCTGAAATACGCCCCGAATCACTGGCTCGTCATCCTGCGGCTCGTCGACGCGTTCCCCCCACGCCCGAACATCGCGCACGTCACCGCCAGTCCGGACGATTCGGAGATCGAGATCGTACGGTTCTCGGTCCGCAATTGCCCGCTCGACGGCAGTCGTAATCGTCTCCCTGTCGTCAGGATGGTAGAACTCGATCGCGTCGTCGAGCACCGGGTCGTAATCGTCGTCAACACCGTGAATCCGGCGGACCCCGTCAGACCAGTCGAGGGCCCCGGTCGACGGGAAGTACTCCCAGACGCCGATGTCTGCGATGTCCTGCACGCGTTCGAACAGGAACTCCTGGCGCTGGAGGTCGGCGTGGTCCCGCCCCCGCGATATCTCGGCACTCACGAGCTCTGAGAGTAGTTTCACGAACGTTCGCTCTAGCGCTCCAAAGGAATCGACTCGCGTCGTCGGACTCGAAAAATTGACCGTCCCGTACCGGGTCCCGTCGACAACGAGTGGCACGCCGATGTACGACTCTAACTCGAACTCACGATATGCCGGGTGGGTTTCTCTCCCATCGGCAACTGCGTCTGCGAACGAACAGACCGAGTCTGTCCCGATAACTGCCTCGCAGTACGTCGATTCGAGATCGAACTGATCACCGGATTCGATTTCGGACTCCGGTGCGTGCACCGCCTTGACCGTGTAATCGTCGCCCTGCACGCGTGAGACGATTCCGATCTCGAGATCGAGCATTCGACACCCCAGCTCAAGCAGTTCCTGAAGCCGTGTCTCGGCCGAGACATCACTCTTTGCCATGACAGTCTGGAGTTCCCGGAGCGCGTCACGCTCGCGCTCCAACTGTCGCTTGACGTCGCTTTGTTCCGTGATGTCCCGAGCAACGACGAGCGCTTGATTGCTCTTGTTGCTCTGAAACGGTGTCACTCGAACATCAAACGTCCGTTTATCGCCCTCGGCCGTGATATCGAGTTGCAGGTCCGCGTCGTACAATCCCGTGACGCCTCCGTCGCCTTCTATGTCATTGAGCGTCGAACGGACCGCAGATGTAAACTGCTCTGTATCAGACGTAGAAATACGGTTGCCCACAACTGTCTCCAACTGCTGCCCTGCGATCTGCGTTGACTGGTCCCCGGCGATCAGCCGTTTCGAAGCCGCATTCGCGAATTCGATCGTCCCTTCATCGTCGAGGACGAACACGGCGTCGTGGATGTTTTCGAGGATCGTCTCACTGCGCTCCAGTTCCAGCTCTCGCTCCCGCTCGGCTGTAGTTTCGCGTGAAAAAATGGTGAGACCGTCATCGTCCGGGAACACTCGCACTTCGACCCAATAATCGAACGGCTCGCCAAGGTACTGTTCGAACGACACCGGTTCCCCGGTCTCCATCGCGGTTCGGTATTTGTCTTCGAGTTCCGTCCCAACTATCGAGGGGAATTCTTCCCAGATACTGGCACCGATGATATCGTCGGGATTGCGGTCGACACGTCTGGCCATCTTCTCGTTTATGTATTCGATACGCCACTCGTCGTTGACGGCGTAGATCCCGTCAGTTGCCCGTTCCAGCGTTCGCTGGAAGCGGTCGGACAGTCGTTCGGCGACCGCTTGTTTGCGAGCGGCCTCGACGAGCGTCTGTATGCGGCGCCCGAGCAACTCGAAACTGTTCTCGCCCGCATGGATCGGAATGTAATCGGAGACGCCCGCCTGCGTTGCCTCGCTCGCGATTCGCTCGCTTCCCCGGCCAGTGAATAGTATTGTCGGTATTTCGTATTGTTCAGCTTGGAGCCGATCTAAGAGATCAATTCCCGTCCCGTCCGGCAGCGAGTACGACGTGACTACACAATCGACAGTCGAAGTTACAAGCAAGTCGAGCGCAGCCTCCACAGCCCCGACAGCTGTGACTTCAAAGCCCGATGAGATATTCACGAGTTTCGTCTCCGCCAACTCAGCAAAGTCACTATCGTCGTTTACATACAGAACGTGAATACAATCGGACGTCTCACCACCTGTATAAGTCATTATTACACCTACGCAGCGTGCTTTTAAGAATCGAGCGCACCAGTTCTTATCTGTGATATCCCGAGTACGATACAGCCGGCTTTCTGATGCAGATCCAATCAGATTTTAGATGGCACAGATGCCACCTATTCGTTCATCGGGTACCACAAATCAGGCACCGCCGGTATCGGAGTATATATTCTGAGATTTGGGTCCGCAACTTTATGAACCGAAATTAGGTAGATCCGATATTGTGCCAGAGATGTCGAGTATTGCTGTGCTGCATGTCGATGACGAACCGGATTTTCTAGATGTAGCAACCGAAATACTCGAACAGCAATCCAGTAAACTCAATGTTATAACTGCAGCAAGTGCTACTGAAGCGCTCGACTGCCTTGCTACAACTCGCGTTGACTGTCTTATCAGCGACTACCGAATGCCCGGGAAAGACGGTATTGAACTCCTCAAAACCGTCCGTGAGGAGTACCCTGATCTCCCGTTTATTCTTTTTACCGGTGAGGGGAGCGAAGCGGTCGCTAGCGACGCCATCGCCGCCGGTGCAACCGATTATCTGCGGAAAGGGCACGGCATGGAACGATACGAACTCCTCGCAAACCGTGTCGAAAACGCCGTCGAACAGTACCGCACCAATCAGCGCGCTGCTGAACTTGAACGGGTTCGCGACCTCGTAAGCAGTATCGACCAGGCGCTCATCCGGGCGAGTTCGCTCTCGGAGATCAAAACTCGTGTCTGTGAGATCATTAGCGACTCTGAGCCCTACCTGTTCGCATGGATCGGCGAGCAGGAGCCTGACACAGACCGAATCGAGCCACAGGCCTGGGCCGGCGTCGAGGACGAGTACCTCGATACTATCGTTGTCACTGCGGACGACTCCCCGACCGGACGAGGTCCCGCGGGCACGGCCGTTCGAGAACGACGTATTGCGACGTCACAGAATATTCAAGATGACCCGGCGTTCGAGGTCTGGCGAGAGGAGGCACTCGACCGCGGCTATCGAAGCACCGCTGCGGTCCCGCTGGAATACAATAGCACTCTGTACGGTCTCCTGTGCGTCTATTCGTCCCGTTCGTTTGCCTTTAGTGAGGACGAACAGGAGTTACTCGACGAACTCGGGGATAGCATCTCACACGCCATGCACTCGCTGAAGATCCGAGACGAACTGCGTGCAGAGCGGACATTTATCGATCAGGCGCTCGATTCGCTTGCCGACATATTCTACGTGCTCGATTCCGAAGGCAACGTCCAGCGCTGTAACGAACAATTCGAAAGGCTGGCCGGGTACGCCGACGAGGAGATCTCTGAGTTCGACGCACTCAGTCTTTTTCCGGAAGAAGAACGAGAGGGAGTCTCCGAGGCGATTGAGGAGGCGCTCACAACGGGCCACTCGACCATCGAAGCGGAGTTCCTTACCGGAGCGGGGAAGCGTATTCCCCACGAGTTCACCGGTGACCGCTTGACTGATCAGGACGGTAACCTGATAGGGCTTGTCGGCACCGGTCGCAATATATCCGAACGGACAAAGCGTGAACGGGAACTGCAGGATCAAAAAGAACAGCTAGAGCAGTTTGCCGCTACTGTCAGCCACGACCTTCGGAACCCGCTAAACGTCATCCGAGGTCGGCTGGATCTCGTTCAGGAAACGCATTCGAGCGATCACCTTGCTGTGATCGAGACAGCGACTGAACGGATGGAACGCATTGTGGAGGACCTCCTCTGGCTAGCGCGGGAGCAACGGGAAATCGGGTCACTGGAACCTGTTGCGATCGAAGTCGCTGCCGAGGCGGCGTGGAAACTTGTATCTGATCCTGCAGATGAAGCCGAACTGCACTGCGATTGCGAGGCCGATACCCAGCCACTGATAAAAGCGGATACCGACCAATTCCGGCATCTGCTGGAAAACCTGTTCAGGAACACGATCGATCACGCTGGGCTGGATGTCACTGTCGTTGTCGGCGGTATCTTCGATGACACCAACGGATTCTACATCGAAGACGACGGCCCTGGAATCCCCGTCGAGGACCGCGAAAAGGTGTTTGAGGCTGGCTACTCGACTTCCGAATCGGGGACTGGTCTGGGCCTCAATATCGTCAAACGAGTCGCTGACGCACATGGCTGGGATATTCGCGTAACCGAGAGCTCGATGGGTGGGACACGATTTGAGATTACTGGCCTCGAAATCATCGAATGACTCACTGTTTCGCATCGGCACCGGTCTCCTTGCAGTTTGGAGTACCCGCCTCGACGAGATTTCTTGGCTCGGCCAGGGTGGGTACGATTCCTCATTTCTTTGCCATGCGATGCTGATACGAATCTACCCTTACCTTACACAGGAACATATGTGGGCCTCTTTGCTCGCTAATGAACCTCAAGAAGCTGATGAGACAGTTGCTGGGGTATCGACACCATCGGCCAATGACCCGTGTCCAGTTCACCGAGTTGCCACTCCCGTTGCTCACACAACTGCCGAATCATATCGAGGGTGGAGCCGTCCATCCCGCTCTGGGTACAAAGTATATAGCTGGTGGGTAACGATACGTCGGGGGTACCGACGTTCACTTGCTGTCTGAACGTATCCAGTGGATGCGGGACGGCTTTTTCTCGCATCCACTCTGTGTCCTCGTCCGAGATACCCACCCAGCCCGAATGGTCATCTGGGAGAGGCCAGCCGCCAGCATGATCTTCGGCCGCTGCCTCCATCGTTTTCCACTCGTCCAGTGGATAGAATTCAGCTGCTGAAACCGGATCGTCGTTCATTGGAATCAGCGCATCCAAGTAGACCATGTGTTTGAGCCGCTCGGGAACTCGCTCTGCCACTCCCGTCACAACAAGGCCCGCATAGCTATGCCCGAGGAGGACAACATCTGTGAGGTCGTTGTATTCGAGGACATTTACAATGTCCGTAATATGTGTTTCTAAGTCGACCTCACAGTGTGAAAGGTGTTCTCGCTCACCAAGGCCAGTGAGTGTCGGTGTATATACTTCGTGTCCCTCCTCACGGAGCAGTGGGTGAAGGTACTTCCAGCACCATCCACCGAGCCATGCTCCGGGGACGAGAACGAACTGTTGTTCCATGTCTCTCGGTAGGATTGCAGAGGTGATATAGTCCGTTGTAGCAAAGCGGAATGATCCGGAGCTTAGCTGATACTGTCGATTGTAACTATTTCAAGATATTCGCCACCCCGAGGTGGCGAAATGCTTCACAGACTTACAGCCGACAGTACGAATGCCAGCCCGACTAGCAGTGGGTTACCTGTCGGGTCCGATCTGTACTTGACCCCACGACACATGGGCAGTGGGTAGTTTCCGTCGTGTGATCTCCGCTAACACGGCCAGTGCCGTGGTCCTCCGCAACGCTACAGCCAACAACCGGCGGTCGCTTCGGTGATTGTAACGGCTCCTCCCTGGCTGTGTGGGAGTATCGTCCACCTCTCGATGCCGCGATTGCGGAAGCTCAGTCATCGCAGAGCTAATGAAATGGGATAAAACGTCACAACGATTTTTCATACCAAGTCCGTTCCATTCGATAGGGTTCTGGTCCCCGCATCCGCTCCCCCATTGAATCCGATCACGTTCGTCAAACGGTCCGGGTCCAGAACCCGTCGTCGTGGTTGACGACTCCAAATGGTGCCGTTGCACGCCACTCCCCCCGGCTGCCCACCATTCCTTTGCTGCTGGAACGCAGATGTGTCTCGCGCGTGGTTGAATAAGTTAGTGAAAATGAGTGGATTGCGATAAAAACCAACAGACGGCGTGGGGATTTCACAAACGTTTTATATACACTCGTATCGGTGCTAGGTGGGTTCTGGGCCCTGTCCAATCGCGTTGGATTCGCCCACACGATTGCTTCGGGCTGGAATCCGTCGTCGAAATCGACGACTTCCGATGGTACGTTGCACCCCATTTCTCCCACCCCCATAGCAACGTACCATTCTTTCGTGTGATTGACTGAGTTGTGCGTCCCGTTGACGACTGTATTCCGTGGAATTTTCACTATGTTAGGAGTTACCACAAAAATATCACAAACGGCGCATTACACCGACATGGGTTCTGATCCCCGTTTTGGGCCCCTTCCTCCTTTGAGCCACTTCCTCCAACCCATACCTCGGGTCCAGAACCCACCGTGCCTCTGACTGCAGTGGGTGGCACACAAGGTGCCCATTGCCACCCGCCGTCCGCTTTCCCGCAGGAGCCCAAAACCTGTTTGGCCGTACTTGCTTACGAAAGCGTGAAACTGCTGTCTCTGTCGTGGCCGCTACCGATGGTAAGTAACTTCTCGCAGAAGCGTGTGCCGCGTCAGTCAGCGCACCGTTTCAGCACCGCTGAGCAGGTGGTGACAGCTTCAACAGGAACGTCCCGCTCGTCAGTTGCGTACCTCGATCACTGTTTTTGAGCACCGACGGCAACGGTACAACACGTTACTCCGTCACTGTGAGTCGGCACCTCAGCTCGATTCGGCGAGGATGTCGGCGAGTTCATCGCGGTCAAACAGCTGTTCGTCCTCGGGAATGGCCGGGAGCTCGCCAGCGGTGATCTCGCCCGGCCACTCCCCGAACTCGTCGGGATAGAGCTGTTTTCCAAGCATCTCCGTCTGGAAGAGATTGATGATCGGGCCCTGATAGGCTGACCCGCCGACGTACAGTTCGTCCTCCTGAACGGCGGTGAGTTCCTGCCCCAGCGAGCTATCACGCATCCCCTCGACCGTCTTTCTCAGCGCATCCTCGCCGTTCCAGTCGCGGTAATTGACGCCGAAGTGGAACACCAGCACGTCGGGATCGATGTCGAGTAGCGCCTCGTAGTCGACCTGAATCCCGGACTGGCCACCGTACTCGCCCTCGAACGCGTCGACAACGCCGAGATCTCTGTACTGTTTTTTCCCGTACGCCTTGTCGATCTCGGTTCTGGGGTTGTAGGCACGGAAGAACCCCTCGTTGTCGGGGTTTATCTGTGCGTTGAGCAATCCGACGCTCGGACGGTCGGACTCCGGTGGAACCCGGGACCGCATTTCCTGTAGCGCCTGCTCGTAGAGAGTGTTGATAGCAGCGGCTGTCTCGGGCTTTCCGAGCAGTGCCCCGTACCTGCTGACGAATTCGGGGATATCGTAGTAGGGATAGGACTCACCACTGGGCCATGTGGGCCAGTCGTCGCCGCGCTTGCGGCGGCTGGCGTTCCCAAAGAACGGCCCAATCGAATCGGTAATTTCGGAGATATCGCCCTCGTCAGCACCGTAGTACGAAATGAACCGGTTCGGGTCAGTAGCGAACAGGTCCGGGTCGAGTTCGTAGAGCATCTCCGTTCGGAGCGACCAGTCGTCTGTCCGGACCAACTCCAGTGACTCGGGGTCGGGCACGTCTACGCCGGGAAGCTGGTCGTAAAACCCGGTAAACCAGAACTGGTTGCCTTCGGCGGCGATGAGTTTGTCGGCCTCCCCCAGTGCAGTCAGGATGTCCTCCTCGAATCCCCACCCGCCGACGATAGTCTCCGGGTTCGACTCGAGTCTGAGTTCGCCGACCGGTGCCATCGTCCCTGAAAAAGACCGGTCGGGTCCTGCCTTGGTTTCCCCTGACTCGGTGGCCTCACTCGAAGCCCCAGAACAACCCGCGAGCGAGCCAGCGGTCAGCAGCGTGGTCCCGTACTTTACGCACTCCCTCCGTGTCGACCACGTTTCGTCCGGATCTGTCTTCGCCATAGATTTTAGCCCAGCCTAAAGTAACAAATAACCTTCGATTTTTAGCCCAGCCTAAAAATAATGGCAACCCAGCCACGCGGAACGAGTCGTGGCCGCGCACGTGCAGGGCATCTACAATCCGAGATGCTTTTGTGCTAGGAGGGGCTCCGTTAGCGGGGTATGAACGACTTACGTACTGGGTTGAGTTACGGCGACGTTCTTCTCGTCCCGAAACGATCACCGGTCGACAGTCGGAGTGACATCGACCTTTCGACGCCGCTTACTCCCGCTGTTGAGCTAGACACGCCGCTCGTCTCCGCCGCGATGGATACCGTCACGGAGGCAGACCTGGCAACCGAGCTTGCGCGCTCAGGTGGGTTCGGGGTGCTGCACCGGTTCCTTACGCCCGAAGAACAGGCCGAGCAAGTAAAGCAGGTGAAAGCAGCGGACGAACAGGTCGGTGCGGCCGTCGGCATCAACGAAGATTACGTCGCACGGAGCGCTTCCGTGATTGCGGCCGGTGTCGATGCGCTCGTCGTCGACGTGGCCCACGGACACCTGGACCGGACGCTCAATGCCGTCGAAACCCTCGCCGACGAATTCCCCGACACCAACATCATCGCCGGCAACGTCGCGACGCCCGCAGGTGTCGAAGACCTCGCCGCCGCCGGGGCCGACTGTGTCAAAGTCGGTATCGGGCCGGGGTCGCACTGCACCACCCGGAAGGTCGCGGGTGCCGGCGTCCCCCAGCTGACCGCTGTCGATGACTGTGCTACAGCCGCCGAGGATCTGGACGTCACTATCTGCGCGGATGGCGGCATTCGCACGTCCGGTGATGCGGTGAAAGCCCTGATGGCTGGGGCGGATACTGTGATGCTCGGGAGCCTCTTTGCCGGTACGGAGGAGGCCCCCGGTGCAGTCGTCGAAGTCGATGGCACGCGGTACAAGCGATCCCGAGGGATGGCGACCACCGCCGCGGCCGAGGACCGTGATGACAAACAGAACAACGTCAGCGCCGACGAAGGAGTCGAAGCATTGACCCCGTACAAAGGCTCTGTGGCTGTCGTGGCCGAGGAGTTCTGTGCCGGCATTCGCTCCGGACTCTCTTACTGTGGCGGGCACACCATCGCTGCGGCCCGCGACAAGGCGGAGTTCATTCGTGTCGCCCAGAGCGCGAAAGAACGCGAGGGGTTCCACACGGACCACGACTGGGAAGGCGTCAACGTGGAGAGTGAAGCCACACAGGTGCGCGACGCCGGCACCGAGGCGGCTGCCGACAGCGACGACTGAGCCGGTTTCAGAGTGTTCGAGAACGGTGCCCGCGTGATGCACTTCAACCCCACCGGTCCGCGTCACTCTCGCTGATGAAGGAGTTGGGAGACTGGAGTTCCGGCGATGTTGTTGCCTTCGCTACTCGTCGTCCCCGTCAGCCGCGGGCAGGTCGTCGTCTGTCTCTCCAGCGCTCTGCAACAGGAGATCCGTACCGGCTGCGGCAACCATACCAACGCCAACCGCGCGCAACTGCCGGCGATACGCTGGCTTCACCTGCAACTCGGACGCATTGTCGAAGTTCTTCCCGATCATGGCTTTGATAAATTTGACACTTATCTGCGGGAAGAGCGCAGTCACGACGCCTTGGAGAAGTACGACTGCTGCACTGAGTTTGCGGCTGTTTCGACTATCTAACATACGTTTACCTACGCGTCGGACAGGAATTACTATTGCGACTAATCCACTGCATTGAGAAACGTAGAAACTGTTTTATTGGTGACTAGAGCGCGTCGACTACGCTCCGCAAGCCGCTTGAATTGGCCACCTGTACGAGCAGTCTCTCACCGGTGCACTACCCTGCCTTCCGCACCGTCACCGCCGAGTGCTTGTACTCGGGAATCTCGGCGACCGGGTCGAGGGCATCGCCGGTCAGGGCGTTTGCGAGCGGGTCCAGATAGTGGAAGGTGCAGAACACGACCCCGGGCCGAATAGCCGCCGTTACGGCCGCCGACACCGTCACTCTGCCGCGCTCGCTTTCGACGACGACAGTATCGCCGTCCTCGATATTCCGAGCGGCGGCATCGTCCGGGTGGATTTCGAGGACGTCCTCCCCGCGCATTCGCATGAGCGTCTCAGACCGGCGAGTGAGTGCGCCGCTGTTGAAGTGCTGGAGCGCGCGGCCCGTCGTGAGAACGAGTTGTTCCTCGGCGACGGCATCGGCCGGTGGCGACGGCGAGACCGGAAGCAGCGGTGCCGTCTGCTCGCCAGAGGCGAACGTCTCCGCATGGAGAACGTCGGTGCCGGAATCGGCGTCCGCCGGGAACGGCCACCGCTGGTAGCTGTCTCCGATGCCGTCGTAACTCATGCCGGCGTACAGCGGATTGACCCGCGTTAGCTCCTCGAACACCGCTTCCGGGCCGTCGTAGTCGAACGCATCCGACTGGCCGACCAGCCGCCGGCCGAGGTCCGTGAGGATATCGAGGTCACGGCGGGCGTTCCCGGGCAGGTCAGCGTTCGGTCGCATCCGCATCACTCGCCGGTCCGTGTTAGTCACGGTCCCCGCTTTCTCCGCCCAACTGCTCCCCGGAAGCACGACATCGGCGTGTTCGACGGTCGCCGTTTCGAAGAGGTCTATGACAACGCAGAAATCGAGTTCACCGAAGCCGGCCCTGACAGAACTGGCGTTCGGTTCCGTGACGGCTGGGTTCTCGCCGAACACGACCGCAGCCTTGACGGCGTCACCGAACTGGTGTGTCGCAGTGGTCTCCGTCAGGCCGGGTTCGTTCGGCGGCTCGACGCCCCATTCGTCGGCGAGCCGCTGTCGTGCATCCGCATCAGTAACGGGCTCGTATCCGGGGAGCACGTTGGGAAGCGCGCCGACGTCGCCGGCTCCCTGGACGTTGTTCTGGCCGCGGAGCGGGTTCACGCCGGTGCCCGGACGTCCGACGTTGCCGGTCAGCAGCGCGAGATTCAACAGCGCGTGAACGTTGTCAGTCCCGGACGTGTGCTGGCTCATCCCCATCCCGGTGACAATCGCCGCCCTGTCGGCTTCGGCGTACGCTCTGGCGGCTTCCCGGACGGTTTCCGGGGCAACACCGGCTGCGTCGGCACCCGATTCGATGTCGGCGTCGTCGAGATGTGCTGTCAGATCTGTATAGCTGGTCGTTCGATCCTCGATGAACGACTCGTCGACGAGTCCCTCCTCAACGACGACTTTCGCCATCGAATTGAGGAGCTGGATGTCGTATCCGGGACGGACATCGAGGTGGATGTCGGCGGCATCGGTCGTGTCCGTTTCGCGCGGGTCGATATGGATGAGCGTGGCCCCGTTTCGAATTGCCGGCAGAAAGTACGAACGGAAAATGACAGGGTGCTGTTCGGCCGGATTCGCCCCGGTGACGAGCAGGCAGTCGGTTTCGGCGAGGTCATCGAGCGTGTTCGTCATCGCCCCGGCACCGAGGCGCTCGCTCATCGCGGCGACCGTCGACGAATGACAGAGGCGAGCACAGTTGTCGACGTTGTTGGTTCCGAGCATCCGCGCAATCTTTTGAAAGACGTAGTTCTCCTCGTTCGTGCAGTTCGACGAGGCGAAGAATTCGACTGCGTCTGGCCCGTGCTGGTCGATGATTTCCCCGAGTCGGTTGGCCACGCGAGATAGGGCGGTTTCCCAGGGAGCAGTGACGAAGTGACCGCTCTCACGGACCAGTGGCTCGGTCAGTCGGTCCTCGTGTTCGACTACGTCGAACGCGGCTCCGCCCTTGGGACAGATCTCTCCTTTCGTGTTCACTGGCCCCGCTGTGCCGGTCGCCTTCCCGTTGCCCGCGTATTCTATCGTACAGCCGACGCCACAGTACGGACAGACTGTCTGCTCGGCCCGGGGGTTTTGATCCTGACTGTCACTCATTACTCTTTCGAACAAACGGAACGCAGATACAAGTAGCCGACCGGTAAAACCTGTGCGAGTTTATTAGTGTGTCAATAACTTCACTTTTGGAACAGTGCCAGACCTGTTTTCGGGCTGTCGCGGCTGACCGTGCTTGCGGGTGCGCCGCCAGTTTCGAGAGCCACACCACATACTGTAATGGGGTGTCGATCGTAGTGTCAGTAGATGCGACCAGCCCTGACGACTGTGCAAGTCTTCGCGCTACTCGCGGTAGTTCTCAGTACACTGGTTTTCGCTGCGTCGTTTGCCGTCGACACCACCAGCGCCCGCCCCGAACCGGTGGCGTTCGACAACACCGTGCAACGCGGTGTTACGGCGGCCGACGAACAGATTGCCCGGAATCGGAGTATCAGCGTTCCGCGCGCGCAAGTCTTCTACTCGCAGTACCGCTACGTCGTCGGCTACGTCGGCCTCAGTCAGGCTGTGACAGCGCTCACGGAGCCGGGACACGAGCAGCAGTTCGGGTATCCACTCGTGGTGTACGTTTCCGACTACAGTGACCGGCCGGTCAGGTGTGGCGATGACGGCTCTCTCCGGACCGCCACACCGCCGGACTGGGTCGAGGCCAATCAGGCCCACTACGTCGTCGACGGGCCAGCGAGGGTGCCGTCCGGTCCGGCGGTGGTTCCCTTCGCCGACCGGGACGACGCTGCGGCGTTCGCGGAGACGTGCGGCGGACGAATTATCGACTGGGAGACGCTCAAGACTCGTTCGTTCGACCTCAAGCAAGCGGCGGCGGTCCGAAAGCAGGTCGGCCCGCGCCGAAGCAATGCCGATGCCACTGTGCAGGCGGCGCGAGAACGCCGAAACCGGCCTGTCTCGGTCGAAGTTGGAACTGACGCTCCGACGGTTCAGGCGGCCGTCGATGCGGCCCCGCCGAACACGACGGTCGTCGTCCCGGCAGGGACCTACGACGAGCAGGTGACGATAGACAAGCCACTCACCCTCAGCGGCCCCGGAGCGACGCTCGACGGGGGTGGGAGCGGCACCGTCGTGACCGTGACTGCCGACCGGGTCGGTGTCACTGGGTTCGAAATCACTGGCATCGGCAACACGACGGTCGGCGACCCGACACAGAGCAACGACAGCGCCTGGGACGCCACCGTCACGACCGCCTACGGCAACAGCGATGCCGCCGTGACCGGCCGGAACGCGTCCGGGCTCTACGTTGCGAACATCACTGTCGAGACACCCGCCAGCGGCGTCGTGCTGCGGCGGACACCCGGCGCGGTCGTCGAGAATGTCACGGTCAACGGGACGGCAGACTGGCAAGACGGGTTCATGGGCGTTATCGGGATGCACGGCCCGATTGTCGTGCAGGACTCGGTGTTCAACGGCGGGCGTGACGGCGTCTACCTCCACCGGGCCGACGGGACCGCTGTCCGGAACAACACGTTCAGGGACAATCGCTTCGGCGTCCACCTGATGTACACCTCCCGGTCGCTCGTTGCGGACAACGTCGCCCGGGGACAGGAGTACGCTGGCGTCGTCGTCATGACGAACCCTGTGGCCAACGCCATCGTCGGCAACGACGTGCGCCACTCCGGCAGTGGCGTCATGTTAGCTGGGTCCCGGAGCTATATCGCGCACAACGTGGTAGTCGACACCGACCAGGCGATGTCGACAAACGCCGACCGGTCCCTGTACGAGCACAACGTGCTCTACGGGAACGACATCGGCGTGCGAGCATCGACGGTCGTCCCGTCGAACATCGTCACCGAGAACGATTTCATCGCCAACGACCGCCACGCCGTCTCGGGACCGGGGCCGCTGCGCGTGTACACGCACGACGGCAGGGGGAACTACTGGAGCGGCGCGTACGATCTCACTGGCGGGACTGGCCCGGTGTTGGCCCAGTCCTACTCGCCCACCGATTCTGTCGACCGCCGTCTCCACCAGACCGACGCTGCGGTCGTCCTCAGGGCGGCACCGAGTGTCCGGGGGCTCCGGGCGCTCCGCGGCACCACGCCCGGCTTTCGCCGGGGAAGCATCGTCGACAGGGCACCCCTGACAGACCCTGCTAACCCCGGGGCCGTCAGGCATCTTCGAAACGAGACCTCGATGGAGGAGGCAGCATGACCGGGGAGACGTACCTCACGGCGGACGAGGTCACGAAGAAGTACGGCGATGTCACAGCCGTCTCGGAGGTGTCACTCGACGTGCCGTCCGACGCCGTGACTGGGTTCATCGGCCCGAACGGGTCCGGGAAATCGACGCTCCTGCGCGTGCTTCTGGGCGTCGAGCGACCGACCAGCGGCACCGTCTCGTACAGCGGGCCGGAGGCCGAACGACAGTTGGGCTACCTGCCCCAGCGGCCGACCTTCCGCCCGGGCTTTAGCGTCCGGGAGACCGCCGCGTTCTACGCGGACCTCGTCGACGACGACCCGGACCGGCTCCTGGAACGTGTCGGCCTCGAAGAAGTGGCCGGCCGTCCCGTGTCCGGGCTCTCCGGGGGGATGACGCGCCTCCTGGGAATCGCACAGGCACTGGCCGGTGACCCACCCATCGTGATGCTCGACGAACCGGCAAGCGGTCTCGACCCGGCGATGAGTCGGCTGATATTCGACATCGTCGAGTCGATTGCCGACGCCGGTCGCGCCGTGGTTCTTTGCTCACACGAACTGCCGCTCGTCGAGGAGACAGCTGATCGACTGGTAGTGCTCGAATCCGGCCGCCTCGTGCGGACCGGGTCGGTTGACTCTCTGCGAGAACAGACCGGCGGGCCGCTCCACGAGACGTTCACAGCGCTTCTGGAACAGGACAGAGCCACTATCGCTGCACCAGAGGGGACACAGCCATGATCGACGGTAACCGCTTCTGGACCGTTTTCGTGCGAGAGGTCCGGAGCGCGGTCAGGACACGGACCTATCTCGCGCTCGGGCTAGTCACGGGGATTGTCCTGTTCGGCCTCGCCTATGCCGGGGGCGGCCCCGCCGGCGGCTACGTTCCCACCGTCGTCGATACGCTCGTCGCCGTCGAAGTACTCGTGCCGACGCTTGCCTTCGCGGTCGGCTATCGCGCGATAGCCGACCCCGCCGTCCGGGGTGAACTCGATATCCTCGACACCTACCCACTCTCGACGTGGTCGTACGTCGGTGGGGTGTACGCGGGGCGTGCCCTCCTGCTGCTCACCATTGTCGTCGTCCCGCTGCTGGCGCTGGGCGTCAACGTGGCGACGACCGCGGGACCGGAGACAACGGTGTTTGCGAGCCATCGCGGCGTCGACTCGCCGTTCCTGTTCATCCGGTTCGTGGCGTTGACGGTCCTGTACGCGCTCACGTCCCTGACTATCGCGTTCCTGCTGTCGGCGCTCGCCCGAAGCCGGGGCCGAGCACTCGTGCTCGCACTCGCCGGGCTGCTTGTCCTCACCGTCGGCAGTGACCTCGCGGTGTTTGCAGCGCTCGACACCGGCGTCACGACGGGCACACTCGGTGGCGCGCTCGCCATGACTCCGGCGGGCGCGTATCGCGGACTCGTGTTCGATCAGGTCCTGTACGTCGCTGTTCCGGGCCGGTCAGCGTTCGTCCCGACGTGGGTCGCCGCCCTCTCGCTCCTATTCTGGTGGGGACTCACGTTCGTGGGGGCGATGCTTGCGACGGATGCGGCCTGATTTCAGCCGTCGTCCGTTGCGGCCGCGAGTCCGCCGTCGACCAGCCGCGTGAACCGGTCGATGAGACGGTCCGTGAGCGATGGACGGACTGCAGCGAGCAGCCGCCGCGTCTCGTCCGGGTCGGCCAGGGCCACGACGACACGCCCCCGTTCGCCGTACGACTTTTCGAGTATCCCCGCGTCGGCCAGTGCCGAAACGTGCCAGGAGACCGTACTCCGGGCGACTCCCAGCCGGTCGGTCAGTTCGTCTGCCGACAGGGACTCCGCTTCAAGCAGATGCAGGAGAATCGTGCGCGCAGTCTCGCGCCGGGCAAACGCGAGCACACGTCGCTCCCAGGGGTCGTACTCCCGGCTGTAATAGTGCGTCTTGCCCTGGATTTCCTCGGCAACCACGTCGCCGGCACGACGCAGTTTCCGCAGGTGATACTGTGCCTGCCCAGTCGCGATATCGAGATCTGCCGCAAGCGCGTTGAAATGGACCCCCGGTTTGGACTCGACGTGGGAACGCACTTGCTCAGTAACCGTGGACATAGTCTTCAGTACGGCTTTCCAGCCTCCGGGACAACAGGGTATCGGACGTTCTCACTGCGCGGGAACTCGCCTACATTCCGCCCACCAGTTCTCGGGTTATGTCCTCGGCAGGGAGGGTCTGGCCGCCGTACTCCTCGGCGAACGACTCGGCGTCCGCACTGTCGCTGAACGGGACGATAGCAGTCCCCATCGACCCCTCTATCTCCGAATTCGCGACGACTGTGAGCTCTTCAGTCGAAGCGAACGCCTCTGACTCCAAGTGCCGGGAGATGATGGTCTTGCCCCCATCAGTCCGGACATCGTAGTCGGTTGCACTGTAGTCGGTCAGGAACGTCTCCGCAGGCGTCCACCCCGACTGTTCTTTGGCGAACCGATGCCGATACGTGCAGGTCGTACTGCAGAACCGTGCTGGCGGGTCGTGCCCCTCGGGCGTGTTGTCCTGATAGTACGTTTGGCCGACTGGCCCCGGGTGCTGGTCGATGACCATCCCACACTGGTCACAGTTCTGTCCGCTCTCGATGGCGACCGGTTCCACCTCTTCACTGGTCCCCAGACACCCCGAGAGCGACGCGACTGTCGCGGTCCCGACGATGAAGTGCCGGCGTGTCAGGGCTGGTGCATAGTCAGACATACTAGATAGTACACTAGACGACACCAAATGGTTCGTGGTGCGACCGTCGAAACGCCGGTCAGTCGGGGACGCTCGGCGGCGCGACCGAATAGATCGCACTCAGCACCAGCAGCGCGATGAGGAAGTCGAACCCGTGTTCGGTGAGGTGATGTACTACCATCGGGACAGCACCGAGGACAGTCCCAATACCGACCACGGACCGAAGGACCAGTAGCCCGATAGCGACAGTCAACAGAACGTACGGCCGTGACCGGCGTCGGTGTGTACTGGCCGCCGCGACAAAAAACAGCGCTAGCGTTCCGAGCGTAGCGAGTCCCAGCACGGCGATTAACATTGCGGATTGACCGGGACTAATCCAGTCAGCCGTCGGTTGGAGCATCGCTCAGATCATAGATCAGACGGTGACACTGGAATCGGTTTCGGTCGCAGTCGTAGCTGTGCCCGACTCTTACGCCGAGGTGAGTGCTCTGAGACAGCTCCGCCGGTGTATGCCTGTTTGAAATGGTCTCTGTGTAACTCTCTCAGGTAGCCACCAGTACCGGTCGTCCCGCGTTCTGGACGACTCGGTCGGTCACACTGCCGATTTGGTCAGTTTTCGTGTGGGAATGGCCGTGGTATCCGAGCACGATCAGGTCGGCGTCGACCTCGTCGGCATAGCTGATGACCTCCACGTACGGTTTCCCGTGACAGCAGCGAGTGGTGACCTCGACGCCGAGCGCGTCACCCCTCTCGGCGACCTCTGCGAGTTCATCGTTCCCCCATTCCTCGATTTCGATGGTCTCCAGTTCCATACTACTGAGGGCTGGCTCGGCGTGTCGGTCCGTATCGACAACAAAGACGGCGTGAAGCTCGGCACCGTGTTGCTCGGCCTGTTCGAGCGCGTGTGTCGCTGCGCGGTTCGCGTCAGCACTGCCGTCGGTCGCGACCACAATCGTGTCGTACATACTAAAAGAATGCACCGCTTCCTATTTCAATCCGCTGACCATTATCAAAAGCTAATAATCTATTGTTGTATTGGGTACCCGTCCACATATCGATCCGTTCGATTTTTGGAGGTGTCGCGTATCGTATTTACAACGGCTAAAACGTCATTCCCGTCCAAAGTCGGTGGCAATCACGGTTCGATGTTCTCCCGGAAGTCGGGTGCCAGTCCGGTCTGTCGGATCCCGGCAAGATCCGTTATCTCGAACTCGTAGAGTGCGACTCCGCCGGAGGTGGTGGCAGTCTGGAGCGTGTTGGGTCGCCAGGCGTTCTGTGTCATCGCCGTGATATCCGACCAGTCGTCCTCAGGCACACTGCTGATATCGCCGGCGAGCATCACGCTCTGCCACTCGAACGCGGTGTCGATGTCGTAGACGAGAAACCGGCCACGGCCGGCTCGCTCAGTCAGTTCCGCTTTCCGGCTCGATTCGCCGAGGAGGTAGGTGAAATAGAGGCAGGCTCCGTCGTCAAAGCCGTACGATAGTGGTAGCAGGTACGGGACGTCTGTCGTCGGCAGCCCCAAGACTCCGGTCGAGTGTGTGGCGAGGAATTCCCGAATCGCTTCGTCGTCCATCTGTTCGAGTCCGTACTCTTCTAATTGGTCGAGTGTCATAGGTCGCGTCTGATCATCCAGTTACGTATCACGAATGCAACCCCACGCTAAAAAAAGTAGAGCGGACTTCTCAGAGGGTGTGGCTGTTCACAATACGGCACAGATACTGTTATATCTATGAAATCTGCCGATACTCGTCGGACGGTAGTACGTATGCCTGCTGGTTTTCAGCCAGTGAGAAGTCCCACCGGACGCTATATTGTTGCACTGCCAACAAGAGTACATGGACTTCGATGAGTTCACCGGCGAGATACAGCACAGGCTTGAACTACCCGGTACTGGTGAGGCCGTTCGGGCGACCCGCGCGACACTGCTACCCCTGGGACAGCGCATACCCGCGGAGAACGCCGCGGACTTCGCTGCCTCCCTCCCGATGGAAATCAAGTGGTATATGACCGGCGCCGTCCGCGACCACGGGCAGCGGTTTGACTGGACGGAGTTCGTCGACCGTGTCGCCGAAATAGAAGGCGTTGAACCGTCGGACGCAGCGTACCACGCACGCGTCGTTGTTGACCTGATGCATACGGCGGTCCCGGCCGCCGATTTTCAGGACCTCCGCGGCCAACTCCCCGAAAGTGCGGACGAAGAAAACTGGCGCGAACTCTTCAGCATAGTCGATGCCGGTGGCTGGGGCGAGGCGGAAGAGGCGCAAACCGGCGGTGGTCCACAAAAGTCTGCTGAAGCCCCTCAGTGGGACAATCAGTAGCAGCTCTCATGTCGTTTTCAAACGAATATGCCTTGACATAATATGGTAATAACTGTACGATTGTTACGCTCTCCCCTCATACTTTGGGGGTGTCCGGCGAGGACTGCTGGCAACGCAGTCTAACTATTCGAGACGCCGATCTCAGCCGCCGGATTTCTAATAGTGTGAGAATCGCGACTACAGTTTATTTACTGACAGCAACAATTCGTAAACACAGCAATGTTCGATTCAATACTGGTCCCGACTGACGGCAGCGAACACGCGACCCGGGCCGCCGAGCACGGGGCAGCGCTGGCCCGTGCATTCGGCGCGAGCCTGCACGTCATCGCTGTCATCGATACGCGAACAGCAGGCGGGCCGTTCAACGGCGACGATCTCGAAGACGAGACACTCGACCGCATGACGGCCGACGCCGAAGACACAGTCGCGGCTATCACGGACGCGGTGGACGCCGCCGGAGCGATACAGACGACTATCCGCAAGGGAGATCCAGTTGACGAGATTTGCGCATACCGCGACGACCACGATGTGGAACTGATTGCGATGGGAACGCACGGCCGCACAGGCGTCGGGCGATATCTCGCCGGGAGCGTGACAGAGAGCGTCGTTCGGCAGGCTGACGTCCCTGTTCTCACCGTGCGCGCAACCGACCGGAGTCGCGACACCGCTCCCTACGACGATATCCTTGTACCGACGGATGGAAGCGCGCCCGCAGCGGCCGCAATCGAGCCCGCATGCGAGATTGCGGCGCAGTTCGATGCCCGCGTTCATGCCCTGAACGTCGTCAATCTCAGCAATATCGCAACCGGCTCCGAATACACGCTACCGAAAGACCTGATCGAGTCCCTGGAGTCGCAAGGGGAGAAAGTGACAGAGCGGATTGCGGCACGGGCACGCGAATCCGGAGTGGAAACTGTCACACGAGTCGTCAGTGGATTCCCGGCGGCAGATATCCTTGAGTACGCTGACGAGAACGACATCGATCTGATCGCCATGGGGACGGCCGGTCGGACCGGTCTCAATCGGTTCCTCGTGGGAAGTACGACAGAACGGATCATCAGACACGCCGATATGCCTGTCCTCGCAGTCAACGCCCGAGACCAGCGCGGTGACGAAGCCTGAAGACAAGCACCGTCTTCCTGTCTGTCAGCGTCCGACTGCGTGCGGGGCCCGTCGTGTCCCCGGCGAGGCGGCAGTCAGACCGACACGACCATGCACTTATTACTGTTCCTGTCGTGACACTACCTATGGCTGCGGACAACCCGGTTACGATGACGGACGAGGAACGGGACGCGTTTCTGGACAACGGGGGGACGGGCATCCTTTCGCTCGCCGCCGGCGACGCGCCCCCGCATTCAGTCCCGGTTTCGTACGGGTACGACGCGCCCACCACCACATTTTACTTCCGGCTAGCGGTCGGTGTAGAGCGGTCGAAGGGCGAACTCGACGACCGCGCGGCGACGTTCGTGACTTATGACGAGACGGATTCGGGATGGCAAAGCGTGGTCGCGAACGGTCGGCTCGAAGACGTCGAACGGGAGGGAATCGAGACGGAAACACTGGAAGGACTGGAACACGTCGATATGCCCATGGTCGACATCTTCGAACGCCCCCTCCGCGAGGTTGACTTCGAATTCTACCGCCTCGTACCGAATGAGCTAACCGGACGGACCGAATCCTAGGGCGGACGGTTCTCCGCAGTACCGACTCGAAGAAGAACCACTGTACTGGATAAGGGAACTCATATCAACATAGCGGCAGATCACCCTCCATGTCCGAAGCCGCCCACACACAACCGACTGCCGACGTCATTTCGGGGCTCGACAGCGAGTCTGATGGGCTGTCGGCGTCGGAAGCCCGAACGCGGCGTGACAGACACGGCGAGAACGAGATCACGCAGGGGAGCAAACGGACACCACTCGACATCGCTATCGCCCAGTTCGACAGCGCCCTTATCTGGGTTCTCGTTGCGGCCGCGATACTGTCCGTGTGGGCGGGACACGCTGTCGACGCAGTCCTGATAGCCGTGATCGTGGTCGGGAACGGCCTGTTCGGCTTCGTCCAGGACTACCGCGCAGAGGGGACGCTCGAATCCTTGCGGGAACTGACCGCCCCAACCGCGACAGTCAGACGCGATGGGCAGTCCGTCGAGGTCGACGCGACCGAACTCGTTCCGGGCGACGTTATCGAACTGGAAAGTGGCGACGTCGTTCCGGCCGACGGTCGACTGATCGACTGTCGGTCTCTGGAGGTCGACGAAGCGGCGCTCACTGGAGAGAGCACGCCGGTCTCGAAGGGAACCGACCCGGTCGACGCCGACGCACCGCTTGCGGAGCGAGAACCGATGGTGTACAAGGGAACGAACGTCACGCGCGGCTCGGGCGCTGCCGTCCTCACGGCGACTGGGATGGACACTGAGGTCGGAGCCATCGCCCGCCAACTCGCAGGAACGGAGGAAACTGACACACCGCTACAGACTGAACTCGACACGCTGGGCCGGACGCTCGGCGTCGGCGTGATGGTACTTGCTGCCCTCGTGGTTCCACTCCTCGTCTTCCGGGGGACCGAACTGGTACAGGCGGCACTCACCGCGATTTCACTCGCTGTGGCCGCGGTCCCCGAGGGACTGCCAGCGGTTGTGACGCTAACGCTGGCCCTCGGTGTCCGGAAAATGGCCGACGAGAACGCTCTCGTGCGGCGCTTGCCCGCCGTCGAGGCGCTGGGCTCCGTCGATGTCATCTGCACCGACAAGACCGGGACGCTGACCGAGGGGCGAATGTCAGTCAGTCGGATCTGGGTCAACGACGCTGTCGTCGACAGTGACGAAATAGAGGGGGAACCCCTGCCGGACCGCGTTGCCACGGTGCTCCGCGCCGGGACACTGTGTAGCGATGCGACGCTCGAAGCGGGGGACCCGACGGAGCAGGCCATCGTCATGGCGGCTGATGAGTCCGGTATCGATGTCGAACGCCTCCGTGAAGAGCACCCGAGAACAGCCGAGATCCCGTTCTCGTCGGAGCGCAAGTGGATGGGCACTGTTCACGATGACACGGTCTACGTAAAAGGCGCGCCCGAAGTAATCCTCTCGAAGTGCTCCCGCGTCCTCACCGATACCGGGCCGGCGGACCTGACGCCCGACAGAGCCGAGCAGATCAGGGAGCAGGTCGGCGCGTTCGCTGACGACGCGCTCAGGGTACTGGCAGTGGCGTACACTGAGGATACCTCCGTGGTAGAACGGAACGACACCACTGGCGAGGCCGACGATGTCAGTGCCGACCTGATCTTCGCCGGGTTGGTCGGCATGATCGACCCGGCCCGCGAGGAGGTCGCTGATGCGATTGCGGCGACCGAGCGTGCAGGCGTGGCCGTGAAGATGGTAACCGGTGACAACGTCCGGACCGCCGCGGCCATCGCTGGCGAACTCGGCCTGGGGCAACGAGTGATGGAAGGACACGACGTCGAGGAATGCTCCGAAGAAGCGCTCCGAGACCGCGTCGAGACAGTCGACGTGTTCGCACGCACGTCTCCGGAGCACAAGGTCCGGATCCTGCAGGCGTTACAGGCGAACGGCCACACCGTCGCAATGACGGGCGACGGGGTCAACGACGCACCGGCGCTGAAAAACGCCGACATCGGCGTCGCGATGGGCGTCCGCGGAACTGACGTGGCCAAACAGGCCAGCGACGTTATCCTGCTGGATGATAACTACGCGACGATTGAACGGGCGATCGAGCGCGGGCGGGCGATCTTCGACAACGTCTGGAAGTTCGTCGGTTACCTGCTGAGTGCCAACGTGGCCGAAGTCGCCATCGTCTTTATCGCCTCACTGTTTGGCTACCTCGTCCTGCCGGCGGTCCAGTTGCTGTGGATCAATCTACTGACCGATGGTCTGCCAGCGCTTGCGCTCGGGGCCGACCCCAAAAGCGATGACGTGATGCAGCGACCGCCCAGAGACCCGGATCGCGGCATCGTCGACCACGATATGCTCGCGCTTATCGGGGGTACAGGCGTCATCTCGACAACTGTGATGCTCGGCCTGCTACTGGTCACGCTTGCCGGCGCACCCGCAGTCACGCCGTACGCGATGACGATGATATTCACCGGGTTCGTGTTCCTCGAATTCGAGAAACTGTACGTGATCCGCTGGCTCCGCGAGACACCGACGCTGTCGAATCGGTGGCTGGCGTCCGCAGTAGGCGGGTCGATACTCCTGCAACTCGCTGTGCTATACACCCCTCTCAACGTCTACTTCGGGACGGTCCCGCTCGGACTCACCGACTGGGGGCTGATCGGTGGCGTCCTCTTACTCGCCCTGCCACTGTACCTCGCTGTCGCCAGCGGTGTGAAACGCCTGTGACGCTCCGATCCGGTAGCACCGGCCGTTCGGTCTGGGTTTCCACATCTCGTTGCCGATTCCGCCAGGCGTGCGCCTGCAGACGGTGACCGGGCGGCCCTTTGCCCCGGAGTGATTGGCTATCGTTGGGCCGCTCCTCTCGAAAAGCCGTCTACCGTACCGCTCTCAATCCAGTTGTCCGTTGAGCACTTTGGCGGCGACCAGCACCGGGTCCCAGACGGGGCTGAACGGCGGTGCGTACGCCAGGTCCAGTCGTTCGAGCTCGTCGATGGTCATGTCCGCCTCGATGGCCGTCGCAAGCGTGTCGATACGTATCGCCGCCCGGTCTGCCCCGACGATTGCGCCGCCCAGCAGGCGACCGCTCTCCCGGTCGGCGACGAGCGTCACGTCGGTATCGTCGCCGCCGGGGTAGTACCCCGACCGAGAACCAGCCGTGACTGTCTTCGACACCGGGTCGAAGCCGGCGGCGCTGGCCTGTTCGTGGTCGAGGAGGCCGACGCGACCGCATTCGAGGTCGAACGCTTTGACGACGGCCGTTCCGGCGATGTCGCCGACGGGCGACGGGTCGCCCGCCACAGTCTGTCCGATCCCGCGACCGGCCCGGTTTGCGGTCAGTCCGAGCGGGACCCAGTCGGGCTCGCCGGTAACGGCGTGGGTGTCCTCGGCGCAGTCTCCGGCGGCGTAGACGCCGTCAACGCTCGTCGCACCGTACTCGTCGACCGCTATCGCACCGGAGGCCCCGAGTTCGACCGGTGTGTCTTCGACGAGGGCGGTGTTCGGCTTGATGCCGATACCGACAAGCGCGAGGTCCACATCGGTATTGCCGTCGCCGTGTACAACCGACGCGACGCGCCCGCCTTCGTCGCCGACGAGTTCCTCGACGGCGGTGTTCAGATGCAGTGTCACGCCCTGTTCCCGGAGGTGATCGGCAACGCGCTCGCCCACTGCTTCCCCGAACGGCGGCAGGAGGTGGCCTGACCGCTGGAAGAGGTGCGTTTCGACATCGTGGGCCCGGAACGCTTCGGCCATTTCCACGCCGACGTAGCCGCCGCCGACGATAGCGACTCGCTCCGGTGGCTCCCAGTCGGCGTACTTCTCGACGAGTGCTGTATCGACGTACTCGATGCTCGTGTCGACGGTAGAGTCGCCGGGTTCGGACAGCGCAGCGCGGACCGCGGCGGCCGAATCGAGCCCGTGCATCGTGAACGCGCCGTCGAGTTCCGCCCCCGGTATCGGCCCGGTCACCGCGTGTGCGCCCGTCGCGACCAGCAGGTCGCCGTATGGCTGGCTGAACGTCTCGCCGTCTTGTGCGACGGTGACCGTTTCTGCGTCGGTGTCGACGCCGACGACTTCGTGGTTCCGGCGAAGGTCGATACCGCGCTCAGACGCCTGCTCGGGCGACAGCGAGAGAAGGTCCGTCAGCCGCTCGACGGTCCCCTTCACGTAATACGGCGTCCCGCAGTGGGCATAGGATACCCACTCGCCTTTCTCGAAGACGATCACGTCACGGTCCGGTGCCTCTCGGGTGAACTTGCTCGCGGCGCTCAGTCCGGCCGCGTCGCCACCGATGACTACGAACGGGTCCGTCATACAGACCCTCGTATCGCTGCGGTACTAATGATTGCGTGAGGTTCGGGTAACTGCGTGGGCTACTGGAAGCGATTGTGTTCGGGACGGATTCGAACCAGCCAGTCGGTCTGTCCCCTCTCCAAGGTCGACCGTCACCACCATCTACGGCTGAACGTGGTTGAGGACATGCTGAGCCAACTTTCACACGACTCCAAGGCCACTGGCGACCAGTCTGAAGCCGATAATCGATAGTAAGGCTAGCACGGCGGCTCGACGGACCCGGTCACTGACAGCGGTTCTGAGTCGCTTCCCGACTGCGACACCGGCAACGGCCGGCACGGCTGCGAGAACGGACGTTCCAGCGACAACCGCGTTGGGATAGAGCCCGAAGACGCCGGCAAAAGCGACCCGCGTGACGCTGAGTCCCAGAAACACCAGCGCGACGACGCCGACGAACACGCTGTGCGAGAGGTCGAAACTCCGGAGATACGCGACGAGCTGGACGCCGACGTTCGTTCCGCCGAACAGCGCCCCCGAAACGCCGCCGATGCCGACCATCGCAAGCGGTGTCTTCCCGAGGTCGCTGTTGCCCACTGACACCCATCCGGGAAGCGGCACCCGCTGCTGGGCGGTCGCCACAAACCCCAGGGTCAGCAGGCCGAGTCCGACACGGAGCGGCGCTTCCGGGAGCCTGTCGAGTACAGCCATCCCGACAACAGTCCCGACAAGCGCCGCAGCGATAAGCGGTCCGAACCGCTGGCTACAGGTACGCAGTTCACGCCGTGAGAGGTCCCGAACCAGTGAAACGTTCACCGCGAGAATGGGGAGAATCATGAACACGACGGCTGTCGCCGGGTCGATGACCGTCGCAAGCGCCATCGTCCCGACGACGGCGAAGCCGAAGCCAGCAAGCCCGTTTGTCGCCCCGGCGACGAGGACGATAGCCGTCACTATCACGACCATCGTCCACGAGACTGGCAGAATCATATGGTATCAGGGTCCTGTGCGACGCCCACAGCGGCCCGTAACCGACTTCGGGCTGGGCAGTGGTTCTTGTGAAGTAATCACACGGCCCTGGATAAAGCCGCGTCGTGTTTCACTACAGTGGGGTCGAACGTGACCGCCCCGCTGTCGGGATCAGAACGTGATAACTTCGTAGTCGTCGTCGACGAGCGAGCGAATGCTCGGGTGGCCGTCGTGCTCGTCCAGCGTGACGAGTCCGGAGTCGGCGACGGCGTCTTCGACGCCGAATGCACCGGAACAGTAGTCACAGACGGCCGTATCCTCTTTGACGGTCTGGTACAGTTCATGGTAGTCGCTGTCCTCGTCTTCGAGTTCCGGAATCCACTGTGTTCCGGCCCCGTCGAAGATGAGTTCGAGGTCGTCCTCGTCGTTTTCCGCGAACTCCGTTGCTGCTTCGAGGCCGTTTGCGAGTCGGCCGAGATTCTCGTGTCCCTCTGTCCCTGCGAGGATGATGACGGCTGCTTTCGTCATTACGTGGCGTAATAGCGCTCTCGCTAATATATTATGAGTGGGTGCGTGCGACGGCGCTGAACTCGCACCAAGTGTTTATCAACTAGTGCCAATCGGGCAGTGAATACGTCGATATACAGGATGTCGTCTACAGGCGTGGCCTTATTCCGCGTATGATTCGATGAGCGCTCTGAGCGCTTCTTCGCCTTCGAGGCCGACGACTTCTTCTACCTGCTCCCCATCGGCGAACAGGATGAGTGTTGGAACGCCACGGACGCCGTAGGACTGTGCGAGTTGCTGGTTGGCGTCGACATCGACTTTGGCGACGGTCGCGCCGGTCTCTGCGGCCAGCGTCTCGACGGTCGGTTCGAGCATCTGGCACGGGCCACACCAGTCGGCATAGAAGTCCGTGAGGACGACGTCGTGCTTGTCGACGACATCGTCGAGATGGTCCGTTCCGTCGATGTGAAGCGGTTCGTCCGTCGCGGTCGTCTCGGCGTCGGATGCAGTATCAGTTGCCATCAATAGACTGTACGCGGCAGCGACAAATAAGAGTTTGCACAAAATATACAATACTATGAAATACTCTTCGCAAGCCAATGGTAGCGGGATGTCTATTCGTGCAGGCGCAGAAATCGGCTCGGCTCGTGAGCGACAGCGTGTAATAGAGAGAAGACGGCGGCGTTAGCTTTCGACAGTCGGGGCCGAGGACTCGGACTGTTCGTACTTGTTCTCGAACTCCTGAATCAGTTGGCCCATCTTCGCGTACCAGTCGTTGAGCATGCGCTGCATCTCGTCTGCTATCTGGGACGGATCCGTCGGCGAGTAGACGTGGTAGTAGCCGCCCTGGTCGTAGTTGATCTGGTCTTTCTCGATAAAGCCCGTCTGGAGGAGTCGCTGGACGGCGCGATACGCGGTCGAGCGCTCGCGGTCGACTGCCTCGGCGAGTTCGTCGACGGTCAGTGGTTCCTCGGCCTCGACGAGCGCCCGAAAGCACTCCTTGTCGAGTTCTTTGAGCCCGTGGAAACACTCCAGCAGTCCTTCGCACTGCATATCTCGACGGAGCTGTTCAGACATCGAATCTGGCATCGTTATCACCTCTCTGTAGTTACTACCCAGATATAAGACTTGTGTACGGTTCGCACAAATGCACGCACGATCCGGCAAAAACTGCCCTCGGATGGGTGGTCAAGGCCGTTCACCTCACAGCCGACACACATGCCTGCGAACTGTTAGTCTGCGCCCGTCGCGGCTGTATCGCTGGTCTCGCTCCGGGTTCGCCAGTAGCCTTGGAGATATGCGCCGAGAAACATCCCGGCGAGCGCCCAGAGGATGGTGACGTTGCCGATACCGAGGCTCGCGTAGGCGGCCCCCGGACAGATACCGGACAGTCCCCACCCGACGCCGAAGATGGCACCGCCGACCAGGACGTTCCGGTCGAAGGACTTCAGACGCCGTTCGAAGGTGTCGCCGGTCAGCGGCGCGCGGCCGAGGAGGCGGGGTCCGAGAACGAAGGCCACCCCTGTCACGGCAGCGCCGCCGAACATCACGAACACCAGCCCGAAGTCCTCGAACTGGAGGAAATCCAGAACGACTTCCGGGCGCGCCATGTGGCTGTACGCGAGTCCGAACCCGAAGATGAGCCCGCCGACGAGAATCAGCGGCATGAACGCGGGGTGGCGGTCGTCACTCATGTGTCGTTCCCTCCGGCCGCTCCCGGTCGCTCGCTTCGAGACTCTCGTTCCGCTCGTGTCTCGCAGCTCACGGACTCACCCCCAGTGCCGAAACCAGTTGTGCAGTGATGATGGCGACGGCGAGGAACGTCAGGACGCCGGCTATCGACGTTTTCGACGCGGAGCCGACGCCACAGACGCCGTGGCCTGACGTACAGCCCTTGCCGACGCGCGTCCCGATACCGACGAATACCCCGCCGAGGAGGAGTCGCCACGGCTGGACGTCCGTGGTCCACGCGCCGCCCTGATAGACGACCGCGTACACGGCCGCCCCGAGGATAATGCCGAGCGTGAACACGACACGCCAGTCACGGGAGCTGACATACTGCTGGAACCGGGACCGGTCCGAGACGTACGACAGCGTCGACTCCAGAAACGTGCTCGCGCCGGCGCTGATGCCGGTTCCGAGGTAGATGACGACAGTCCCAAGCCCCACCAGCAAGCCACCGACGGCGTAGCGACTGATGCCGTTCGGAAACAGTTCGGCGGTTGCCTGCAGTGGGAGTGCCTCAATCACCATTGGCGTCGTTAGTCACCCGCAAGGGATTCCTGGCTAGCGGCGCAGTTATTCGGCCCGAGTTCCAGCGTGAACGCTTCCTCGTCGTCGACGGCGTTCTGCCCGAGGTTCGTCGCGATGATCTCCTCGTAGTTGGCCGGCCGCGGCGGCATATCCGAGAGGACGAGCTCGACGAACGCGTCCTCGTCCATGGTGAGCGCGTCCATCTCTTCGACGAGCGCACTGATTGGGGCGGTAAATGTACTGTCCTCTGCGGGTTCGGCCGCGTCGCTGAAGTGCGCGCCGCCGATAAGCGTGCCATCAGGCAGTGTTAGCACACGCTCTTGAAGGGACTCGTAGAGCATACGCGCGGCTTCGGGCGCGCCCTCGTCGCCCTCTTCGAGGTCGGGGCGAGCGACGCTCTCGATGAAGAGCCCGTCACCGGTCGCGAGCAGGCTCCCGTCGACGAGATAGGAGGTCATCCCGGTCGTGTGGCCGGGCGTGGAGACTGTCTCGATAGTCGCGTCGCCGACCTGAAACGTGTCGCCGTCTTCGGCAGTCGTCAGGTCGTCGGTGTCCTGCCGAGCTTGCGAGGCAGGGCCCGTGGAGCCTTGCTCCGCGGCGTAGGTGACGCCGCGGTCGACGGCGGCCTCTGGAATGACGCCCTCGACGCCTTCTGCGTCGAGGTCGCGAACGCCGGAGATGTGGTCGGCGTGGATGTGCGTATCGAGTGCATACTTGAGTTCGACACCGAGTTCAGCGGCGTCATCGAGATACCGGTCGGTGAACGCACGTAGCGGGTCGATGATGGCGGCTTCGCCGTCGTCGTAGAGGAGATAGCCCAGACAACCTGAGGACGGTCGCTGGTACTGCAGGAGTGTGCCGGTGCCGTCGTAGCGTTCGACTTCGACGGCCTCGTAGATGCTCGCCCACCCGTTCATGCCGTCTTCGAGGTGGTTGACGTCGTAGCCGTGTTCCGCGAGTGTGCCCGCGACGTACTCGCTGGCGCCGCCCTTCGCGCACAGGACGGTCACTTCGCGGTCGTCGGGAATCTGAGCGAGGACGTCGCTGTCGATGTCGTCCTCAAGGAACTCGAAGTACGGGATGTTGAGCGAGGTGACGTTTTCGCCGTCGATGCGCCACTCGTCGTAGTCTGATTGCATACGCGCGTCGAGAAGCGTCACGTCTTCACCAGCGTCAATGCGGTCTTTGAGCGATTCCGGATCGGTCGTTTCCACGTCGACGTCTGGCGTCGGAAAGTCGTCAGCGTTCATTTTGTGCACTCGTTTCTACCGGGCGGACGCACAAAAGCATTTGCATAGTAATCCACATTCTAAACAATACTATCGGCCAAACAGACCCACGAGTAAATAAAATATGGCCTGAATTAGCATAATAGGGCATTTGAGGCCGAAAATTAGGTGAGTAGTTGTTTGCTAAACTCACAAGAATCGACAATCTTTTACTTGACCGGGCGGTATTGTGCGTTAGCTCCAAGACAACTCAACGGAGCGAATAACCAATGAACGCTGAATTCGATATCGCGGAGACGCTCGACGTGAAAGGTGCATCGTGTCCCATGCCAGTGGTGAAGACGAAGTCGGCTACCGACGACCTCGCCGAGGGTGACGTCCTCGAAGTACTAGCGACCGACCCGGGCAGCATGAGCGACATCGACGGTTGGGCGGCCGGTACTGAGGGCGTCGAACTCGTCGACCAGGAGGAGGGCGACGACGTGTACAAGCACTACGTCCGCAAGACGGAGTAACGATGAGCACGGACACACCAGACGCGGCGTCCGACGACACTCCCTCGCGTGCGGAGCTGGCCGCCCGCGTCGACGAACTGGAAAACGCGCTCGCGGAGGCCACGAGCGAGGACGACA
Organism: Haloarcula hispanica ATCC 33960; assembly: GCF_000223905.1. Lineage (NCBI taxonomy): Archaea > Methanobacteriati > Methanobacteriota > Halobacteria > Halobacteriales > Haloarculaceae > Haloarcula > Haloarcula hispanica. Next base: position 75,174 of record NC_015944.1, read on the forward strand.
CGAAGAAGATGAGCATCATTGCGACGAAGGGCACGCTCGACATGGCGTACCCCCCGCTCATCCTCGCCAGCACCGCCGCTGCGTTCGGGTACGAGGTGACTGTCTTCCACACGTTCTGGGGGCTAGACATCCTCCACGAGGAACGCTCGAAGAACCTCAAACTGAGCTCCGTCGGGAATCCGAATATGCCGATGCCGAACGCGGTCGCCGCGATTCCTGGCATGGACCGCGTAACGACGAAGATGATGGAAAAGCGCATCGCGAACAACGACACCGCGACGATTGAGGAGCTGCTGGAGACGAGCCTCGATATGGGCGTGGAGTTCCAGGCCTGCCAGATGACCATCGACCTGATGGATTACGACGAGGCCGACTTCTACGACGGCGTTACCACCGGTGTCGGCGCTGCGACAGCGCTGCAGGACATGGCCGACGCCGACATCCAACTTCTTGTCTGAAACGACCAATCGCGCACAGCTAGCTGCGGCAGACAACTATTCTGTCTTTTCCTCGGCGCGCTCACGGCCGACTGCGCCGGCAAGCGCCAGCAAGTAGCCGAGCCCGTACTGAACGTCCGGGTCGCGTAGCCCGCGAAGCAGACCGACGGGACCGACCGGCTCGGCCGGTTCGCGCTCCGCTTCACCGAGGCCCGCCAGTAGCGTCTCGATACCGTCGCGGGTGTCGTCGTCTGCTGCCGTCTGTGCGACTTCGCCGAGCGCGGCACCGGTACCGGCCAGCGACGTGACCATCTCGTCGTCGAGCGCGGCGGTCGCCAGCGAGCCGACTTCGGCGAGCTCGGCTAGTTCGTCGAGCGTGCCGCTTCGCTGGAGCGCGAGCAGGGTTTCCAGCGCGTCCTGCAACTCATCGCCGTTCTCACCGACGGTCTCGGCCAGGGAGACGGTCTCGTCGGTCGCAAGCCCGTCTGCAGACTCGGCAAGGGTCGAGCCGGTGGCCGAGAGCTCACGCACCATCTCATCGGAGAGCGCACTCTCGCCGAGCGAGAGCACGTCCAGCAACTCGTTGACGGCGTCGAGGTGTTCGACGAACTCCGCGACGGCCTCGGGATTCTGCTGGATTGCCGCTTCGAGGTCGGTCTGCTCGGAAACCTCTTCTCCGGACATGGTCAGAGCAACCCCCGTGCGGTGAGCCAGTAGGACTCGTTGTACGCCAGCTTCGACCAGTGGAGTTTCTCCGAGGGCGGCGCCGGCGACGGCTGGTTCTCGTAGTCGAACTCGACGAACGACGCCGCGTCCATCCCCGTTTCGATGAAACACAGCGTCTTCCCGTCGTAGGTCGCTGTTGCCGGACGGCCGCGGATTTCACTGGCGAGGCGCTGCCCGACGACGCCGGCCTGGTAGTGGGCGACGCTCCCAGCGTTCGGGACGCCGGTATCGGCGGTATCGCCGAGCGCGTAGACGTTCTCGGCGGCTTCGGCTTCGAGCGTGTGCTTGTCGACGTCGACCCACCCGTCGTCGCCGAGCCCCGCCTCTTCGATGAGGTCGATACCGCCGTGGGGCGGAATCGTCACGAGGAGGTCGTAGTCGAGGTCGGTCCCCTCCATCGAGGTGAGCGTCTCCGAATCCGGGTCGACTTCCTCGGCGTTGAAGAACGTCTCGACCTCGATGCCGCGTTCGTCCATAATCGGTCGGGCCCATTCGGCGATATGGGGGTTGCCGTGGACGCGCTGGATCGGGTATGTGTAGGTGATGTCGACGTCGTCGCGGAGCCCGCGCTCGCGGAGCCAGTCGTCGGCCATGAAGACGAACTCCAGTGGTGCCGCCGGGCACATGTGGGGCGACCCGATGACGCTCAACACGAGGTGCCCCTCGGTGAACCCAAGCAGTTCGTCACGGAGGGCGGTCGAGCCCGACTCGCTGTAGTAATCGTGCCCACCGTCCGCGAGGCCGGGTATCCGTTCGGGCTCTAGCGTCGACCCGGTCGCCAGCACGAGGTAGTCGTAGTCGACTGCCGGAGCGGTGCCGTTGAACCGCAGTCGCTGGGCTTCGGTGTCGATTGCGGTCACGCGGTCGATTCGAAGGTCGACGGCGTCGTCGACGAGCTCGTCGAGCGGTCGCCGACCGTCTGCCGGTTCGCGTTGTCCGAACGGCACGTACAGCCAGACCGGCTTATATACGTGGTCAGGTCCGTCGTTGATCAGCGTGATTCGGACGTCGTCGGCGGCAAGCTCGACGTCCAGTCGGTCGGCGAGGTCGTTCGCGAGGACGGTGCCACCGGTCCCACCACCGACGATGACGACGTGCTCGGTCATGCTTTCTCCAGGTAGAACGCGTTGTGGTCGTCGAGCTCCTCGATAGCGAGCAGTTCGTTGCCGGCCTCTTCGGCCCACTCCGGAACGTCGGTGAGCGACTGGTCGGTGTCGCTCAGGAGCCGAACCACGTCACCGGCTTCGGCATCTCGGATCTGTCCGATGAGGTCCATCAGCGGACCGGGACAGGCTGCGCCTCGGGCGTCGACGGTTTCGTCGGGTTCGATGTCAGTCATGGGAGTCTCACAGGAGGTAGTTGGAGCTCACCTGTATTAGTATTGTGCGTAAATTCCAAGATTATGAAAACAGATGAGTCCGGCGCAGTGGAGCAAGCGTATCGATCGTACGGCGAGTACGGAACCGCCGGGAGCGCGCCGCTATCTCTATCGGGTGAACACGAGGGCGTAGTGGTACGGCGGCAGTTCGACCTGCCGCTCAAGCGTGAACTCCGACGCCGAGAGCACCGCATCCTCGGTTGCCGCTGGGGGCATCCGAAGCCCCGTCGGCGGCCCTCGCGGTTCGCCCGCAACGGTCGTGGTTTCGCGCGGACGGTCGTGCCAGTTCACGACGAGTAGGCTCCCGCCAGCCTCAATCGCCCGGAAGGCCTGTCGGATAAAGCCGGACTGGTCGTCGACGCCGTGCAACGTGTTTGCTATCATGAGCGTGTCGACGCGGGCAGTGAGCGCCGAAGGCAGGTTCCGAGCATCGCCGTGGATTGGGACGACGTTCTCGATCTCCTGTTGGTCGGCGAGATCTTCGAGTTCGTCGAGGAGGGCCGCATCCAGATCGAGCGCGTACACCGGCTCGGGCTCGACGATGCGGGCGGCTGGGAGCGCAAAGTACCCGCTTCCACAGCCGACCTCGGCGACTGACTCGCCGGACGCGACACCGAGTGTCCGGAGCGTCGCGCCGGGCGTCGGCCAGAGTTTGCCCCACCAGTCCCAGTCGGGCTGGCCGGTGTTCTGGAACCGGTCCATCCCTAGCGGGAACCCGACGTGTCGATACCCAGCAGTCGGTACAGGAGGCACATCCGGACGAGGCCAGTCGCGACGAGGACGACACCAAGCAGTGTCGCGACCGCGCCGACCGTCGTTCCGAAGCCCAGCAGACCGCCGAGCGTCGCCAGTCCAGCAACTGCCAGCACGAGGCCAACAGCGATGCGGGTCAGTCTATCAGTCGCTCCAATATTGTTCTCCATACCCACAAATACGCAATACATCTACCTAAGTCTTACTCGATGCACGGTGACCACCGGAGCAGTCGCGCCGACAAAATCACACCGCAACGGACTGCTACGGTGCTGTCTGTGACGCCCACACTGCCGGCAGTCTCGTGTAGACGGCTGCATTGTCGACGAGCACATCGACCGGGACGTACTCGTCGGGGGTGTGGACGGTATCGGTCCCGAGCGCAAACTCGACGGTCGGAATGCCCGCGTTCCGGAGCGTCTTGGCATCGCCGCCGCCCGTGGCACTCCGTCGGAAGACGCGTTCACCTGTGACGTCCGCCGCCGTCGACGTGACCGCTTCGACGAGCGGGCTGTCGGACTCCTCGGCAGTCCCGACGCTCCAGGAGACATCGGTAATCGTAATCCCCTCACAGTCGGTGACACAGGACCGGATCTCCGAGAGCACGTCGGGCGTCTCAACCCCGGCGGTCAATCGGATGTCGATTTCGGCGCGGGCGGACTGCGGAACACTGTTTACCGCGTCGCCACCTTCGAAAATGCCGAGGTTTATCGTGGGGTACCGGAACAGGTCCCGCGCGACATCTTCACCCAGCGATGGGGCGTAGTATTCGACCGACTCGTCGACAATCGGTTCCACTTTGGGGGCGATATCGAGTCGTCTAGAGCCAAAGCGGTCACGCAGCGTCTCGACGGCGTCGTAGAGTCGGTCGACCGCGTTGATGCCCAGCATCGGCCGGGAACCGTGGGCCCCCTCGCCGCTGGCTTCGAGCGTCAACCAGATGCTGCCCCGGTCAGCAACCGTGACGGAGTGACGGCCCGCCTCGCAGGTCGGTTCGCCGATAACGCACGCGTCCGCGTCGAGTTTCTCGGCCTCCAGCAGCGCGGGAAGGCCGGCGTCACCGCCCACTTCCTCGTCGCTCACGAAGGCAAACAGGAGCGTGACAGGCGGTTCAGCGTCGGTTGCGGCGAAAGCCTGGATGGCAAGCAGCATCGATGCCACGGCACCTTTCATATCGGTCGCGCCGCGGCCATACACGCGGTCTTCGACGCGCTCGCCGAGCGGAGCGTGAGTCCATGCGTCGGCCTCGAAGGGCACCGTATCGAGATGCCCGTTGTACAGCAGCGTTCGGTCCGACTCACCGGGAATCCCAACGAGGAGGTTCGGCTTCGCCGGGTCGACTGCGAACCGCTTGACGTCGACCGGCAGCGGGTCGAGGAATCCCTCGATCTCGGTCACAATCGCACGCGTATCCCCGGGCGGGTTCGACGTGTCTATCGCCAGGAGGTCGAGGGCGAGTGTGACCAGTTCCTCGCGGCGGTCTCGAACGTAGGTGAGGGGAACAGCGGGACTCATGTGTGGCCGAATATACCGTTAACGTCCTTTGCTGTCGTCCAGGCCGTTTCTGGGTGGGTGAAAACCAACGTCATATCTTATAATAGAATCAGTGTGCGCAAAAGTATTTCGCAGATATTACAATACTGTGTAGTATTATACGTGGAGCCCGGCCGTGGAGAGAAACGACTACAGAACGGAGTCCAGATGAACCGCTACGAGTCCCCCACGCTTGTAAGACGGGATTTGCCTCCGTTTCTCTCAGGGAAACTCGCTACCGCCCGAATCACGCGTACTTTTCGATTACGGCACGCAGTTGTGATTCGTCCTGCATTCCGACGAGTCGCTCGACCGGCTCCCCGTCGGCAAACAGAAGCAGCGTCGGGACTCCTCGAACGCCGTACTCGGCGGCGAGCTCCTGGTTCGCGTCGACGTCGATTTTCGCCACTGTCGCGGCGGTCTCGGCCGCGACGGTTTCGACGACGGGTTCAAGCATTTGGCACGGCCCACACCAGTCGGCGTAGAAGTCGACCAGAACCACGTCGTGATCGGTAGTCGTGTCGGACAACTCGGCTTTTCCATCGACCGTAATCGGCTCAGAGGGGTCTCCTGATTCAGATTCGTTGGTACTACCCGACTCACCCCGGGTACGAAGCTCGTCCAGTTTTTGTCGTCTGATCTCCTCTAGCTCGTCAGTCATCACTCCGACATTCGGACCGGATCGACTTATTTGTTTTGTACATCCTTTGCAATACTGGGTTGCACTGCGGGAGTCTATACGAAAGTCAAGAGTGTGATCTGACCAGCAGTCGATTCTCACCCTCGGCGTCACAGCCGTCGGTTCTCTCAAACGGTAACCGGGGCCGGCCAGTCTCATATATGACAACAAGTCGGTGTGGCCTATCGTGTGGGGTTCACAGGTAGAATTGCCTCAGTACCCGTGGAAGTGGTCGGTAATGGCGTACTTTACTAGCCATTTGATAGCCACATCGATTCCGACGTACCACATACAAGACATACTCCGCCGACGAGCTACGGTTGCAATATCGACGAGTGGCGACCCCACTTCTCGATCCGGTACTCGAAAATTCTCTCCGTCCTTTCGACACCGTATCCGAAGAGACTTTGCTCTGTAGGCACAATACAACACACGAATGGTACTCCCAATCGACCCGAGCCAGATCGACCCCGAAGACATCGGCGAACAACAGGCGACGCTCGAAATGAGCCACGAAGACGCCATCGAACACGTCCGAGACGTGTTCACCGACGCCGGGTTCGGTGTCCCCGTCGAGTTCTCGCCCTCCGAAATGCTCAACGAGAAGATCGATGCGGACCGTGACCCCTACTACGTGTTGGGGGCCTGTAACCCCGAAGTCGCTGACCGCGCTCTCGATGCGACAGACAACAAACTCGGTGCGCTCATGGCCTGTAACGTCGTCATCTGGGAGGAAGAACCCGGACAACAGCGCGTCTATCACGTCTCGATTATGCGAATCGCCCGCCTCGTCGGGATGGCTCCCGACAACGAGGAGATGGCGGACATCGTCGCCGACACCGGCGAAATCGTCGACGAGGCGTTCCGGAACCTCTAACATGGGGTATCACACGTTCGACGCCGGCCGGGCCGACAAACTCGAAGACGCCCAGCAACGGTACCGCTCACTCTCTGCAGAAGAGTTGCACTGGGCGCTCTCACCCGAGAGTGACGAGACGGTCGCGGACCTCGGGAGCGGGACCGGGTTCTACACCGACGACATCGCACCGGCCGTCGAATCAGTGTACGCTGTCGACATCCAGGAAGCGATGCACGACTACTATCGGGAGAAAGGCGTCCCTGACAACGTCGACCTCGTGACGAGTGCGGTCGACGACCTCCCGTTCGATACCGGCAGTCTCGACGGGGCGTTCTCGACGATGACGTACCACGAATTCGCTAGCGACGGGGCGCTGAACGAGGTCGCACGGGTGCTCAACTCAGGCGGGACGTTCGCCATCGCCGATTGGGCGGCCTCCGGCAGTGGTCGCAACGGCCCGCCCGTCGACGAGCGGTTTTCCGCTACTGAGGCAACGGACACGCTCCGCCAGCACGGATTCACAATCGAGTTCGAGGCGGTGCGACCGGAGACGTTCCTGCTCGTTGCGAGTGCCGAATAACAGAACTGGCTACCGGTCACGTCATTTCTGCTCTGGCCGAGTGCAACTCGGACCCTCCGGGTCAAGGGATTCCGCCGTCGTGGGTCGGCCGTTAACTGGCGAACAGCCGCCGCTCCGCACGTTCGTGCTCGGCGGCCAGCACATCCACCAGCGGTGCGAACGGTGTCATCTCGTCTATCCCCTGATCCGCGCTATCGTCGACTGCGGCCGTCATCACCGGCTGTAGGTCATCCAGTATTCGCTGGGCATCTGTGTGGCCGAGCGAGAGGAGGCGCTGGGCTGCCCCCAACAGTCCGGTGACGAACCCGTGACAGCACAGCAAGCAGGCGTCACGGACAGCCACATCGGCCAGGGCTGTCGCAACGCCGAGCACCACGGCGTAGTTGCCGGGCGCTTCGTCGGCGTCGACGCGTTCGGCGTAGCGGTCCAGCAGCGCCTCCTCACACAGTTCTGTCTGAAGCGAGAGCAGTCGGTCGCCGGACTGCTGGGCGCTCTCGCGGAACTCCGCGGCCAGCGTCACGGCCGAAAGCCGCCGGTCGGCCCGACAGACCGCTTCGAAATTCCCATCGGCTGCGGCGGCGTGTGCAGCCCGGAGCGCGACGAGTTCGGCGGGTCCGACTTGCTGGCGGAGGTACGTCGACAGGAGCGCTTCGAGGTCTGCCGCGTCTTCGACCCGGTCGTCCTGAATGAACTGTTCCAGTCCGTAGGAGACGGTGTAGGTCCCGACCGGGAGGAACGAGTCCGCGAGCCGGAACGATTCGAGCGCTGCGGCGTCGCTCATTGGTCGCCCCCATCGATAGTCCGGACGCCGTGGTCGTGGGCGTGGCCGCCGCCGTCGTGCATGCCGGTACCGTCGCGGTGCGTGTGGTCAACCCCTTCATCATCGAACGTTGTCGGCGGAACGTGTTCGTACCGCGTCGGCACGTCTGCGGGCAGCAGTTCTGCGACAGTCGTCTCCATCCGTTCCTTCGAGTCGGTCACGGGGAACAGGGTCTCTCGGTCGCGGACCGCGAGGTTCCAGTGTCTGTTCCCGACTGCGTGACCGAGTTCCAGCGCCGCGGTCGGTGAAACATCGCTGTCGGCGAAATCGAGCACGAGGGCCTCGATGGCGGCGAGTTCGACGACGACGAGTGTGCCGTCTTCAGCTTCCAGCACGTCGCCGTCAGCGAGGTCGCGGGCGACCACGATACCGAGGTCACAGCCGTCTGTCGTCTCAGTGCGGACTCGCGAGCGTTGGCGTTCGGTGTCCGAGAGCACGACCGTAGCGTGGTCCGACGTATCGATATCTTCCGCAACGGTCGCGTCGTCGCGGTGGCCGAGATAGGTGTCTGCGACCAGCATCAGTACTTCCTCCCGGACGGCGCGGGCGCGTCCAGCAGTTCCTGTCTGGCGTGGTCCCAGGCCGCGTGGAGCGTAGCCTGTACGGTCTCAGCCCGGTCGCCCAGAGCACGGACCGCAACGCCAGCCCCGTTGGGGAGCGCTGTCGCACCGGCCCGGGCCTCGTCGTCGGTGACGGCCGCATGTAGCGCGTCACTCAGTTCGGATTCGTCGTGGTCCGGCGCGAGGACGAACGTCGTCCCGTAGACGGTGAACTCGCCGAGAACGCCGGGTACTGTCGGGTCCCTGTCTTCCGGCGTCAGATGAGTTGCGTCCTCGAACAAGAGTCCGTCAGGCCCGGTCCCGCGCACGCGGGAGAGATATCGCTCGAACTCGAAGCGCTCGCCCCGAGCGAGGCGTCCAGGGACAACCACGTCACTGACGACGGCGGTTGCGCCGGGCGACAGGTCTACCGTCATCTCCTGCACGTATCTTGAATCGGCGTGGAGAATCGTCGGCTCGGGCACGTAATCCAGGTGGCCGCCGGCGCCGACGCTGAGGGTCGTGTCGGCGGCGGCGTAGTTACACGTCATCGTCTGGACTTTCGTCGAGCTCTGAGTCGAGACGTGAGCGACAGCCTCGTCTCCGACAGTTATCGACACGTCGTGGCGGTCACCCTGGGCGACGCCGCCGGTCGGCGACTGGACGAAGACGGTGTTGGCGTCGGGATGGGGGTCGTGCCCCAGCGTCCCCGAGATGTGGAACGGGACCGTCGCGTAGTCGTGGACCAGGGTCGTCCCGTCGGCCGTCCGCTCGAAGGTCAGTTCGAGCACGCCGTCTTTCCCCGGCGACCCTACGGCGGCCTGTGGCACGGCCTCGGTCGCATACCCCTCGAACGCCGGATGGGGCGCGTCGGCGGCCATCAGGCGAACAGCACCCCCTCGCGGACGTGTGACAGCACCTCGTCGATGTTCGTCTCGTCCTTACAGTTGGTGAAGACGACCGGCCCGTCCCGGACCTCGTCGGCGTCCCGCTCCATCACGTCGAGGTCGACGCCGACGTGGGGCGCGAGGTCCGTCTTGTTGATGACGAGCAGGTCACAATCGACCACTCCCGGCCCGCGCTTTCGAGGGATGTCTTCCCCTTCCGCGACCGAGATGACGTACAGCGAGTAGTCGGCGAGTTCGGGGTTGAACGTCGCCGCGAGGTTGTCGCCGCCGCTCTCGACCAGCACCAGGTCAAGTTCCGGGTGGTCAGCCAGGAACGAGTCGATCTGCTGGAGGTTCATCGACGGGTCTTCACGGATGCCCGTATGTGGGCACGCCCCGGTCTCGACGCCGGCCACAAGGTCCTCGGGGACGACTCCGGCGAAGCGCTCGCGTAGCACGTCTGCGTCCTCTTGCGTGAGAATGTCGTTGGCGATGACGCCCACGTCAAGTCCCTGCTCGCGCAGCTCTGGGACGAGCGCGGTCAGCAGTGAGGTCTTTCCGGACCCGACCGGGCCGCCGATGCCGACCGTCGCCACGTCCCGATGTGTGAGACTCATTCGTCTGTCCCCGCTGAGTCTCCGCCATTGGTCGCCGTCTCTCCCTCAGGTGCATCGTCGTCGGCCGACCCGACACTGTCGGAGCGAATCGGGTCGTGAACCGTGACGAGTTTCGTACCGTCGGGGAACACCGGCTCGACCTGAATCATGTCGATCATCTCCGGGACGCCGTCCATCACGTCTTCGCGGCCGAGCAGCTTCGACGCGCCGGAGCGGATTTCGGCGACCGACTGGCCGTCCCGGCCGCGCTCGATGCACCAGTCGCTGATGTAGGCGACCGCTTCGGGGTGATTCAGCGGGACGCCGCGTTCCTTGCGCCGCCGCGCGACCTCTGCAGCGGTGAAGACCGTGAGTCGTTCCTGTTCTTTGGCTGTGAGTTTCATAGCATGTACCGCTGTGCGAGTGGGAGTTCGGAAGCCGGTTCGCAGGTGACGTGGTCACCGTCGACCCGGACCTCGAAGGTCTCGGGGTCGACTTCGATGTCGTCGGGGCAGTAGCTGTTGTACACCATGTCGTCCTTGCCGGGCGTGCGAGCGCCCTCGATTGGAACGACACGGGAGTCGAGTCCGTACTCGTCGCCGATGCCGGCCTCGGCGGCCGCCGGCGAGACGAACGACAGCGAGAGGGCGTGTTTGGCCTTGCCGACCGCACCAGCGCGTTCCCGCTGGAGAATCGGTTCGCAGGTCATCAACGACCCGTTGGCCTCGCCCATCTCCGAGTGGACCGGGAAGCCGCCCTTGAACGTCATCGCCGGCTTGACGCCGAAGAACGCAGGGTCCCACAGGCAGATATCGGCGAGCTTGCCGGGTTCGAGCGTCCCGACGTGGTCCTCGATACCAGCCGAGATTGCGGGGTTGACGGTGTACTTCGCGATGTAGCGCTTGATGCGGTGGTTGTCCGCGCCGGTCCCCTCGTCCTCGGGGAGCGGGCCGCGCTGGGACTTCATCTTCGAGGCCGTCTGCCACGTCCGCGGGATGACTTCGGCCATCCGGCCCATCGCCTGCGAGTCGGAGGTCATCATCGATATCGCGCCCATGTCGTGAAGCACGTCCTCGGCGGCGATTGTCTCTGCGCGAACGCGGGACTCGGCGAAGGCCACGTCCTCCGGCACGTCGGGGTTGAGGTGATGACACACCATTACCATGTCCAGATGTTCATCGAACGTGTTGTCGGTGTAGGGCATCGAGGGGTTCGTCGACGACGGGAGCATGTTCGGCTCGCCGACCATCTCCATGATGTCCGGGGCGTGGCCGCCGCCCGCGCCCTCGATGTGGAACAGGTGCATGGTCCGGCCGTCGACGGCACCGAAGGTGTTCTCGACGAAGCCAGCCTCGTTCAGCGTGTCCGTGTGCATACACACCTGCACGTCCTCGTCCTCGGCGACTTCGAGACAGGTGTTGATCGTCTCGGGCGTCGACCCCCAGTCTTCGTGGAGTTTCAGCCCGCAGGCACCGGCCTCGACCTGCTCGCGGAGCGGGCCGGGGTCGGAGGCGTTGCCCTTCCCGTAGAAGCCAACGTTGACCGGCCACGCTTCGGCGGCCTGCAGGAAGCGTTTGACGTTCTCTGGGCCGGTCGTGGTCGTCGTCGCGCCGCCGCCGTACCCGCCACCGAGCATTGTCGTGATACCGCCCGAGAGCGCGTGTTCGTGGAGCTGTGCGGAGTTGAAGTGGATGTGGATGTCGAGGCCACCAGCGGTGGCAATCTTCCCCTCGGCGGGGTAGACGTCCGTCGACGGGCCGACGACCATGTCGACGCCGTCCATCGTGTCGGGGTTGCCGGCCTTCCCGATGCCGGCGATCTCGCCGTTCCGGATGCCGATGTCGGCGGCGACGATACCGAGTATCGGGTCGATAATCGTCGCGTTCGTCAGCACCCAGTCGAGCGCGCCCTCCGCCTGTGTGACGCCGGGGGCCATTCCCAGCCCGTCCCGGAGCGTCTTCCCGCCGCCGAACACCGCCTCGTCGCCGTGGGTCCGCAGGTCGTCCTCGACTTCGGCGAACAGTTCCGTGTCACCCAGGCGGACCTTGTCACCCGTCGTTGGCCCGTACAGCTCGGCGTAGTTCTCGCGGTCGATGTCGCGTGTCACTCCGCTCCCTCCTCGTCGCCGTCGGCCCCGGTTTCCCGGAACCCGGCCGCCCGCATGCGTTCGACCGCGTCGCCCGTCTCGCCGTCGACACTCCCGTTGACAAGTCCGTTCATCCCGTGGGCGCGTCGCTTCCCGCCGATTTCGACGAGTTCGACCGTTTGCTCGTCGCCGGGTTCGAACCGGACGGCCGTCCCGGCGGGGATGTTCAGCCGCATTCCCATGGCCGCCTCGCGGTCGAACTCCAGGGCCGCATTAGCCTCGAAGAAGTGGAAGTGCGACCCGACTTGCGAGGGTCTGTCGCCGGTGTTCCCGACAGTCACTTCCGTCGTCTCTCGGCCTTCGTTCAGCGTCACTGTCCCTTCACCCGGGATGACCTCACCGGGCACGAGTCCATCGCTCATCGCGCCACCGCCTCGAGTATTTCTGACTGTTTGTCTATCATCTGCCCTTCTCTTTGAATACACATACTAAAATGATTGCTCTCTGCGCAAGTGACGCCTCTATATCGAGAACCGGATTAAATGCTAAAGTTTCGGCCCTACATAAAGGGGTTCGACTATCGAATTGTCCTACTTCCCGAAGCCAACACGACTCACGTCCAGTCTGCTGGCAGTGCCGACGATAGGTGGCTCCTGTAGCGCGGGCGAGAATATGACGGGCGATTTGGAGGGACAAGAGCACAAAACTCGCCGACTGCGGCAAGACAAACCGCTGCGACGGAAAAATACCATTATTTTCTATTTTTGCCGCATTGACTAGAAAAATGCTAAAATTACTAAATAATGCAAATTTGCACGCCAATTCTAGTGATTTCGATGCCTATTCGTCATATCCTTTGACGACCTTATACTCTCCAGTCTGTATGGCGGACAATATAAGATAAGAGTGGTAAACCTTATTTTCCCCCTCCCGGACGGCAACACTGTGATCGAAATCATGGACGAACGTTCGGATATCACGAACAAAGGACGAGATATGAACAAGGAATGTGGGTATAATAGCTCCAACAACAATCAGAAACTGGTGGTGAAAGCATGAGTCGTCCGTCTGTCAGTCGGCGCCAGTTCCTCGGCGCGAGCGGGGCCGCACTCGTCACTGGCCTCGCCGGCTGTTCGGCCGGTGAAGGTGGAACTTCGACCGATACCGCGAGCAGCGCCGAGACACTCAAAATCGGCGTCCTCGAGGATCAGTCCGGGAACTTCGCCCTCGTTGGCGACCCGAAAGCAAAGGCGTCGATGCTCGCTATCGAGGAAATCAACGCCAACGGCGGTATCGACGGGAAGCAAATCGAGACGTTCCAGCGCGACCCACAGTCGGACAATCAGCGCTATCAGGAACTCACCCGAACGGCCATCAACGAGGAGAACGTCGACGCGCTGTGGGCCGGCTACTCCTCGGCGACCCGGGAGGCCATCCGGCCGATAATCGACCGCAACGAACAGCTGTACTTCTACACCACCCAGTACGAGGGCGGCGTCTGCGACGAGTTCACCTTCGCGGTCGGCCCGACCGCGCGCCAGCAACTCGGCATCGTCCTCCCGTACCTGGTCGAGGAGTTCGGCCCGGACATCTACACTATCGCGGCTGACTACAACTTCGGCCAGCTCTCCGCGGACTGGGTGAAGGTGCTGGCCAACGAAAACGACGCGAACGTCCTCGGCGAGGAGTTCATCCCGCTGAGCGAGTCCTCCTTCGGGTCGACCATCAACCGGATTCAGGAGGCCGACCCGGACTTCGTGATGTCGATGCTCGTTGGCGCGAACCACACGTCGTTCTACGAACAGAAGGCCTCGGCCGGCCTCGACATTCCTATCGGCACCTCGACGGCGATGGCACAGGGGTACGAGCACCGACGGCTCGATGCCCCGGCGATGGCCAATATCTACGCCGGCGTCAACTACATGGAGGAGGTACCGACCGAGAGCAACACGGGCGACGGCGGCTTCGTCGACCGGTACTTCGAAATGTATCCCGACGCGCCGTACCTCAACGAGGAGGCCGAGACCAACTACTTCTCGACGTACATGTACAAGAAGGCCGTCGAGCAGGCCGGCACCACCGAACAGCCGGAAGTCATCGACGCCCTGGAGTCGGGGATCGAACTCGGCACGGAAGAGGCACCCGAAGCGCCAGAGGGTGAGACGATCCGTCTCGATGGTGCGACCCACCACGTCGACCACCACATGTGGATCATGCGCGCAGACGAGGAACACAACGTCGAAGCCGTCGAGAACCGCCAGATACCCGAAACGTTCCTCTCGGAGACGGCCGGCTGTAACCTCCCCGAGAACCCGGAACAGACCCAGTACACCCCGGTCGACTACTACGAGGAGGCCGAATAGGGATGGTAAACGGCATCAACCTCGCGTTACAGTTCCTCGATAGCTTCGCGTTCATCGTGCTCGCCGCGGCGGGGTTGGCCATCATCTTCGGGATCATGGGCGTCATCAACCTGGCACACGGGGAGTTCATCCTCATCGGTGCCTACACCGCGACGCTGGCAGTGACGCAACTCGGCCTCCCGCTCGTCGTGGCGATGGTCGCCGGCGGCCTGGTCACCGGCCTGTTCGGGATTCTGACCGAGCGGGTCATCATCTCCGGGGCGTGGCCCAACTGGGTCAGCCAGCGGACCCTCGGCCGTGACATCATCGAGCCGCTGTACGACCGGCTGGCCGACTCGATGGTCGCCACGTTCGGGCTCAGCCTGATACTGACCCAGGGGACCCGAATCGCCTACGGCAACTCCATCGACGGCCTCTCGACGCCCTTTGGCCCCATCGAGTACGGTGCGTTCTCCTACTCGACGTACCGAATCGTCCTCGCCGGCGTCAGCATCGGGCTGCTCGTCGCCACCTACTACCTGTTCACCCGGACCGACTTCGGGATGCGCGCCCGGGCGACGATACAGGACAAGGAGACCGCACAGGCGATGGGCGTCAACACCGAGCGCATGTACATGCTGACGTTCGGCATCGGGTCGGCACTGGCGGGACTGACGGGCGCGCTCTTCGCGCCGGTCGTCACGATGCGGCCGACGCTCGGGGACCAGTTCCTCGTCGAGTCGTTCGTCGCCGTCGTGGTCGGGGGCCCGAGCGTCGTCCTCGGGACCGCGCTGTCGGGGGGCGTCCTCGGGGCGATACTGGCCGTGTTCTCGAACCTCTACGGGACGTTCATCGGCCGCATCGCGTTGCTCGTGGCCGCGCTCGTCGCGCTGCGGTTCCTCCCCGACGGCATCACCGGGTTCATCGAACAACTACGGAAACGGAGACAGGAGAGCGAATAAATGTCGACAGACACTGCACACGGCGAGGCGAACAGTTCGCTCCCGAGTCGGCTCCGCAGTCGGTTCGAGGGGCCGAACACCATCGGCGACTCGCGGGGGTTCTGGGTCGGCTTCCTCGTCGCCGTCGCGGCGCTTGCGGTCTACCCGCTGTTCGGCGACAGGTCCCAGCTGTCGCTGTTCATGGTACTGGCCCTGCTGGGGCTCTCGCTGTCGGTCGTCTGGGGCTACTCGGGCGTGCTGAGCTTCGGCCAGGTCGTCTTCTTCGGCATCGGGGCCTACACGTTCGGCGTCGTCTCGATCAACTATGCGACCCCGGGCGGTATCACGGCTGCTGTCATCGCCGGCATCGTCGGCGGTGGCGTCAGCGCGGCGATACTGGGCTACTTCATGTTCTACGGCGGGGTGCGCGACGTCTACGTGACCATCATCACGCTCGTCTCGACAATCGTGCTGCACACGTTCATGGCCCAGACCGCCGGGTCCGAGTGGGCCATCGGCGAGGCGGCGCTGGGCGGCTTCAACGGGATGCCGGACATCCCCCTGTTGACCCTCGGCGTCGGCGGGGCGTCCTACCAGTTCATCTACAACCCGTTCCCGATGCGGATAATCGGCATCGGGGCGGTCGAGATCAGCCCGTTCTACTACCTCGTGCTGACGTTGCTGGTCGGGGCGTACCTCGGGCTGCGCGCCCTGGTCAACTCGGACTACGGCCGCGTGATGGTCGCCGTCCGCGAGGACGAGGACCGAACCGAGATGTTCGGCTACAACGTGACCCGCGTCAAGTTCGTCGTGTTCACGCTCGGGGGCGCGCTGGCGGGCCTTTCCGGCGTGCTGTACGCCGCACGGAACGTCTACATCGACCCGACCGTGTTCTCGCTGCTGTTCGCGACGCTGCCGGTCATCTGGGTGAGCCTCGGCGGCCGAAAGAGCCTGCTCGGGGCTGTCGTCGCCACGCTGGGCGTCGAATACCTCCGCATCTCGATGGCCGGAGAACTGGCGCTGGTCCTGCTGGGGACCCTGTTGCTGGTGACGATTCTGGTGCTCCCCGGCGGGTTCGTCCCGTGGGTCCACCAGCAGATCGTCGAAGCCCGGCTCGGTCCGGGCGAGGCCGGCGGGGCTGACGCACCCGACGCGTCGAGTGAGGTGAGTGACTAATGAGTGATACTGAAACCGAATCCGACATCGATTCGCTCGGACCGAACGTCCGACAGACCGCCGCGGAACTGGCAACGGGCGACAGGACGGAGACGCTGCTGCAGACCGACGGGCTCGTGAAGCAGTTCGGCGGGTTCACCGCCACGGACGACGTGGATTTCTCCGTCGCCGAGGGGGAGCTACGTTGTCTCATCGGTCCCAACGGCGCTGGCAAGTCGACACTGCTGAACCTGATTACCGGGTCCTACGAGGCGACCGATGGCAGTATCTACTACAACGGCCACGACATCACCGATCTCGACCCACACGAGCGGATCTCACGCGGGATCAGTATGAAATTCCAGGTCCCGTCCGTCTACGGTGACCTGAGCGTCAGAGAGAACGTTAGGCTTCCCGTTCAGCAGTTCGCCGACGGGGAGGAGCGACGGCGGCTGGTCGCCGAGGCCATCGAGGCCGCGGGGCTCACCGGCTACGAGGACGTTGACGCCGGCCAACTCTCACACGGGCAGCAACAACAACTGGAAATCGGGATGGCCGCTGCACTCGAACCCGACCTGCTCCTGCTTGACGAACCGGTTGCCGGCCTCGACGTGGCCGAGCGCGAAGCCATCGCCGAGCGGATCACTCGGCTCAACGAGGAGCAAGGCATCGCCTTCGTCGTCATCGAACACGACACCGACTTCGTCGCGAACATCGCCGAAGAAGTGACTGTGCTGCACAACGGTGAGGTGTTCCGTGAAGGGCCAATCGAGGAGATAGAGTCGGACCCCGAGGTCCAGCGGATATATCTGGGAGGTGAGTCGTGATGCTCGAACTCGACAGTGTCACCGCCGCCTACGACACGACACCGATACTGCGGGACGTGGACCTCTCCGTCGAGGAAGGGGAAATCGTCGGCGTGATGGGGAAAAACGGGGTCGGAAAGACGACGCTCCTGAAGACTGTGATGGGGCTACTGGAACCCAGCAACGGGGCCATCCGGTACAACGGCACCGACCTGACGACTACCTCGGCCGACGAGCGCGCACGGGCCGGCATCGGCTACATACCGCAGGGCCGGGACGTGTTCCCCAAGCTAACCGTCGAGCAGAACATCAAGATGGGCGAGACCATCCGGTCGGACAGCGACGAGACGCTGTACGACCAGATATACGAGTACTTCCCGGTCCTCGAAGAGCGGGCCAGTCAGGAGGCTGGGACGCTCTCGGGCGGACAACAGCAGATGCTTGCCATCGGCCGGGCACTGGTCTCGAACCCCGACCTGCTCCTGCTTGACGAACCGAGCGAGGGCATCCAGCCATCTATCGTTGACCAAATCAGCCAGGACATGCAGACGATTAACGAGGACCTCGGGACGACGATTCTGTTCGTCGAGCAGAACCTCGGGGTCATCCGCGAGATGGCCGACCGCTGTTACGCGATGGAGCGCGGGACGGTCGTCGATGAACTCGGTCCGTCGACAATCGCCGACGAGGACGCGATTGCGGAGTACCTCGCGGTCTGAGGCGGATTACGGGATTTTCGCGCCAGGTGGCTGGTGTGCTGGCAGTCGATACGGACTGCTGTGGCATAGTCGGCATACGGGCCCGGCTGTTGTCTATCTGATAACTTCATAATCACGGGCAAGCAACCGAATCAACAGGGATTTGAGTACCCACTGTACAGACGTGTACACGAATGTCCGATCGTGATTCATGGATATCGAACCTCGGCTTCGTGCTGGCCGCCGTCGGCGGTGCCGCGGGCCTCGGGAACATCTGGCGGTTCCCGTGGCTGACCGCCGGGAACGGTGGCAGCGCGTTCCTCATCGTCTACCTGCTCGTCGTCGTCGGCATCGGCGTCCCGGGACTGCTCGCTGAGTTCGTCCTCGGCCGCTGTGGCCGACAGACGCCGACCGCGGCGCTTCGCTCGCTCACCGGCTCCCGCTGGGGGTCGTGGCTGGGCGCGTTCAACGTCCTCACGACGCTCGTCATCCTTTCGTTCTACTCTGTCGTCGGCGGGTGGATCCTTCGCTACACGCTGGTCTCGCCGGTCGGGGCGTACTTCGGGCAGCCCCAGCAGTACTTCGGAGCAATGAGCTTCGGCCTCGAAGCGGTCGCCTTTCACCTGCTGTTTCTCGGGAGCGTCGCCGGGATCGTCTTCTTCGGCGTGAGCCACGGTATCGAACGCGTCTCGAAGGTGATGCTGCCCGGCGTCGTGCTAATCCTGCTCGGCCTCGCGGTATGGACGGCCACCCAGCCGGGTACGGCCGCCGGCTACGCGTTCTATCTCAGCTTCGACGCCGAGTATCTCGCCGCCAACTTCCTGAGCGTTATCGGGCCAGCGGCGGGCCAGGCGCTGTTCACGCTCTCGCTCGGCGCTGGGGTAATGCTGACGTACGCCTCGTATCTCGACGACAACGCATCCCTTCCGCGAGATACGCTGGTCATCGCTGTCTCGAACACGTTCATCGGTGTCCTCGCCGGCTTGGTCGTCATTCCGCTGCTGTTTTCCCAGGGTGTCGACCCCGGACAGGGCGGCCCTGGCGCGTTGTTCGTCGCGCTCGCGACGGCTTTTGCGACGCTTCCGGGCGGGGAACTCGTCGCGACGGCGTTCTTCGCGACCGTGTTGATGGCCGCGGTGACCAGCGGTATCAGCCTGCTCGAAACGCCGGTCGCCACGCTCGTCGATAGCTTCGGCGTCCCGCGACGCCGGGCAACGGTCTTGGTCTCGGCCCTGCTTGCGGCCACCGGGAGCGGGCTGGCACTCACAAGCCCGGTGTTCCAGTTCGTCTCCGGCACGCTCGCAGACTTAATGTTGACCGTCGGACTGTTCGCGTTCACCGTCATCGTCGGCTGGCTACTGCGCGGGGAAGCGCTGACGGAGTTCCGCGCCGGAACCGAAAGCTTCGGGTGGTTGGCCAGGCCGTGGCTCCTGACGGTCAGTTGGGTTCTCCCCGTCGTCGTGCTGTTCCTGCTGACGAACACGCTCGCGTCGCTCGCTGGGATGTCGCTGGGACTCGGCGGCCGAGCGCTTATCGCTGTGGTCGGCACTGTTGCCCTCGCCGTCGCAGTTACGAGCGGAAACTGGAGCGACCGACTGAGTTCGAGCTAAGTACGCCGCGCTTGATTCCGCTGCTATTCTGAGCACGGCACCACCGAGAGGGTTTGTTCGCCGCTTTGGCTTACTGCATATTGTTCGCCAGCGCCTCTCGAACGCATCGCAATAATTCCTGAATCCGGTATTGCTGCCATACCCACGGAACTGCATTCTGTCGGTGATCGCGCCGGTTTTTTGTTTGTGCACCCTGTGCATGATCGTATGAAACTTTACGAGGATGTTTCGGTTGGCGACGTACGACAATCCGATGGATACACTGTGTCGAAATCCGAGATCGTAGAATTCGGCGAGAAGTACGATCCGCAACCGTTCCACACCGATGCGGACGCAGCGAAGGACTCCGTCTTCGGCGGGCTAGTCGCTTCCGGGTGGCAGACCGCCGCGATCTGTATGCGTCTCAACGTCGAGAACAGCGAGGATATGGCAACACAGGCTGGCGTCGGTGTCGACGATCTCCGCTGGCATCAACCGCTCCAACCCGGTGACACGCTACGACTACGAACCGAAATCATCGACAAGCGACCCTCCGACAGCGACCCGAGTCGTGGGTACATCACCACCCGCCACGAAGGACTGAATCAGGACGACGAACTGGTTATTTCATACGAGGCGACAGCCATGATCCGCCGCGAGACCGACGAGTGACGACACAGCCAAGCTGTGGGATACGTGCCAGTAACGTGGAGACCGCTCGTTTTTAGCCGTGTTCTGGCCCATAGCTGAGACGGCATCGCTCCCACCGGAACAATCTGAGACAGCCTGCGAGATTGCCACGTACGCACTCAGGTGTTGACGTGTATTCGAGTCGTAGTCACAAACTAGTATGCATCGGCGAGGCCTGCTGGTATCCGTCTTCTCTCAGCCAGCGCCAAAGTGGACACACGCTCTCACGCCTTCGACTACACTGCGTTGCGTTCGGTCTCGACTGCCTCGACGTACGCCTCGACGACGTTCTCGATAATCGCTTCTCCGGCCTCGGTGGTCGCCGCTGTCGGATCACCGAGGACACCGTTTTCGGTGATTGATTTGAACCCTTCACTTAGCAGCCGAGCCGGCGAAATGTCACCTTCAGGCCCGGGTTCGATATTCTCCGTCCTGACGAGACCCTCATCGATGGCCAGCACAATCGCTGTTTCGGCGGCCCCGGCGTGGATTACATCCTGTTTGTACTCGATACCGGCCTTGCTGAGACCCTCATTCAGCAACTGCATGTGTTCGTCGAGATCAGCGAGCGGGATCACCGAGGCTTCGAGTTCACGTGCAATGTCAGGAGCCACGGTTTTGACCGGCCCGAAGTTTCCACCGTGAGTCGGGACGAGAACGATGTGTTCGAAGCCATGGGTGTCGAGGGATCTGCAGTACGACCGGATGACATCCATCAATGTCTCGGGTGGCACGGTTATTGTGCCGGGGAATTCCATATGATGTCCCGAACATCCGGGGCGAATTGTGGGGGCGGCAAGAGCATCACCCATTTCGGCCGCCATTCGGCGCGAGAGTTCGTCCCCGTCCAGCGTATCCATGTTCAGTGGCAGGTGTCGGCCGTGTTGTTCGATCGAGCCGACAGCGATGATAACCGTCCGTGTTCCGTTGTCGAGGGCAGATTCTATCTCCGGCCATACCATCTCCTCAAGACACACTGATCTGCGAGAAGCCATCACTGAGAGATGATAGCTATCGGATAAATATATGTCGAAATCTGGATACTATTCCCTATCAGTCGGCAGCGGATCTGTTGCTGGCTCGGCTTTCTGTACTGGTTATTTTCATCTGCAACCGAACGGTCACGGATATTGCCGTCATTGCTCGATATTGACCGCGATGATACTGTCTACGAACCGCTTCGCTGAGGGTAGTAACTATAGTAGCCATTGAAAACCAACGCACACCTGATCGCACGACGGCAGTGCGATCAGTGTGTACATCGTTTCAATTGTTACTATAGAAGAACCGGCTTTCGTCTCGTCAGGACTATGAATGACTTTACGCTTCTAAACAGTCAGTGCAGCGGCCAGCACCGGGTAGTGAGGGCCCACCACATTCTGTGCAAGCATCAAGGTTTGTGGTGCTATCATCCCGTGAGAGAGGTATCGTTTCCAGCGCTTTTCGCAACCGCCTCTTCATGTAGTTCGGTATTGTGTTGGACTATCTTAATATTTGGGGAAGTAATTCGGATAGGATGAGTAACTAGTGTATTAAATGCTATATGGTGAACAGGATTAAAAATTATAGCGGGAATTTCTATATATTCAATCAAATAAGGGTATGTCCCCATCATACCGACGCTGCATTCCTTCCAGAAGGATACCAGAAGCGGAGTGCCAGAACTTGTTACTTGCCAGCCCGAATGGGTAGTATGGCGATTGACCCACTAACAAACGACGAGGTTCTGGCAGGACTCGAAGACTGTGAGGCGACGGCGGTCCCGACAGCCCAATCTCTGTACGCCTTGCGGCCCCGAAACCGTATGTCACGACACATCTCCAGCAACTCACCCTGAAAGGCTTGGTCGGGTTCAACACACACCGAGAGGTCCGGCGCTGGCGGCTCACACCTGCTTTGCCGGCTGATCGATCAGTACCATCGCGAACGGTGGGTCGTCGAACTGGGCCGTCAGAAACGACTGGGCCGACTCTTCATACCACGAGATGGCACCGATATCCTCGACCTGTTCGAGGGCTTTCGCAGCCACCGAGCAGTACGGACACTCCCCGTCGTAACTGAGAACCGAGCCATATCTGGCCATACACATATTAGGGGTTCTCGCCGAATATATCGTTGGATTGGAGACCACACTCGGTCGAGTCAATCGTTCAGAGCACGTCCGGAGTGACTGTTACGCCGCCCAGCAACGGTCCAGATTTTACACTGTCACATTGGCTGTGCTGCGTGTCTCCGTTATCGTCACAGCCACCAATCCGGTCGATCAGGTGGTATGAGAAAACATTTTGTATCAACAACGTGTTCTTTGATATGAATGTCCTCCAAAGATATCCCGGACAGAACGAAGTCATGTATAATCGGATAGCTCGGTTAATTCCCGAACATCCACGGAAGCGGGCTAATTTGGCTGTATCTGGCTTCGTGATCGGTGTGATATTCCTGAGTAGCTGGCTTATCAGAGTCGGAAACTATGTCCTCCATCCTAGTTATGTGTCAGCGAGTGCGTTTATCTCGTTCCTCCTTGGGTCCGGATTCATTCTGAGTTCGATATATCTGTTCTACACGCTTAGTGAGCAATCGAACACTACTGACCGAGGCACAGAAGACGAAGATACCGCTTCAGCGATCGACATACTTCGCAAGCAGTACGCAACGGGGGCAATCACTGACGAGGAATTCGAACATCGGTTGAATACGCTGCTCCAATCCGAAGACACTGATCAGCGTGACCAGTCAGAACCGACACCGCTTGACAATTTAGTAGATAGCGCGGCCAGCGCTGATTCTCCATCCACAGCAGAACTGAACACTGAACAAAGCCGGTGAGTCAGTTTCCGTGTAACTAGACCGGCGGTTAGCTCAGGATGGGACCCAGACTTTGGCAAGCGTACGGCCTGTACTGACCGCTACCGACCTGTTCTGACCGGTAATTGGAATGCGAGCGTATCTGCTGTCTCTGACACGCAAGCCCTGATGAGACCAACAGTGCATACGAAGCGTTCTATAATCCATTCGATGGCAGTGCGTAGCCAGTCTTATCCGCGATTCAGGAGGTCGCCAGCGTACTGAAACTCCGCTTGTAGCGTAGCACACTGCTGGCCGTGCAATCGTTTCGTTCATATGCCATTAGCCGTCACCACGGATAATGCCCTTCACCAGACGGGTTCTCTACGCGGAGAATAGCCGTCGGACAGAACTCCTCAGCACCATCGTCTCGAATTCTCTCCCCGTCGTTGGCGTCGGGTTGTTTGACTGGAGTGCGGCTGCATTGCTGTTTCTGTACTGGTTCGAGCTCGGCGTCGACTCGGTCTGGGCACTCGTTCGGGCAGTGTTCGCTGGTCGCCCGCCGGATATTGAGACCAGCACCTTGCTTATGGGCCCGCTGGCGGAACGACAGTTCGCCCTCTCCGTCCCGCGAACCGGTTTACGAGTCTATCTCACGACGCTACTCGCGCTCCCAATTACCGTTCTAATTCTGGCAGTCGTTTGGTTGTTTACTGGGGGCCTGCTCATCGGTCCACTGCCGGAACCCAGTACAGAGACGGTAACTGGTGTGCTGCTGGCGACTATCGGGATTTTCGTTCTGACGGGAATCACAACGGTACGGAATTACTTTTACAACGGGGAGTATCGGAAACACAACTCGACGACGGCGTTTCGAGGACTGTTACCTCGGATCGTAACCGTCTTTTTCGGCGGCATACTCACGCTGGCACTGATAACAGCAGCTACGGAGGGGCCTGAAGCAGAACTCGGCAGTCTTGATCCGACTGTCGTCGGACTGCCACTGCTACTCATGGTCGTCTGTTTCAAATTCACGTCCGACCTCCTGGGCGTCTACAGCGACCGTCTTGTCGTCTATTTCAAGACATACGATGAGGAATACGGCTGGCAAACGGCCCCGCCGAAGGCTCGCTCCGTCGACGGGACGCTCACTGATGCACCTGAGCGGGTGCGTCCAGTTTGCTGGGGACGGGTCATCGGCGGCCTCCTCCGGTTTCCGTATCACCCAGGAAGCCTGTTTCTCGGTGGCATGGGGCTGCTCGTTGCGGTCCTGTTTGCAATTGGCAGTGCGTGGGACATCGTCGCCGTGATCGTTCTCGCAAGCGTTAGCGTCCCGGCTCTCCTGCTGTGTCTCGATCAGCTATTGCGATACGGGACAATCGAATACCGGATTGACCCTGACGCTGGTGCGCTCGTCGCATATGACTGTCTGTTCGGCACGGCACTCTGGCGCATCGAGTCGTGGGAGGAAAGTGGCCTCCGCGTCGAGCAGACGCCGCTCGATTCGCTGCTCGGAACAGAGACGGTTACTATCGAACACGCTGAGGGGGAGTATATACTACCACATCTACCCGATGCCGCCTCGGTCGTCGCGGTGTTTGACCGCCAACCCGAGCGTTCAGAACAGGTAATCCCTGGTCGGGCTGGGTTACTTGGGTGAGTCGGCTGTTCGTTGTCTGGAACAGGTCGCCGTTGGCCCCGTTATCTTTCCTCGGAGACGGTGTTGTCGGTCCACAGGTCGTAGCCGACGACAAGCGCCATGCCACTCGTCGGGATAATCAACAGCAGCCTGCCAACGGGTGAGAAGTCGACACCTGCCATCGAGAGACCGATGTACGCAACAGCGAGTACTGGTGGGACAGTGAGGGCGGCACCGAGTCGAGTACTGTCTGCCCGCAGGTAGCCGATGCCCCAGCCGACGAGTCCCAGGATTACGAACGGGATCGCAAGAGCCCAGATGAGGAAGGCGGTTATTTCTCTCCCGATATCGTTTGTGCCGGCTGTGGTGAACAACAGCGTTCCAAGCACACAGCCGCCAGTCCCAAAGAGAGCGCCGAATGCGAACGCGCGCTGCAAGCGAGACATCGACGCGCTGTCACGCCTGAGTACTGTGCTCAGCCCGACTAACAGCAGCGCATTCGCGCTTATGATGAGTCCCGGCCTGAGCGTCCGTTGTACCCAAATTGCGCTAAACGCCGGTGGGTTGAACACATACGAATCACCCGGCCGCGGTGTCGGCCAGAGTTCGAGCGGCACCGCGGTGATGAGCAGACAGACTGCACTCAAACCGAGGATCGGACCGGCGAGCCGATATGAGCGACGCCACATAGCGGATCACTCACCTCCGAGAGCCACGACGGTTCCGTCCGGCGACACGCTCACGATTCCGCCATCGAGTACCGCCAGTGAGACAGCCTGATACTCGGCCGGATACTGCCATACTGCCTCGCCGAGGCGCGTGGTGAACGCGGTGAGGCCATCGTCACTCTGGAATGTGAACACAGCGTCGTCAGCCGCGGCAGTCACCGCGCCACCGATATTGATTTCGGAGCACCACCGGGGCTTCGGTGGCCCGTTATCGACGCGGTCGAAGGCGAACGTCGCGCTGGATGACTCACCGGGGCGCTCGATTGCGTACACGCTATCGGGCGTCACGACCGGAAATTCGAGTGACCGTCTGTCGTCGAGACGCCACTGCTCGGTCCCGTCGGTGAGTGACCGACCTATCAGGTCGCCGTACGTACCGCTCACATAAACGGTCCCGTCAGAGACGACGGGGTATCCCGAAGGTCGGTCCGAGTGTTCCCACTGGACCTCGCCGGCTGCGGCATCCACTGCCGTTATCTTCTCACCGGCGATGACGACGGTACTGTCGGCTGCGGCCAGCCTCGTCCCGTCGGCGGTCGCCGTCCACTGCCGGCGTCCGTCGTCGGTCGCAAATCTCGCTACCCCGTCAGTCGTGGGAACGAACAGGGCGTCATCAGTCACTGTCGGAACGCCTGCCCCGGCCGTGTCGGTGTTTCGCCACGCAACAGATCCATCTCCAATTTCAAGTGCAGTGACACTGTCCGCTGTCGCGAGAAAGACGCGACTGTTGGATATTACCGGCGGCGCTGGTTCGTCTCCAATGTCGACCACTGACGGAACTGTCGCCGGTGTGAGATCGCGCCGCCACTGTTCTGTGCCGTCACGGAGCGATAGGGCGACGACACCGGTCGCTGTCGTTAGCACGACAGTTCCGTCGGCGACAACCCCCGCGCTTGCACCGGCGGTTTCACCGCCACCAGACGATGTTGAAATATCTGCGTGCCATCTGACCGACGGCGTCGTGGTTTCCATCCCGACCGGCGCATAGCCTGTGTTCGTCGTGTCAAACCGCGGCAACGGCCACGAGCCGTCGGGCACTGTCTCGAAGCCGGCGCTGTTGACTCCCGGGTCAACTGTATGCGATGGGTCTGGTGCGCCGTCGTCAGGGCACGACGACGAACAGCCAGCGATGCTGGCGACTGATCCAGTGGCGACCATTCCGAGGAATGTCCGCCGCAACGTGGAGGGCATCGACTGCTCATTTCGATAGCTCAATAAAAAATGTTAATATGATATCTCAATATGCAAGAATTTCAGCTTCCGGTTTTCCAGAAGACTCACACACACTCTGAGCAACAGTGTGGGAGACTCTCTCCTATTAATCAAGGCTCACTTCACGGGCAAATCCAGCAAAACTTAGTAAATCACTCCCAATAGCGGTTCTATGGCTGAAACGACACTCGCCACAATTGACGAACTGCTGGAGGGCGCTTTCGACGACGTGGACGACCCCGATGTCCGATACAAACTCAGAAGTGCGCGACAGCTTCTCCAAGTAGTGCAACAGCGACAGGATATCGTGGACGAAGCCATCGATACTGCCGTTGAAGACGAAGAGATCCTGAAAAACCTCCGCGACCTCGGCTATACCGAGTGATCCGCTACTCCTACCGTTGTCACAGAACAAGCCTTTTGTCTTTCTCAACCAAGTCTCCACTATGACAGAAGACACTGCCGAACAGCTTAGAGCGGAATTAGAGGCAGTTTTCACCAGCGCCGAATACCCCGTCGAGGAACCGATGGAGCTGGTGCCAGTTCTGCCGGACGGCCCAAGTACGACGTTCGAAGCAGGGGACGTCAGCGTGGGGGTGATGGATTTTGGCACAGAATACGCTGAGTATCAGGACTATCCCTACGAGACAGCTGCAGCCCTTATCGACGATCTGATGGTTGGCTTTCGGGAAGAGGGGCTGTTTGACTGAGCGGGACTTTCCTCACACCGCCTGACTGCGTGATGGGTAGTCGCTACTCAGCAGTAGCTAACGAAGTCGTGTCGACAACAGCTACAACAGTATTCGCGGTGGGACTGCCTCAGGCCTTTGCGTCATACCCCGCGTCCTCCACAGCGGCGATGAGTTGTTCTGTGCTGACGTCGCCGTCGACAGACACCTGCTCGGCGTCTTTGTCGGCTTCAGCGCCTTGGACACCAGCGAGCGCCTCGATGGCCTCCTCGACGGTTTGCTCGCAGTGACCACAACTCATCCCTTCGACGGTCAACGTCGTAGACATAGCAGTTTTGACGAAGGATGCGCAGAACTTCTGGGTTACGACTTACCCGCCAGAACAGCACCTAATAGTGACATCTGGATAAGTATAGTTGGTTTCAACAATTCAATACATAGTGCTTCTATATGAGATTATTATCAATACTTGGATCTATACTCAACACAGAGAAGTATCGAACCGTTCCAGATTTACGCCCAGTAGCGCTCGGCCAGTCTCGCCGATAGCGGAACTCATCTCAGTATCCGGTTCTGACCGACAATAAGTACCGCCGAGGCGTGTCCATAGCTCTCACAGCCGATTGGCAGCGGGTCTAGTCCAAGAGCGACGCGGCTGCTGGAACCTTTAAGCGACGGGTGATGGGATTGTTCTGGCCTGCTCAAGTCGCACCACGGTCCGTCGAGCCCGTAACAATCGCTACCGCCGGAGAACTGCTTGCGGCCAGTGTGTGACTACACACCTAGTCCGACTCGGAAACGTCAACAGTGAGTACCGGAACGGACGACTTCGTGACGACCTTCTGCGCTGTGCTCCCGAGCATGTTCTTTTCGTACTTGTCTGCCTGCGTTCCCATCGTAACCAGGTCGATGTCGGCGTCAGCAACGTACGATACGATGCGGTCTGCTGGTTTGCCCCGCTGGATAGCCGTCGAGACCTCGATTCCTTCCTGTTCCAGCGTGTCTCGGACGACCGACGTGGCCTCTTCGCCCTCCGTTCGCAGGTTCTCTAGCACCTCGTCCTGCATCTTGTCATCCATCGACAGGAACGCTCGGTCGTCGACGACATACAGCGCGTGGACGGTGACGTCCCGCCCGTCGGCAATGTCGATTGTGTGTTCCAGTACCTGCTTCATTGACGCACTCCCATCCGTTGGAACGAGAATATCGCTATACATCGTTCGTACAAATCAAGTTGTCACAAACATCCCTTTCGATTCTGTTCAGGCATCGCAAACACGGCAGCCGTACCACGATTGTGGCGGACGATGCTCGGTGCAGGCCTGCGTGGCACCGACTTAGAGATAGCCGAGTCGCTCCAACCGCGACTCGAGGTCGACGTCGTCGAAGCCATCGATATCGTATTCTGCCATTTCGTCCTCCCCGGCAGCGAGTTCGGTGATGTCGAGTGTCTCACTTTGCTCTGCGGAGTCAGCGACAACGTCTGACGGTGGGCGATCGATAGGTGTGCCGTCGCTGGGCTCGGACCGCCGGCCCCGCACGACCGCTTCGTACTCATCCGCTCCCCACGCTGCGCGCTTGTATACGGTGTCACCGGGTCCGTTCTGGTACACGAGCGACGCCGGCTGTTGGAACCGGTCCGGCTCGTCAGTGTACTGCTCGGCGTACTCTGCCGTCTGCCCGGTCGGGGGTGCCTGGTACGCAGTGGTCTGTCCGTCGGGGGCGACGAACCATCCGGAGTCGTCCTTTTCGCCGTCAAAGGCGGCCAGAACGGCATCGGGAAACCGTGACAGCGTCGCCAGGGACTCGATTCGCCGGCTCTCGGTCTGCCCCGGTCCTCGGACGACGAGTGGGACGTGAAACAGTTCCTCCTGCGTGCCCATCCCGTGCATGACCGCGGGTGGCTCTGTGGCGGCCTGTGGGGGTTCTCCGAATCCGTCACCGTGGTCCGCCGTGATGACGACCAGCGTGTCGTCTAAAACGCCGCGTGCTTCCAGGTCACCAATCACCTGCTCCAGAATAGCGTCAGTCTGTCGAATCGCGCCGTCGTACAGCGGTTCGAGCAGCTGTCCGACGCCCGGCGGGAGTTGCTCTCCGTAGACGCTCCACTCCCACTTGATCGGGAGTTCGTCGTGCATTCCCCAGTACAGGTCCGCGCCCCACTCGTCGTAGGCGTCCCGCGTCGCGTACGGCATGTGCGCGTCCATCAGATTGAGGCACGCGGCCCAGGACTCAGTTTGCTCGTCGACCCACTCAGTCAGCTCGTCGGCGTACCAGAAGCCGTCGACACCGTTGCGGGTTTCGGACGGGTCGTCAACGTCTGTTGAATCGGGCCGTTCCGTGACGACGGTCTCGAAGCTGTCGCTGAGCCCGGATGGATGAACGGTGAGATACGGGTTCTCGGTGAATACGCCAGTTTCGTATCCTTCCTTGTGGAGGAAATCAAAGATCGTCTGGCCGGGCTGCAGCCGTTCGGTAATCTTGAGCGTGTGGCCCTCCGCCGGAACTCCGGTGAACAGGCTCGTATGGGCCGGCAACGACCAGCTCGCGGTTGTCCGTGCCTGCGTGTACACCGTCGCCTCACGACCGAACGCTTCGAGAAAGGGGGTGGTCCTGCGTCGATGACCCAACAGCGAGGTGTTCGCCGCACGGACACAATCAAGAACGACGAGTAACACGTTCGGGCGACCCATTGTCAGGCTTTAGAAGGTATCCACGGCAAAAGTATGTTCTGTAACCGCTATCTTTCACGACAGCACCAGTGACCAGCACCGAGATCTTCTACCAGTACGCGTCTGATTTGTCTCTCGCTGCGATACAAGACGCTCGCGATATTCTCACCACTTCGAGGTAGTTCGTCGCTGCTGGAGCTACGCTATACTCTCAAGACGCACTGGGTCGGGCCTCGCGTGAGTATATTTTATATGGGTCGACAGTCTGATACCAACAACGTGGTCAAATCGACGGTCCGGTTTCCCGAAACGGTGATGGACTGCGTCGAGGAGATGGTAGCGGAGGGTGTCTTCTCGAACAAGTCCGAGTTTCAACGCTTCGCTGTCGAGTACGTCCTTTCGGAGATCGAGGACTACGAGCCCGAGATGGTTGATTTCGACGAGCTACAGAAAGAGGTCTTCCAGCACCAGCCGGCTTCCAGCGGGGCCGAGATGTCGCCGGAGATCAACGAGAACTTCTACGAAAACGCGGCGCGCGTCCGGCAGTTCGCGATCCGCGGTGACATCGAGACGGCAGAGGAGTATATCGACACTGCGTACCCCGTCACCGACCCCCGCTGTTTGCTCCTTGACGACTTGCTCGAACCCTACCGACAGCGCGAAACCGAAGACGAATAGGTCGTTTCCCGGAGCCGGTACTCGGCTCCCTCGTCGCCTCTCCGGTTGAACTATTCTACGGCGCGTCAGTCGTCGTCAGCGCGGGCTTCTGGCGTCGCCTCCGAATGTGGCCCGGCGGCGTGTCCTTCGTGCGTCAGCGCTGTCGCGAACAGTTCTTCGGAGACCGCGGGAACGTCCACATCCTCGACTGCACCCTCGGACTTGATGTCGTCGACTGAACGGGGGTACTTCCTGAGGTCTTTGTGGATCGCGATGCCCGCGTCCGCGCCCTCACCCATGGCGATCGGGATCTGATTGTGGCCCGGCGTCAGATCTCCGACGGCGTAGACGCCGGAGATACTGGTCTCGCCGTGGTCGTCGACGGCCACAGTCCCGTCGTCGTTTCTATCGAGTCCCAGTTCGTCGGCCAGTTCAGCGTGGTAGTCCGATCCCAGCATCGGGAAGCCGCCTTTGTACTCCCGAACGCTCCCGTCCTCGAACTCGTACGCTGATAGCCAGCCGTCGTCGTCAGTCCGCTTGCCCGACAGCTCTGTATCGACGATATCGACCGGGTGATTGTCGAGCATCGTCTGCGTCTCGTCGCTCCACTCCGGCTCGTCGCCGCGAGTCAGTATGTCCACGTCGTCGGTGTAATTCAGCATAATCATCGCGACGTGGGCCGCGGCTTCGCCGGTGCCCATGACGAAGACGGGCTCGCCGACGAACATGAACGCGTCACAGTGGAGACACCAGTGCAGCCCTTTCCCGGTCCGCGGCAGCGGCGGATCCGGACGTTCGTCGGCGAACCCGGTCGCAAGGACGACTCGCTTTACTGCCAACTCATCGTCGCTCGTCGTCACGGTGAACCCGTCCTCGTTGTCGTCGGCGAGTGGTTCGACCGATTCGACGAAGCCCCGCTCGTAGGTCCCGCCGTAATCCTGCACCTGCTCGCGTGCAGTTTCTAAGAATTCGTTCCCCGAAACGTCCTCGGTGACGCCGATGACGTTGTGCGTGTCGGTCATCATCGCGGCGCGGCCGCCACCGCGGTTGATAACGATCGTGTCCATCCCCAGTCGGGTGGTGTACAGTGCGCTCGTCAGCCCGGCCGGCCCGCCGCCGACCACGGCCACGTCATAGTCGTACCGCCCATCGGTGTACATTAACACAGAATACGTGCTCGAGGAATAAAAACAGCAGAACAGCGGCCATCTACACAGCAATTCGACGCTGGTGTTACGCTCCGCGAGCGACGCGAACGACAGGCTCGCTGGCACCCCTGTCTCACCCAGGGCCGAGGGCTGCGATGTCGGCCCCGACCGTCGCCTGTGCATCAGCCGGGTTCGGATCACTGTCGGCCAGATGCGTCCATTCGTGGGCGGGCAGCGCCGACAGGTGGTCAGTGATCGCCGTGCTGTACGGCGTCGCTTTCACGGTGCTCTCTTTGTTACCCCAGATGTGGTTGATGACGGTCATCGAATCGATGCGTATCTCGACCGTCTCTGGGTCACACCGTGCCGCCAGTGCCCGCAGTCCGAGATGGAGGGCGGCGTATTCGGCGACGTTGTTGTTCGTCCGAGAGCCGACCGGACGCCCGAGTCGGGCAATCGGTGTCTCATCGGCCTGAATCACAGCACCGGCACCGGCCGGCCCGTTACTGTGTGCGCTGCCGTCCACATAGAGCACTACCTGTGCCACGTCGGAGGTAGCCGCGCCCTGCTGTGACGGGGGCGGGCCAGATACAACAAGCTCGTCGATTGCGGTCCGTATTTCATCGGCGGATGTCTCCGGGTCGAACAGGCCACCGTAGCCAGCGACGGCAGCATTGATCGCATCGATAGCGGGGGTGAGTTCGTATCGATACAGGGCCAGCAGCTCGTCGACCCGCGTCGCCAGCGGCGAGAGCGTCTCCGCTGGCAGACGCTCTCTCTCACCTGCTGGCTGATTGTGACGGTCCATCAATAATGCGTAGCTGCGGGTGGCTAAAAGACACTTCGCCGCGATAGGCGAGGGATGGCAGGATGCGTCCCGTGAGTACCGGCTACTGATGAGTCGGGTTTCTGATAAACCAATCGGGACCGCAGTTAACAGCCCCGCGACCGTAGCTGTAGCTACAATGGACCGACGGACGTTCCTCGCTGTGAGCGGGCTCACGGCCGCTGGAACACTCGCAGGCTGTAGTGCCCCCAGTGACGACCAGCAAGGGGACGGCGCGACAGCGACGGCTTCCGGACAGGCCGACGGTTCAGAGACGGCTGTCGAGACCGTCGCCGACGGACTCGAATCGCCCTGGAGCGTCACGCCGCTGCCCGACGGCTCACAGTTGCTAGTCACAGAGCGCGTCGGCCGCGTGGTGGTGGTCGATTCGGCCGACGGAACAATTACGCCTGTCACTGGCGCACCGTCGGTGTACGCGAGCGGTCAGGGCGGGATGCTCGATGCGGCGCTCCACCCCGACTTTCCGGACCCGGCCTGGGTGTATCTGACATATTCGAAAGCCAACGACAGCGGTGCGTCGGCGACACATCTGGGCCGTGGTCGCCTGAACGCCGCTGACGCGCAGTTCGAGACGTTTGAACAACTGCACGTCGCGGAGCCCTTTATCGACTCTGACGGGCACTTCGGGTCTCGCGTCGTGTTCGGCCCGGACGGGTTGGTGTACGTGACTGTCGGCGACAGACAGTTCAAGGACTTCGGGCCCGACCACGTCGCGCAGGACAGGACGAACGAACTCGGGACCACGCTTCGGCTGACGCCCTCGGGTGGGATTCCCGACGCGAACCCGTTCACCGACGACCCGGACGCGGTCGATTCGATATTCAGCTACGGCCACCGCAACGCCCAGGGGATGACCGTCCACCCCGACACCGGCGACATCTGGCAGACCGAGTTCGGCGAGCAGGACGGCGACGAAATCAACATCGTCGAACGGGGCGCCAACTACGGCTGGCCGGTCGCCGACGAGGGCTGTACCTACGGCAGCGGCGATCCGATCGGCGTCAGCCACGCGGAGCGCGACGACGTTGTTGCACCAGTGTATTCGTGGGACTGCGGATCGGGTGGCTTCCCGCCCAGCGGCACGACGTTCTACACCGGTGACGCCTTCACGGAGTGGACCGGCGACTTGCTCGTCGGCGGGCTGGCCTCACAGTATCTCGCCCGGTTCACCGTCGATGGGCGAACAGTCGAAGAAGCGACGCCCCTCCTCGCCGACCGCGGGTGGCGCATCCGCGACGTGGTGGTCGAGCCCGAAACCGGACACGTCCTCGCTGCAATCGACTCGTCTGACGCACCTATCGTGCGACTCCGCCCCGCCTGAATCGAGTGATTCGGCGACAACCGTGTGGGCTGGCGACCTGTGTCCGTAATCTGAATTAGTGTTGGAGCGATGCACCAACGGTGATCGGGGCCGTTCTGGTCCCATACTCCCACAGATCCCTATCGATCAGACTCGACCAGCGAGGCCGGTACCGCGCCATTTTTGCTTCTGAACCCGCTACACTGGCTGTGAACCAGACTGCGATTCTGCACGCCGCGTTCGGAGTACTGATCGTCGCAGGGTTCCTCGTCTCGGCACCTCTGAGCTATGGCCTCTACGGGCTGGGGGCTGCCTGTTTCATTGCCGGCATCCTACTCGCACGGCGGGATAGCGACGGATCGGAAACCGCCGATAGCGTCTGATATCGGAAACGCGACATGGGGTCCGGTATCAGGATGAGGTAGAGCGGTTTGCGGGGCTGTACTGCTCTACCGATATGAACGCCTGTGAGGGTAGTCGTCGGCGGGCGTCTCGGCTTCCTCGGTGGAACCGAGCGGTTCCTTGGGCTTGATCGGGTCGCCCGATTCGAGTCCCTTTTCGGCGAGTGCCACACTCCCCATGACCTCGATGATGAGTCGGTTGGCAGCTCACCGGTGATTGAACCGCTCCCTCTCGGGAGTGGCTATTATGGGTCTGACACCTGATGCCGAAGCATGGACCGGCGAACGCGGCTCATCGTCTATTATCTCGCCATCGTCGTCAGCGTGCTCTCTGGGTTCGTGGTTCTCTACAACTACGGGATGGCTACATGGGAGGGGCGGCCCCAGCCGTTGTACCGCTCGGTAGAGGTCGTCGTTCAAACGGTCACCACCGTCGGCTACGGCTGGGGACGCCCCGTGGACGAGCCCGCAGATGAACTACCTCGTCTCACTCATGGCACTCTCGGGACTCGTGCTTATTTTCGCGGCCCTCCCGGTGCTCGTGGTCCCGCTCTTCGAGGACGCGTTCACCTCCAGTGCCCCCGCCTCGGTTCGTGGGCTCGATAACCACGTCGTCCTCTGTAACTACGGGCCCCGTGAAGAAGTTCTCATCGACGAACTCACCGCACGCGGCGTCCAGTACGTCATCATCAAGCAGGATCGGGAAGCCGCGGACGAACTCCACGCGGCAGGGTATACGGTTATGTCCGGAGATCCGGAGTCGGACGCGGCCCTCAAGCGTGCCCGACTCGAGCACGCCGACGCCCTGATCGCAAACGTCGACGACGAAACCAACCCGAGCGTCCTCCTCTCGGCTCGGGAGGTCGATTCCGAGGTACGGACGGTCAGCCTGACTGAAGATCCGACCACCGCGGACTACCATCGGTTCGCCGGGGCCGATCATGTCCTCTCGCCCAAGCGAATACTGGGCGAACAGCTCGCGGGCAAAGCCATCGGCACGTTCGACCCCGAAGCTATCGAAGGCGTCGAAATCGACGAAGACTTCGACATCGCGGAGTTCCCGCTCCAGAGCGGCAGCGAACTGATCGGCCAGACCATCGCCGAGAGCGGTATCTTCGAGCGGACAGGTGCCGCCATCATCGGGGTGTGGGTTCGGGGGAATTTCCACAGTCCACCCCCGCCGGATGTCCGATTTGACGCCCGAAGTGTGCTCGTTGCGACCGGGCGAGAGACGGAACTCGACCAGTTGAAGGAGATGACGCTGTTCGAGGGCTGGCACCGTCGGGGAGACGTCGTCATCGCGGGGATGGGTGTCGTTGGACGGTCCGTCACGAGCTCGCTCACAGATGCCGGGTTCGAATACACGACCATTGACCCCGAGGACCACCCAACGGTCGACGTGGTCGGCGATGCGACGGACCGCGATGTCCTCCGTAAGGCGGACATTATGGACGCCGGCACTGTCGTCCTCGCGTTGCCCGACGACACGGCTGCTATCTTCGCGACGTTCGCGATTCGTGAACTGAACCCCCGGATAGAAATCATCGCCCGAGCGAACGAGCACGAAAACGTGTCGAAACTGTACCGCGCCGGTGCCGACTACGTGCTCTCGCTCGCCGCCGTCAGCGGGCGGATGCTCGCGTCAATCGTACTCGACGAGGAAATCCTCTCCCCGGGAACGCAACTGAAACTCATTCGAACGACAGTCACGGACGCTGTCGGCAAATCGCTCGCTGATGCCGACATCCGTAACCGGACCGGCTGTACCGTCGTCGCCGCCGAACGGGAGAGGCGTGTCATCACGAACCCTGCCGCGTCGTTCGTGATCGAATCCGGGGACGAACTCATCGTCGCCGGAATCGACGAGAACATCAGTCGGTTCCAGTCGACATTCGTCTGACGGGCTCTCCTGCGGACCGAGGGCGGCCCCTGGGTCCAAGTACTTCCCAAATCACCGACGGGGCCGGTCGGATGACCGGCTCACAGCAGGAGAGCGAAGAGGAGGTACGACCCGACGACAGACAGCGACGGCGTGAGGACCCAGAGAATGACGATCCGGCTCGTCGCTGCCGGATCGAACAGGTTCTCGGCGGTCAGTTCCTCGATGTCCTCCTCGCCAATGGCTGGGACTGATGGAGACGTCTCGGGGGTAGGGGACTCTCCGGCTGCGAGTTCGCCCACAGTTGGACCCGCTGGCTTCTCTTCCTCGGTTGATGGGGCGGCGAGAGCGCCAGTACTGAGATTCGGCCCCGGCTTGGACTCGGATGGTGGCGTCGCGAGTTCCGTAAGCGTGACAGCGCGACTCGCTCGGCCCCACCCTAGACCGATGATACAGCAGGTCGTGCTCACCGCGAGGCTCGCCGGAATGCCGTAGTACGAGAGGACGGTGATGATCGTCGCACCGACGGAGGAGACGATGAGGGCTGCCAGAATCGGTAGGTCAGTAATGCCGTCGCCGACGGTTGCGAGAGT
Organism: Haloarcula hispanica ATCC 33960; assembly: GCF_000223905.1. NCBI lineage: Archaea > Methanobacteriati > Methanobacteriota > Halobacteria > Halobacteriales > Haloarculaceae > Haloarcula > Haloarcula hispanica. The sequence goes on from NC_015944.1 coordinate 111,817, forward strand.
GCGTCTGGCGATGGTGAACCCACCGAGGCTGATGGCTGCGACCGCGAGGAGCACGCCCTGATCGATACTGACGGCCCCGTTGCCGACCAGCGGGGCGACTGCGTTCGCAGCGTTCGAGGCCCCCGCGCTGAAACCCATGTAACAGGCGATGGCCAACACCAGCGCCGACCCGATGAGGTCACGGGGGGACGCGTTTCTGTTGAGGCGGAGGCGGGGGAACCGGCCCGACCGGTCGATCTGTACCAACTGCCGTTCGAGGCGCGTAAACGACAGTCGAGCTTCGAGTTGCGGATAGGCGTACCGACCGATGGCCGCCCCGATGACGAGGCCGATGAGCGGGGCGACGATCCACGCGGAGACGATTGTAAACATCAACGCCTCGTTGAGTGATCCCGTCGCGAGTCCGAGCCCCACAATCGCCCCCACAGCCGTCATCGAGGTCGATGCGGGGACGCCATAGATGTTTGAAACCAGCAGCGAGAGGCCAGTGAAAAACAGGACGCCGACACCGGCTACCGGGGTGAACTGTGCGGCCGGTACGATCCCCTCGCTCATCGTGACGATGACGTTGCGGCCGACTGTCCACGCTCCGATGAACGCGAACACGCTGAACAGTGCCGCCGCTGTTACCTTCCTGACCAGCTTGCTCCCGACAGCCGGCCCGAACGCGACGCCTGTTGACGAACCGCCGATGTTAAATCCCACAAACCCGGCGACGAGTAAACCGAGGACGAGAAGCAGCGAGACCATGAATATGATCCTCTACGGACCATTTCGGATACAGGCATAATGGCCTGTTCATCTGTCTTCGGTGCTGAGAGGTTTGATCCTGTACGAGGCTGCCGACCAGTGCTACCCGCGGCGTCGGTCACACATTCCGTCGGCGGTTTTATCCGACAGGTGAAACTATCCCTGTCATATGACTGACCAGCCTGTCGACGTCGAACCGGGAGGCGAGAACGTCGCCGGTGAGGCACCCGCCGAGGAGCCGGAATCCGTCACCGACGACGCGGTCGTCCACGACGACGTCGAACTCGAACGGACTATCGGGCTCGTTGGCGGGCTGGCAATCGGAATCGGGACGATGATCGGGGCCGGAATCTTCGTGTTTCCAGGGCTGGCGGCCGCCAACGCTGGGCTCGCAGCCACGCTCTCCTTTGCGATCGGCGGCCTGATCGCGTTGCTTGTGGCGCTGCCGACCTCCGAACTCGCCACGGCGATGCCCCGAAGTGGTGGCGGCTACTACTTCATCTCGCGGGGGATGGGGACGGCCTACGGCGCAATCGTCGGCCTCGGGCTGTGGCTGGGGCTGATGTTCGCTTCGGCGTTCTATCTGGTCGGGCTCGGTCACTACGCGAGCGCTGTGTTCGCCGAGCTCAACGTCGCGCTCCCGTTCAGTCCGGTCATCGGCATCGGACTGTTGTTCGGGGCCGCACTGACTGCATTGAGTATCGGCGGCACGGAAAATACCGCGAAGATTCAGAACGTGGTGGTCGGGGTTCTCCTCGTCGTACTCACGGGCTTCCTTTCCTACGGTGTCCTCGACGCTGTTGGCGTATTCGGTGGCGGCACCGTGCCGGAGCAGTTCTTCTCGAAAGGGTACCTCCCAGTATTGACGACCGCTGCGCTCGTGTTCACGTCGTATCTGGGGTTCGCTCAGGTCGCAACTGTCGCGGGTGAAATCAAGCAACCGGGTCGGAACCTCCCGCTGGCGATGGTCGGCTCGGTCCTGATCGTTACCGTCTTTTATGTTGTCACGATTTTCGTCGCGACCAGCGCGTTCGGTGCTGATCGGCTGGGGGAATTCGGGGAGACTGCGATGGTCGAAGTCGCCCGTGACTTCCTCGGGCTACCCGGTGCGGTCGCGATCCTGGGTGCCGGGCTGTTGGCGACGTTTTCGAGCGCGAACGCGTCGATTCTCAGTGCCTCGCGGGCAGTGTACGCTCTGAGCCGCGATGCGTTGCTCCCCAGAAAGGCGAGCGAGGTCAACCTCCGCTACGGCACACCACACGTCGCACTGCTCTCCGCTGGCGGCCCGATCCTCGTCCTCGTCGCGACTGGGCGGGTCGAACTCCTCGCCGAAGTCGCTTCGTTCCTCCACCTGATTATGTACGGGCTGATGTGTATCGCCCTGATCGTGTTGCGCCGTCGGAACCCGGAATGGTACTCGCCAAGCTATCAGGTGCCGGGCTATCCGGTGGTCCCGGTCGTGGGCGCGCTCGCGAGTTTCGGACTAATCGTCTTCATGCAGCCCGCGTCAATCGGTATCGGCATCGTGGTCATGCTCGCCTCGTATCTCTGGTACCGTTATTACGCTGGGGACGTGACACTCAAAGGAGACATCTGATTATGACGGACCGACCATCAATACTCGTTCCGCTCCGCGTGCTCGAAGGGGAATCGGTCCCCGAGGGTGTCCCCGAACTTCTCGCACACGCTCACATTGTCCTGCTGGGGTATCACGTCATCCCGGAACAGACTGCTCCCGGACAGGCGCGGATGCAGTTCGAGGACCGGGCCCTGGAACGGCTCGATGACTACGAAGCCATGTTCGAGGGAGCCGGAGCCACTGTCGAGCGGCGGCTCGTGTTCACCCACGACGGCCAGAAGACCATCGACCGTATGATTGCTGAGCACGACTGCATGGCTGTCCTCGTTCCGAACGCGACGGGGCCGGTCGAAGACGTGCTAGTCCCAGTCCGCGGGGCCATCGGGGTCGACCGCCTCGCCCGTGTCGTCGCGAGTGTGTTCGGAGAGATGGACGCCGACGTAACGTTGTATCACGTTGCGGATGAAGACACGACGGACGACGATATCCAGACACTCCTCGGGGGGATGGCGGATCGGTTGGCGGAGTTCGGGATGGACCCCTTGAGGGTCGAGACCCGTATCGACCGCGATCAGGATCCCCTCGACGCGATTGCAGACATAGCTGACTCGTTCGATACGGTTGTCATGGGTGAAACCGACCCGTCCCTGGCGACGTTCGTGTTCGGGATGCCTGCCGACCAGATCGCCGAGCGATTTCTCGGGCCGGTGTTCGTGGTCCAGCGCGAACCCGCTCCGGAGGACGAGGACGAGTAACTCACCCAGTCGGCTAAGTGGTCGTTGGTGCATGATAGCCCTCCCGGGTTCAGTTCACCACCGACCACGGATAGACGCCTGCCACGCTCACGTCCATGTTATCTCACGGTACAGTGAGGACGACATATCGGTTCAGTGGGCGTCCGGAGACGCCGACGGTGCCACACTGCGAACGGCCAGTATCCTTCGGGAGGAACTGTAATACACGGCTGTGATCGCCAGATAGTTCGAGGTACACGGCTTCTCGGTAAGCTGTGATACGTACTCCCAATACAGGAGTCACTCCAAGGCACCGGAGTCACACCGGGCCGGAATCCATTTCCTTTGCTTCGCTGTACTTTTACCGTTCCCAGAGTCCGAAACCACGCGAAAGCAGGCGAGAGACGGTTTACGAGAGTCACACCAGATTAGCCAAATATTAGAGGGCGCAAGTACCGCATATGCGCCGACGGACGGTTCTCAAATCGACCGGTGCGGTTGGAACGATTGTTGGAGTCGCCGGGTGTCTCGGTGGTGGTCGCTTCGGGGATTCGAACCCCGATGTCGTCCTCGAAGAGCCCGACCGCGAGTTCGAGAGCAGCGACGTTCCGTATCCTGCGTGGGGTGAGCAGATTCCGGACGTGAGTGTCCCTGCGCCGGCCGAATCCACAGAGATTCGACTGCGCGACGTTGAAACCCCAGCCCTCCTCACGTTTTTTTACAGCCACTGCCAGACCGTGTGCCCCGTTCTCATCTCGACCCAGCGGAACATTCAGAGCCACGCACAGAACAACGGCTACGCTGATGCGGTCCGGTTCCTCCCGATGACCTTCGACCCCGCTCGTGACACTGCAGAACGACTCGGGGCGTACGCGGACGAGATGAACGTCGACGTCGATAGCGAGAACTGGCAGTTCCTTCGGCCAGCGTCGAAGCAGCGAGCCAAGGATGTCATACAGGAACAGTTCGGGGTTGTGTTCCAGCGAACCGAACCTGAGGACATGGATATGTACATGTTCACGCACACAGCACTGACGCTCCTGGTCAACGCTGATGGGTTCGTCGAGCGTGCCTACCGCTCGAAGTCGCCGGACGAAGAAACCATCATTTCCGACCTGAACACGGTGAGAAACGCGTGAACCGCCGACAGGTCGTGGCAGCGATGGCAGGGCTCGGTCTCACCGGTGGGAGTCTATGGGTTGCCCAGAACGGGCTGTCGGGTAGCCAGACCGGGAACACAGAACAGCTTCCGATCCGCGTGGAGACGCTAGATGCACACGGCTCGTCGGCAGGCGAGACAGCCGTGCCGACCCCGGGAACTGTCACGGTGATCGACCTCTTCGCTACGTGGTGTGCGCCCTGTGACGACCAACTCCGGATACTAAACGCGATGCAGCCCGAGTACACTGACGTGTCGTTCGTCTCAGTGACGAACGAGCGGCCCAGCGAGACACTGACGAGGGCTGACATCAGCGCGTGGTGGAACCGGAACGGCGGTGTCTGGACTGTCGGCCTCGACCCCGGAAGCGAGTTGCTGGCGGCACTCGGGGCGAACGGACTCCCGTACATCGCGATTACTGACGAGAGCGGGACCGTCCAGTTCGGCCACAGCGGACTCGCCGGGGAAGGGACGCTTCGAGACGAACTCGACGCACTGGTGTGAGATGGCCGGAGCTGCCGTACTCGGGACACTCGCGTTCGCCGCGGGCGCAGGCATCACGACGTTTTTCGCGCCGTGTGCGTTCCCGCTGCTCCCGGGGTATATCGGGTACTACATGAACGAGAGCGACCGAGATGTCGGTATGCTACCACCTGCCACCGCCGCTGCTGGTGGGGCACTCCTTGCGCTTACCCTCGTCGCGCTGCTCGTCCTCGCACTCGGGCAGCCACTGAAAAACGCACTCCCGATGCTCGAACCGGTAATCGGACTCGGTCTGATCGCGTTCGGCGTCGTGATGCTCCTGAACAGTGAGCCAGAACTCCGCGTCCCGTTACCAGCACGACCGGCGTCGGTAACCGGGTTCGGTGTGTTCGGTGCTGTGTACGCGGTCGCTGCAGCGGGCTGTGTCGTCCCGTTGTTCTTCGGTGTGGTCTCTCAGGCCCTCGCGTTGCCACTCCGCACAAGCGTTCTCGTACTGGCGGTGTACGCGCTCGGGGTAGCAATTCCGCTTGTCGGTGTGACACTCCTTGCGGGCGCTGGCATCGAACTCTGGCGCACCGTTGGTACGCACCTGCAACGAATGCACCAGCTTGCAGCCGTCGTGATGATAGTAGCCGGCGGCGGACAGATTTATCTCGCAGTGTTCGAACTCGGTGTCTTGTAGTCCGCGCTACGTTCGCGTGGATGCACTGGTCACCCGCGTCGGTACAAATCGAGTCGCTGCAGGACCGACCCGATCAGTACGGCGATGGGAATGATTTCGAGCCGGCCGACCCACATATTGAGTATCAGCATAGCCTTCGCAGTGTCGGGCATATCTGGCCCAGTGATGCCACTGCTGAGGCCGACGTTGCTCTGTGCGCTCATCACGTCGAAAATGACGTATTCGAGCGGGTGAGCCGGTGAGAGAACGCGGAGCAGGACCGCGACACCGATGACGAGGAACGTAATCCAGAGGATGAACACGACCGTCGCTTCGGTGTACTCGCGCTGTGCCTGTTCTTCGCTGAGACGGCGCTCGCCGATCTGCAAGTACTTGATAGCGGTTTGCGGGCGGAACACGTCCTGTATCTGCCAGACGGTCCCCTTGACTAATGTTACCACTCGGATGAGCTTGAGGCCGCTGACTGTCGACCCTGCTGCACCGCCAGTGAGCATCCCGAGACAGGCCCACAGTGTCGCGCCCGCACTCCATACCTGCTCGGTCCCGCCGCCGATTGACGCGCTTCCGAAGCCGGTGTTTGAGGTCGCGGAGACGAACTGGAACAGCGCAACCCTGAACGTCTCTTCGAGTGTCGCGTACTGACCGTTCGCGTATAGAATCCCCGTCAGGACGAGGGAGCCAGCGGTAAACCAGATAAACACCCACCGGGTCTGTAAGTCGGCGTACAGGTTCCGTATTTCGCCTTTGAAGATCAGATAGTGGATGGGGAAGGCGATACTACCCGCGACCATGACGGGCACCGTCGCGTACTCGATCAACGGGCTGTCGTAGAAGCCAATCGACGCCGAGTGAACGGAGAAGCCGCCCGTCGCAATACCGGTCATCCCGTGGTTGATAGCGTCCCATAACGGCATGCCAGCCAGCAGGAACAGGGCAATCGAGCCGAGTGTCAGTCCGACGAAGATCTTCCAGATCTCCCGGACGGTGGTGACGATGCTCGGATGAATCTTCTCGGAGCGGGCCTCACTCTCGTAGAGCGTATACGAGCCACTGCTCCCGCCGCCGCGTTGAAGAATAGCGACGGTCAGGACAATCACGCCGACGCCACCGACCCACTCGATGAACGACCGCCACCAGTGCAGCGACCGCGGCAGTTGCTCTTCGGTTTCGGCCACCGTAAGCCCGGTTCCGGTGAAACCGCTCATGCTTTCGAACACGGCATCCAGCGGGTTGAGAAACACAGCTGTGGTCTCATCCATCGCTGGCGTGTTCATCCAGACGGGGAGCGGGTCGAGCTGGATGGTCCATGCGATGAGGAGGAACGGGAGGCCGCCGAGGATACCGATAAGTCCCCATGCTGTGGCTGCGGTGACCATCGCCTCGCGTTTCTCCGGCGGCTCGGCGTCCTGATAGCGCCAGACGAGTCCGCTCCCGAGAGCGGCCATGACGAGCGCCGAGATGATGAAGGCCGGAACCGCGAAGAACTCGCCGTTTACCGCTGCGACGAGAACCGAGATCACCATCATCAACGATATGGCTTGCACGATGCGACCGACGTCACGTCCGACGGTTCGTCCGTTTACAATCATGTTAGCAATAACGACTAGGCCGACAACCGAGGCGGAAACAGCGGCGTAATCGAAGTCTCATCATCGGCATATCGGTCACCGGATTCTCAGAGTGGTGGGCAACGGACTGCTCATAGGCCGAACCCGTTCGAATCGTTCGTTGCGTGGTCTTCGTAATGGCCGAAGATGTCCGTCACCTCGGGCGTCGCCCCCGATCCGGAGTACACCGTCAACAGGTCGCCTGCTTCGATACGGGTCTGCCCTCGGGGCGTGATGGGTGCGTCGGCGTCTTTCCGTTCAATCGCGACAACGAGCGTATCGGCATCCAACAGTCCCTCCTCGTCGGCTTCAATGAGTGTCAGCCCGGCAATCGGTGCCGCCTCGGTGACTGTAATCTCGAACACTTCGGCAACGTCGCCGACCCGCATGTAGTCAACAATCGATGGCCGGTCGACGGACCGGAAGAGTGACTCCGCAATGAGGCGCTGTGGGTTCTCCATCGTATTGACGCCGATCTGCTTAAAGAGGTTCATGTGCTCCGGATTGTGGACGACCGAGACGATTGCGGGGATTTCCAGTTCCTGTGCCAGGAGGGACACCATGACGTTGGTCGCATCCTGGTCCGTCGTCGTGATGATGGCATCCGCGCGGTCGGCACCGGCATCCTCAAGCGTCTCTTTGACGGTCGCATCCGCGTTGAGGACCATACAGTCGAACTCGCTGGCGACTTCGTCCGCCCTCGCCGCGTCCCGCTCGATGACGACGACTTCGTTTCCGGTTCCCGTTGCAATCTCGATGAGCGGCGTTCCGATATCGCCTGCTCCGACAGTGATTATGTACATATGTTCTGTGTGCTAGGTGCTGTAAAATCCGCAGACACCAGGGATCACGCCTCACTCACCGTCCGCTCCGAATCGAAGACTTCCCCGAGATAGTGCCACCGGTACTTGCCGCCCTCACCCTCGATATCGGGTTCCCACTGGACACGGTAGGCGAAGGGGCCACGCCCCTCTCCGGTCTCGTCAGGCCGTTTCACGACGACAATCGTGTATGCCCCGTGGTCCTCCGTCCGAACGAGTGTCTCGCCCTCCCGGGCTTCGATAGCCTCAGTGAGCGGCGGGTGTTCGCGGAGCAATTGCTGTGCGTAATGGACAATATCGCTGAGTTGGCTGTCACTACTGTCCTGCAGTGCAGTGATCGCTTCCTCGGGGACGCTTTCAGGCGGTTGGGTATCGAGTACAGTCATATATTCGTTGCGTACCTCGTACGGACAGTCGGCGCATCTTCCGGCCTCCTATCCCTGCTGTTGCTGAGATCGTAGTCACTGCTAGAATACTGACTCGTAATAAGTGTTGCCGATTAACTACTGAATACGTATTTTATGCCTACTAAATTCAGCACTCCGAAATACTGTCAATTGGGATATGGTATCAGCGCTTGTAGTGGCTGCCTGCTCGAACGCGGTCAAAAAAAGCGCGATGTGCAATTCAGTACAAAACCCTGCGTCGGGAGAACGGTCACCAGACAGGGTTTACGACGGCGTAATCGGTTCGTTCGTCTCACCGAACGCGTCCAGCGTCGACTCGGGTACCCCGTCCCGAGCAAACACGGAGATAAGGTCGCCGGCACGGATTTCTGTATCGCCTTTCGGCGTAATCATCTCGTCACCTCGTTCGATAGCGATGATAAGGACCTCTTCGTCGAGTAGTGACTGTTCGTTCGCATCACGAAGTGTCGTGTCCACAATCGGGGCTTCCGGACTGACGGTCACGTCGACCACTTCCGCGCCGCCGGAGAGTGACACCATGTCGGTCATCGCCCCCTGCTTGCTCGCGCCGTCCGGCCCGAACGGTTCGTAGGGCGTGAAATACTCCTCCTGAATCAGGTCCTCGTCCTCGATCTCCAGGCCGAGCTTGCTGAGCTGGTGGGCGATCCGAGTGAGGTCACTCATTTCCTCGCCGACGGCCTTGATCTGGAGGTTGCCGCGGCCGGTCCGGAGTTCCCGAACGTTCACCACACCGGGGACCGTGAGCGCCTTTCTGGCCAGGTTCTCCCGCTCGCTCGCAGAGGTGTTACAGACGAACAGATTGGTCAAGCGACTCTCACACCGCTCGTAGTCGATATCGGCGTGATACCCCTTGATAATGCCCGCATCTTCGAGCTGATTGATGCGGTTGCGAATCGTCCCCGGAGAGACGTCCATCTCCTCCGCGACCATCGGGGCCGAGATGTTCCGAGCGTCCTGCTGCAGCGCGTGGATGATGCGCCTGTCGATTTCGTCGAGACGCCGACTCATACGGGGACTACAGGGTGCGTGCCAATCCCTTTTTCCCCTGAGCGCGACGGACGCCGGCCTGTGGTTCGAAATCACGACGAGCGGATGCTGACGCTGACAGCGTGATAACGTTTGTGGCGGTGCACAGCGGTCGTGCGGTTCTCAAATACTGGTATCCAGGCCGGGTCGGCGTCCGGAACTCTGGAAGCGGCAAACTACATTTCCGCTGGACTATTCATCGGGACAGCTTTTGCAACCGAACTGGCCCCGAGTTCCGGTCTATGGGTCACCATTCACTACGCTCGCTTGTGCTCGGGTGTCGCTGCCGCCGCTCTTTGGCGAATATGAATTGCATTCGATACATACTACGGTATGCACAATCTACCGGCGTATTTATTGCGGATAAACAATCAGTACGTAGCATGGCTCACGCTGAAACTAGTCTGCAGGAGTTTCTGGAGCGGTCCGATACCGCGCCACCACAACGAATCCTCTATCCGATTTTCGGGACACACGACGACTTCACGTTCGAGACGGCACTGAACATTGCAGACGGTGTCGGCGGGGAACTGCTCGTTCTCGATCTGTTCACGGGTGATGCTACCCGGAGTTCGGAGACCACGTCCGTCGGTCGAAAGCTACTGCAGGCGCGACTGGACGAGACGCACACCGCTGACGCGCATTTGATCGTCGAAGAGACCGACACGCCACTCAAGACAGCAATCAACGTCGCACAGCAGCGCCACGTCCAGTTGGCTGTACTGGACGAGCACACGCCCGAATTATTCGGCGAGGGGCTCCGAGGTGACGCAGCCGACCGGATGCGAAAGAAAGCATCGTGTGATGTGGTCTCAGTCACGTACTCACGGGCTGACTCGGGAATTTCGTCGGTACTTGTCCCGATTGCAGAGGGCACGCATTCCGCCCTCGGCGTTGTCGTCGGCGGCGCGTTAGCGATGGGTGCAGATGCACCTGTCGACCTCTTCCATGTGTCCGAAACGAAAGACGAGACTGCGGTGGCACGAGCATCGACGCTGTTCGAAACAGCACGAAGCCGCCTCCCCGAGGCAGTCACAGTAGATACGTGGCATCTCGAAGCACCCGATGTCGCGGAGGCAATTATCAACGAGTCCGCTCACTACAATGTCACAGTGATGGGCAAACCGACCCAGAGCCGCCTCCGGGAGTTCGTCACGGGCTCGGTGACTGCGGCCGTCACGGACGAATCCGAAAACGCAGTACTGACCGTCCAGCGAGATGGCGGTGATGAGGGATTCGGCTTCGAGCGAAACTGACCGATTCAGGCTGAGTGCTCCGGAACTTGACCTTGCTGTGATGCTGGTCTCCGCGGCGCGACTGTCCTACAGCGAGGCCGCGTCGCTCGCCAGTTCGTATGAACAGATATGAATGGTGGCGGCGAACCGGATTTCCCAGAGGCTCGCGCACTCCAGTACTCCCCGGAACGCTGGTGGGCTTATCTTCCGTGTTCGGGATGGGTACGGGAGGCAACCCCACCGCTGTGGCCGCCTATACGATACCTCTGACGGCCACAGGTATAAGAGTAGCTACTTGGAGACGGGAGCCGTCGAAATATCGTCCAGTCACTCAATGGAACAGGTCTGCACGGAACACGAGACCGTCCCAATCGGTTCGTAATCGCGTTCCGGTCCGCTAATCCACTTCTCAGGACTACCGGTTAATTCGATATCATCGTCGGGAGTCCTGATCTCGCCACGGCCAGTGTGAACGTTCAGGCTAGTGTTTAGATCTCAGTCCATCGCTCATTCGAACTGGCCGCTGAAGACTATTTCGTCAAGTGGTTTCCGACCGCTCGGCTTTTCGTGCTCTTTGAGGTCCTCAGGTAACGTCTCGGGATCAGCCCGTTCACCGACGGCGATCATTGCTTCGGCGTCGAATTCGTCTTCTGGGACGCCCAGAGCTTCGTGGATCCGATCCCAGTCGAAGCCCGCCATCGGGTGAACAGCCAAGTCGCGCCGGGCGCCCTCCAGAGCGAGATTCTGCCACGCAGCACCGGTATCGAACGAACGCGTCCCAGCGGACTCGCCGTTGTGCTCGAGGGTGACCTTCGAGAAAACGGCGATGAGCGCGCCAGCATTGCGTGCCCATGAGCGGTTGGCTTCGTTCAGCAGGCCGAGGAACGACTCCCATTCGTCGTCCTCACGGGTGGCGTAGACGAATCGCCAATGCTGATTGTTGAATGCGGACGGTGCCCAGCGCGCGGCTTCAAACAGCGGCAGCAGGTCATCTTCAGCAAGCGAATCACCAGCCATCGCACGCGGCGACCAGCGATTAACGAAGAGCGGGTCGACGTCGTGAGCAGGGTCCCGGTGTTCCGAAATCTCGTCGTCGAGGCTACGGCTGTAATACGTCTGTGACATCGTGTACGGTCGTTCGGTACGCCCGCTTATGTATTGATGGCAACACAGCCACAATCAGGTGACACCGACGCTATCAGTCAGTATCTGTCGAGTAATAAGATACGAAGTGCCACAGCCACACACGGCTGAGCAACTCACTGCGACTGCAGCCTGCGGATCGGTCAGTGGGCCGATGATGGAACGCCGAGCGAGACGCCGGTGAGGAATATCGGGAGGCCGGCGATAGCAACGACGGCGGCGCTGGCTGTGGCAATAGGGACAAAAAGCACGCCCAGTCCGAACGGCGCAGGCAGTACCGGGAGTACCGGTAGCATCGACAGTACGAACCCGATAGCGGCCGTTTTCATCGCTAACCGACGGTTCCCGTGGCCGACTGCGTACCCGGCCGGGAGAAGCACGAACGCGGGTCCAAGAACTAACAGCGCCGACACCGGGGGCGTGAATCCGTCCGTGACGACCATCGGAGCCGCCACTATCGTCGCCCCCAGCGCGATGCCCGCTCCGACTACTGCACCGCCAACGACCGCACGATAGCTCGCACGCTCACGGACACGCCGCTGTGAAAGTGCTATTCCACACACGAACAGCGCAGTGCCACCACCGAACAGCGGTGCCGCTATCCCACCCAACCGCAAAACGCCCGTCGCTCCAAGCAGCGACAGGGCAGTCGCTAACGCGCCGAACCCGGCGAATGCGACGCCTGCGGAGTCCCGGACTCGTTTGAGGTCCCAATCGAGCCAAGAGAGCCCTCCAGCGGCCGCGCCGATCAAGAGGGTAAACACCGCTGCGGGGAGCGTGATGTATGCGAGCGCCTTCACCGCCATCACGGGACCGAGAAGTGTTCCGACCGCGAGGAGACTCAACACCGGCCCAACGGCCGTATCACGGGGGACGAACGTCACGACACGCCCGTCGTTCAGTTCGGTCAGCGTCATCCGCTGGCCGTCGTCTGAGACGGTCGCGCCGTCAATGGTCCGCCCGACTCGCATCCCATCGGGGGCAACGATGACGAGGCGGTCAGCGCCGAGGCCGTCGAGGTTTCGATAGCCGTAGGCTTCGGTAAACTCGCCAGTGCGGACCGCCCCGCCGACAGACTGCTCGGCGAAATCGGCCTCGCGGTAGCGCAGCGTTATGACGCCGTCGCCGGAGACGTTCGCGCTCAGAAGCTCGGTGTCCCACATCGCTCTGTCGGCGATAGCGGTTCGGAGGCTCTCGTTCGCCCGGAGACGTGCAACCCCATCTGAGTCGGACAGGCGGTTGTGGACGACCCACGTTGCGCTTCCGTTGGCGTTGACGGCGACGGTAGCGTTGCTGTGGGTGACAGTGACCGAGACGCCGTGGGACTCGGCCGTCGATTCGAACGTGTCACCGCAGGCGTCACACAGCGGCCGCGGCGGCGGCGCTGCACCAGCGGGCATGGCAGTGACGAGGAGCGACGCACAGACCAGACAGAGGAGGGCGAGGTGGTGGAGTCGATGCGGGGCCATATAACATATCTACCTTGTCATGTGTTAAGAGCTATCGATTACTCAAACAACAGTTATACCAACACGGACGGCGAGTGACACTTCGGCCAAAACATCTCTGACAATTGTACCGTCTAATACATATCGCGTGGACGATTCAGGCCGTATTCAAGTATCGGCGGTGTCAGTGTGGTGGCTGAGCGGAGCGGCCGCCGTTTGGGCCTCGTCGATTACTCCTGCTGCCCACCCGATCACATCGGGGTGCGTACAGCGGATGATATCGAATCCGATGTCGCGCTCCCGGTCGATGGTCAGAAACACCGTTTCGCCGTCGATGAGGTCGATACTGCAGGGAACAGATTCGTCGAGACTGTAGTACGTCACGGACGCCGTCGCGGCCTCGATAGTCTGCCAGCGGCCACGGAGGTCAGCGTCTGAAAGCATCGTCTCGGTCAGGTCGGTGTCGAACACGACGGTCCCATCCGCTTCGTTGCCTGCCCGTACCGCCTCCTCGTACGTGTACATCGGGAGCGCGATGAACGTTCCTAGGAGCGAGCGGAACGACGACGCGTTCTGGATAGCGTTAGCGACGATGCGGGCCGCGGCGAGTGGGTCGGCACTCTGGTCGGCCACGAGTTGTCCCTCGGCGAGACACCGCAGATCGAAGTCGAACCAGTCTGTCGGCAGTCGCTGGACGACGTCGGGATACTCCTGTCCGATGGAAACCGTCCCGAGTAACTGCGTGAAATCGTCGTAAACAAGCTTTCCCAGGCCGGTTAGCGCGTACACCTTCTCCCCGTTCCGTCGCGTGATCCAGTCACGGTCCTCTAAGTCACCGAGGATTCGACTGAGCGTCACGCGCGTCACCCCCGTCCGGTCGCTCAGTTCGTCACGACTGCAGGGACCGTCAGACAAGAGTTCGAGGACGCGAAGGCGGTGTTCCGAGCGGGCGAGGAACGCCACCGCTTCGATGGCATCGCTCGACAGCCCCTCGGCGGACCGGGCCGCTGTTCCGTTCTGCAGGTTTGCGGTCGTCATTTGGGTATCCAGCGATAGTTTAGGACTGCCTAAAACAGTTTCTCCTTCGGCCTGTTGTCCGAGTTTAGATGTACGTATCCACGAAACCGGTGTCTGATTATCTGGGATGTTCTTATTCAGTATAACAACTTATATCGACAGAACCACGATGGTAGGCAGAACGCCGTGACAGCAATCGAGATCGAGTCGCTCAGGAAGTCGTACGGCGACGTGACTGCGATACCGGACCTCTCGCTCAGCATCGACGACGGCGAGTTTTTCGGGTTGCTCGGGCCGAACGGCGCTGGCAAGACCACGACGATGGAGATACTCACCGGACAGCTCAGTCCGGACGGTGGACAGGTGTCGGTACTCGGTGTCGACCCGGCGACGCAGCCAACAGCGGTCCGCGAACGAGCGGGAATCCTCCCGGAGAAGGAGTCACCACCGAGTTTCATGACGCCGCGCGAGTACTTCGACTTCGTCGGTGCTATCCGGGATATGCCCGACGACGCGGTGACCGAGCAGACCGAGTCGTGGGCCGACCGTCTCGGCTTTACCGAGAAACTCGATACACTGTCATCGGACCTTTCGCGGGGCCAACAGCAGAAAGTGATGATCGCCGGCGCGTTCTTCCACGAGCCAGCCGTCGTGTTCATCGACGAACCGCTGGCGAACCTCGACCCGATCGTTCAGGAGCGGGTCAAGCGCTTCCTGCGCTCCTACCGGGACGACGGCAACACAATCGTCGTCACCACACACGACGTAGACGTCGCCGCCGAACTCTGTTCGCGGGTCGGCATCATGTACGGCGGCGACCTCGTCGCCGACGTCCGTCCGGCGGAACTCGACGCCGATGTAACGCTCCTCGACGTGTTTCTGGACAACGTCGACGCAACAGTGGACCGGGGAGCCAACCCTCTGACACATGAGTGACGGTCGGGCGCGCAGGGTGTTCGTCGAGATGCTCCGCGAGGAGTGGCGACTCCACAGCCGGCTCTTCCGCGGCAGTCACTTCTCCCTGTTTCCGGTGTTCATCTGCCTGCTCGTTGGCGGCGCAGCCAAGCTTCTCGCTGTTACCGGGACCGAACCGAAAACCGTGTTCGCCGGGCTCCACGCACTGGTGTTCGTCTTCGGTCTCCACACGGGGTCTCTCGGATTTGTGGGACGGGATGCCCTCCGGAACCTCCTCGGTGACGTGACGCTGCTGGTGTTCTCTGCCCGCACGCTCCCGCTGTCGCAGAACACGTTGCTGGGGCTGTTCGTCGTCAAGGACAGTGTCTACTACGCAGTGCTGTTTCTGCTGCCGATCTCTCTGGGAACGGTGCTTGCAGTCCATGGCGTCGCCGGGCCTCTCCTCGTCGTTGCGACTGTCTCCCTTCTGTGGACGACCCTGGCACTGACGTTCGTCCTCGGGATGGGAACGACGATTGCGGCCCTCGGTCTCACCGGCCGCGGCGTTCCCGGTCTGGCACTACTCGCGGCCCCACTCGTCGCAGTCGGTGCAGCGCTAGCCAGTGGTGTCGATGTCGTCTCCTACACCCCCTACGGCCTGTTTCTCGCTCAGACTCCCCTGCGGGTCGGCGCGACAGCGACCGTCATCCTCGGCGTCTTTCTGCTCGGGGCGCTCACCTTTGACGCAACCGCCCCTCGCTCCGCTCGAACAGTCGAACCGGTCTTCCGCCGCTGGTGGCGACGGATCGGTGACCCAGTTGCGACCAAGAGCCTGCTCGACATCCACCGGAGCGCAGGCGGGTTCGGGAAGGTCCTTTTCTCGGCGGCGGTGCTGTTTGGTGTCACCGCCGCGCTGGTCGATTTCGCCGGCCAGATAACGGGCGTGCCACCGTCGACCGGAATCTCGTTCGGTGCGATTCTCGGGCTCTCGGGATTTACGACGTATAACTGGCTCACGCAATCCGACGACGTTACCCTGTACTTCGCCCATCCCCTCTCTGTGAACGCCGTTTTCGCGGGGAAGTTCCGGGCGTTCCTCCTGCTCGGCCCGCTGGTCGGACTCGCGTTCTACGGACTCGCACTGGCCTGGCGTGGCGGGCCGGTCGCCGAGGCGGTCGTCGGGGCCGTCCTGCTCGTCGGTGTCGCCTGCTACATCTTCGGCACCACCGTGTACCTCACCGGCCTCTCTCCGAACGAGTTCCTCTTCGACACGGCCCTGTTCGCTGTTTTCGGCGCGGCAATGGTCCTCCCGCTGGTCCCGATCCTCATCGCCGGGTTCGCCATCTCACCGCTGTCCGGGCCCCTGCTTGCCGCGCTCGGTGGGTCTGGTGGCGTCCTGGGCGCTGTCGGCGTCGGCCTTTACCGTCGGTCGTTACCGAAGTGGGCGACGCGGTATCAACAGGCGTGAACTGCAAAACAGCTGTCCGTGACGACGAATCGGACACAAGCCACCGAAATGTATCGGTAATGCGGTCGACGTAACCGAATGCGGGCTCTGTGTCGTCACTGCCGGATTCCCGCGCTGAATATATTCGCACAAAGGCTCTCTACGGCAGCTAGCGACCGATAGATCGTATGGCAGAACAGCAACTCGATCTCCGAGAGATTCCACCGCCGAAGCGACACCCGAAGATCTTCGACGCGTTCGAGGAACTGGACAGCGGAGAGGCACTGACGATTGTCAACGACCACAAGCCGACGCCGCTCTATCACCAGATGGCCGCGGAGCGACAATCGTTCGACGCCGAGGGCTACACTGTCGACCGCATCGGGCCGAACGAGTTCATCGCGACCCTCCCGAAGAAGTAGCGACAAACTCGGAGTCCAAGTCCCGGTTTCCGAATCGCTTTTGTTGGTCAGTATTGGTACTCGGATATGGACCGCCGTACCGCGAGACTACTGAACGGTGTGCTAGCGCTATGCTGTCTCGCGCTTGTCTTCGCTGCCGTGTATCCGTTCAGTACTGCGAGCCCACACGCGGAAAACCCGGTCGACGAACGGTTTACCGTTCCCGAGTCCGATGAATACCGGGCGTCGGGAGCGATTGTCGCGGATAGTGAAACAGCGCTCGAATTCGAGGGCGCTGTGACCGCTGACGGCGGCCGCTACCTGTTCATTGACGAGGGTGATGTCCGAACCGAACAGTATCAGGCGTCGCCGGGCGACCCGGTCTACAGTCGTATCGTCGTCGACGACGACGGCAGTACCGACCGCCGGCGAGAGCAGATCCAGAGCGATACCGATCGGGAACTCCTTCAGGAGACCCGGACTGACGGGGCCGTCACGTTCATCCTCAAGCAGGAGTCAGAGGATGTGGCGGACGATGTCTCGGGCGCGGCGTCGGTAGTCGTCAGGAGCCTGTACCTCGTCGAATACGAACGGGAAGCCGACGCCGCTCAGGCAGCGACCGTCTACAAGCCGAAAAACGGCTGGTACGAGGGGCGGGAAACGTACCACGTCACCGGGGCTACGGGGACAGTGCGAACAGTCGGTGACACGACTGACGTTCGCTCCGCGACAGTTACGTGGGACCTGACGAAGTCCGCGGGGACGTATGCAGAACTCGCCTTGGGCAGACTGGCAGGGAAGGCACCGGAAACATACGACCTCTCCTTCGAGTTCGATTCGGGCGAGACGACAGTGAATCGACCGGCGTGGGTCACCGACGCCCGTACTGAACGTAGCGGACAGTCACAGGACGCGTCGTAACGGCAGGGCTGTCGTGTACGGTCTGTATGGAGCCGCCAGCCCTCGGCGACCCGTCTAAGAGTGAAGACTAAGCGCTGTAGAGACTGGGACTGCAGGCAGTAGAGCAGAAAACTGCGGTTGTCTTCCCCTCGACGGGCTGAAAGTGCCATATTCGCCGCGTGTATGGCCGGTTTTTATTTCCTTCCCCGCGAACTACCGGACAGAATGGCATCCTACGAGGCGTTTGACCCAGCCGTCGAAATCAACGGGCAAACGGTACTCACGATAGTCGAGGAGGCGATGGGGAAGTTCTCAGACGAGTACCGGGAACGAGCGCTAACGGCGCTCGATGCGGAGGGAATCACCGACCCGGCGGCCGACGAGTGGTACCCACAACAGGCCTGGCTGAACGCGTTCGAGACGATTGCCGACGACCTGCAACCGCACGTCCTCGACCGACTCGGCGAACAGATCCCGCGTGTCGCTGACTGGCCGAACGATTTCGATTCTGTTCCGGAGGGGCTCCAGTCGATAGACGAGGCCTACCAGCGCAATCACCGTGGCGGGGATATCGGGCACTATCGCTTCGAATCCGTGGGCGAGCGGACCGGCGAGGTGACGTGTGAGAACCCGTATCCGTGCCCGTTCGACCGTGGCCTCATCCGGGGTGTCGCCCAGCAATACGCGCCGGTCGGCGCGTTCGTGTTCATCGAAGAAACGGGTCAGACGTGTCGTCGGAACGGTGACGATACGTGTACGTACACCGTCTACTGGTAACGCGGTGACTACCGCTCGTAGGACTCGAGCGCCTCGCGGAGTTCTGCGGCGGAGTACTCCGACGCGAGCTGTACGATCTCCTCCAGGTCTTCGTACGTTTCACGGAGATTTCGAACGCGCTCTTGCTCGCGAGTCTCTGCTGATACCTGCTCTTCCGCCCGGCGGATGGTCCTGAGCGTCGTCTGGACTTCCCGTTGGATGTACTGCTGGAACACGTCCTGCAGGATGAACCAGACCTCACGTTCGGCCTCGAACCGGACTCGTCTGCCGCCCCCTGCAGACGACCTGCGGTGGATGAGCCCGATACGCGACAGCGTCCGTGTGACGTTACTCACCGTCGATTTCGCGTAGCCGGTTTCTTCGACGAGTTCTGGGATGGAGAGGGGGTCCGATGCGAAGTACAGCACGCCGTAGATGCGCCCGGCGCTTCGGCTGAGGCCGTACACCTCGGCCGATTGCTCCATCGATTCGATGACGCGTTCGCGTGCGACCGCGCTGTCGTCATCACTCATGCATCCGAACTGGCTGCCCTGTTTGCCGCGTGTCCTGCTGCGTCATACCTCAGGCTATTTATTCCGTAAGTATTAAATTGTTTGATTGGTTTGTTCGGATTGAGCCGAACAAACAGAAGCGAACGTCAATACCCTCCCTACAATCCATGGCAAGCGTCTTCCCCCATCACCCGCCAGTTGACTATGCACCCCGAGAGCAGACGAACGTCGTAGTCAACGGTACCGAACCGACTGACGTCCTTCAGATTCTCTCGTCTGAGGCTGCTCAGGAGATACTGGGGGCGGTCAGGAACGAACCGCGGACCGCGTCGGATATCGCCGATGCAGTCGACCGCTCGCTCCAGAGCGTCTCCTATCACCTCGACCGTCTCTGTGAAGCTGACCTTATCGAACCCGCCGAAACGTGGTACTCGGAGAAGGGGACAGAGATGACAGTGTACGCTCTCGCCACGGAACGCCTCGTCGTGCAGTTCGGTGACAGCACCGACCGATCCGTGTAGCGTCACCACTCGTTTCGAGTGCTGCCTGTAATCGGAGTCTGCAGTGAGGTTCGGATGGCTTTGTTTTCGCTACCGAGGCAGAAGACAAACAGACCTATTGGACGCCTTATCGTATGCCGAATATGGACGAGGAGACGGGCGCGGAACAGATGACGGCGACAGTGCGACAACGGGTTTCGAGCGTACTGGACGCCGACGCTCAAAGCGCGACGGCACTCGACGGCGGGGAAGTCGGGTCGGTCTACCGTGTGACGTTTCGCGACCGTCCTGACGTGGCGGTGAAAGTCGACGACTCGCCGCTCGGAATCGAGGCGGCAATGCTTCAGTACCTCGACCGTGACACGCCGCTCCCCGTTCCGGACGTCCTCCACGTCGAACCGGAACTGCTCGTGCTGTCGTTCGTCCGCGGAGACGGCCGATTCGGTGAACGGGCCGAACGCGACCTCGCGCGCCACGTCGCGTCTCTCCACGACGTCTCGGCTGACGCGTTCGGCTTTCCGTTCGATACCCTTTCGGGGCCGTTCAGCCAGTCGAACCCGTGGACCGAGTCGTGGATCGACTTCTTCCGCGAGCGACGGCTTCTCCCGTTCGCAAGGACTGCGCGGGACGCTGGGGCTCTGCCAGCCACCGAGTTCGACCGGGTGCAGCGACTGGCGGAAACGCTCGATACTCGTCTCGTCGAGCCGGCCACGCCGTCGCTGCTGCACGGCGACATCCACCCCGGAAACGTTGTCGTGGCTGACGGAACCGTTCGGGCCGTCCTCGATCCAGCGATATATTTCGGCCACGCTGAAGTAGACCTGGCGTACGTCGACCGACTGGACTCGATCGGCGCTGCGTTCTACGATGAGTACCGCCGCCACCGCAATATCTCCGAGCGGTACTTCGACGAACGGCGCGACGTGTATATCGCCTTCCACGCCCTGGAGAACGTCCGGTTTTTCGGCGACGACGGACTCCCGAGGCTCGACAGCGCGTTAGACCGCCTCGGGGTGTAAAAAGCGGGAGCGGTGGACCCGCCCGCCGTTCCGATGGTCGACTCAGTCAGCCAGCGAGATGTTCTGCCGGAGGTCGTCTTCGATTGCCTCCAGCGTCCGGCCCTTGGTTTCGGGGACGTAGCGGTAAACGAACACCAACCCTACGAGGCTGCAGAGGCCGAACAGCCAGAACGTCGCAGAGGTTCCGACGCCGTCAGTCAGGACGGGGAAGGTCAGCGACACGAGGAGATTCGCACCCCAGTTGGCGACGGTGACGACACCCATCGCCGACCCGCGAACGGAAAGCGGGTATATCTCAGAGATCAGGAGCCAGAAGACCGGGCCGAGACCGATTGCGAAGAAAGACACGAACAGCATCAGACTGATCGTGGCGATGACGCCGAGGCCCCCGCCGAGACCGGGAAGGTAGAACACAGTACCGAGGACGGCCAGCGTCGCGACCATCCCGCCGACACCGACGAGGAGCAGTCGGCGACGACCGACACGGTCGACGAGCAGGATCGCCACGATGGTCATCACCACGTTGATCGTTCCGATACCGACTGTCGCAAGGATTGAGGCCACGTTTCCCAGCCCGGTGGATTCGAGAATCGTCGGGGCGTAGTAAATGACCGCGTTGATGCCGGTGATCTGCTGGAACACGGCGAGTCCGAGCCCGACCACGAGCGCTGGGCGGAGCCACGGAGCCAGCAGGTCCCGGACGCCGGTTTCGGACTGTGTCTCGACGGTCTCCTCGATATCACCGAGTTCTTCCTCGACGCTGCCGGACCGCGTCCGCTTGAGGACGGCTCTCGCCTCGTCTTTCCGTCCGTGCTCGAAGAGCCAGCGTGGGCTTTCGGGCATCTTCAGAATGCCGATAGCGAGGACGACGGCTGGGACCATCCCGGCACCGAGCATCCAGCGCCACGCGCCCGCGTCGGCGAACGCGTAGTTGACGAAATACGAGAGCAGGATTCCGGTGGTCACCATGAGCTGATTGAGGGAGGTGAGCCCGCCGCGAATCCTGGGCGGCGCGATTTCGGAGATGTACAGCGGGCCGACAATCGACGCGAAACCGATAGCGACGCCGTCTATAAGCCGACCGGCGACGAGGACGGGGACGTTCGGCGCGACAGCCATCGTGAACGACCCGACGAAGAACACGATGGCCGCGATGAGGATGAGGCGGCGGCGACCGAGGCGGTCGGCTAACTGGCCGCCGACGGCCGCACCGGCCGCGGCCCCGGCCATCGCACCACTGACGATGATTCCCTCGACGAGCGGCGACATGACGAACGAGTCCTGAATGAACAGGAACGCGCCCGAGATGATCCCGGTGTCGAACCCGAACAACAGTCCGTTCAGCGCGGCTAACGCGGAGACGACGTAGACGAACCGGTCGCCGTCACCGCTGAGGACGTTCCGTATGGTGGCTGTGGACATCCGTGTAAAAATGAACTCGAATCTGTGTAAAAGTCTTTCCAAGTCTTTTCGTACCACGGCGAAGCCACTGGGAGCGGGCGGCGTCGGGCGAGGCCCGGAGCGCAGTCTGCACGGTCATCGGTCGCGAACGAACGTAACCGGGCACGGGGCGTTCAACATCACCTCCTGAGCCGTGCTCCCGAAGATAGCCTTCCCCGCCGGAGAGCGCTGCCGCCCGCCGACAATCACGCGGTCCGCGGACACGTCTTTCGCGATGGAAACGATACCTTCCCCACTCGTCCCAGTCGTCGCACGGGGGACAGTCGTCACCGACTCGGCTTCCAGCTCGTCGATGATCTCCTGGGTGACCGACATCTGTGCGGCCAGCTCGTCCGGGTCGATGTTTTCGTCCGGCGTTTCGAGCAGTTGCTCTACCGCCTCCCGGTACGAGTCCGGATCGAACACATGTGCGATGATTACTGTCGCGTCTGTCGGCACCGTGACTTCAGTAACGGCGTCGACGAGCGTGTCGACGCGGGCGTCGTCGCGGCTACCGACCGCGAGTAGCACGGTTTCGAGGCCGCGCGTATCGGTCGCTGCTGTCATTTCATTCATCAGCACTGAGATTCGCTGCCGGGGTAAATAGAAGCTGCTATGAGTTTACTATAATTATAGTAATTATTTGTATTCAGCTATACGACCCGCTTCCACCGCGACGGGGACATCCACCTACTCCTCTGAGAGCGGGTGTCGCGGTGGCACGGACCTGTCTCTCACTCGGCAACTCCTTCTGTAATAATCCTCGCGAGGCGTTCTCGGTCGAACAACTGCGCCTCTGTGAACGTCTCGGGGAAGTAGCGCTTCGCGTACCGTTCGATCATGAATAGGTTGTGCAACGGGCCGGTGTAGATCGGACCGCCGCGAAACACCCTGTCGTTCTGGACGGCCCTCAACCGGCTGCCCACTTCGTGCTCTTTCATATGGGCGAGCACTGAGTTCTCGAACTCCTCACGGGTCTTCCCCTCGCGATGGTATCGCAGAAGGAGTGAGTCTGGATCTATCTCCAGCAACGCTTCGTAATCGAGCGACTCCGAGCCGGAGTACCCCTCGATTCCGGTGTCCGAGAACGCGTCGGCAATTCCGAGCGTTTGGAAGTGTTCCTTGTTGGCCCCGTTCCCGCTGATCCGATACGGCGTGAACGCTTCCGGCTCCTCGCCGGCGAACATGAGCGCGGCGTTCGGTCGCTCCTCTGGTGCCGGGAGCCGAGCCTGCACCGTTTCGGCTAGCTCGGCATGGATTGAACGGATCGCCTCGAAGCGCGCCTGTTCCTGAACCATCTCAGCCACCTTCTCGAAAGCCTCGTACAGGCTGTAGTACCGGTAGTTGTGCCAGTCGTCAGTCCGTCGGAAAACGAGGTTTCCGATAAACGGAGCGACGTTCTCCCGGACTTCCGTGAGGTCGGACTGTTCCCATGCTTTGAGCCAGTGTGTCAGTGCGTGCGGATCGATGAGATGCAGATCCGCGTCCATCTCGTAGAACGCCTCCTTCGAGACGCCGTCGCTCCAGAGCTGTGTGAGGGCGTTGAGGTCTATAGACACTCCATCGAGTTCCTCGTAGTGCAGCGTCTTGTACCGTCCACGGTACCAGATTGATTGTACTGCGTCGCCGTGACCGAGCGCGACCAGCATATCGATGTAGTCCGCGGTGAAGGGGGCGATTGTCTCGGGCACAGTTTCGAACTCGACGGTTCCGACTGGCTCCATCGTCACCGAATACGTTCCGTCGGAAGTCGCTGGCCCGGTAGCGCTCGGTTCGGTATCCGTGGCCCTGTCACCGGTCCCAGCTTCCGAAGATTCCTGACTGCTGTTGCCCAAACATCCGGCGAGTAGTCCACCGAGGGCGAGTGTACCACCGCCTTTCACGACTTCTCTCCGCGTCGGTCGTTCGAACGTTGCTCCGTCCGGGCCACTCATTCGAACTCACCCGTGACGATATCGGCGAGGCGCTCCCGGTCGAAGAGTTCGGTGTCTGAGGTCACGTCGCCGAAGATATCGGGATAGAGTTGTTGGGCCGCCCGTTCTGTCAGGAAGAAATTGTGAATCGGACCCTGTCGGAGGTAGCCACCGCGATACACGCGTCCGTTCTGTACCGCGGTCAGTTGGCTCCCGACGCTGTGGTCTTGCATAAACTGTAGAACGGTCTCCCGGAACTCGGTCGCAGATTTTCGCTCGTGGCCGCGGACGAGGATAACGTCCGGATCGACTGAGAGAAGCGTTTCGTAGTCGTACTCGCCCCGATTGGTTGTGCTGAGGTTCTCGATATCGGTTCCGGCAAGCGCGTCGGTGACGCCGAGATCACGCCACTGCTTCTTGCTCGTGCCGTTGTCGTTCAGCCGATAGGGCGAGAACGACTCCGGTTCGTCGGTGCCCTCGAACGTAAGGAGGACGTTCGGACGCTCCTCAGCTGGCGGGAGCTGACTCTGCAGGTCCGCGATGTAGTCGTCGTGTAGCTGTTTGAACGCCTCGTACCGAGCCTGTTCTTGGAAGACCTCAGCAACCTTCTCGAAGGCTTGATACAGGGTGTAGTACCGGTAGTCGTGCCACTCGTCGGAGCGACGGAAGATCAGATTCCCGATGAACGGAGCGACGTTTTCGGCGATTTCGTCGACGTCCGACTGCGACCAGTCGAACCAGTTGATGAGCATCCCTGGGTCATAGAGGTGCACGTCGCTGTCGAGTTCGTAAAACTCCTCTTTCGTTCGGACCTCCGGATTCGCGTCAATCGTCTCCTGGTCGACGGACACACCGGGAAGCTCATCGTAGACGTACGTGTAGTAGCGGTCCGCCCCGCCGATACCTGTGAGGCCATCGGCCTGCCCGAGTGCCACGCCCATATCGGCGTAGGTGCCACCGTAGGGAAGCCATCGCTCGGGAACCGTCTGGAACGTAACGTCGCCCACCGGCTCCATATTGACAGTGTATGATTCAGTCTCAGTCGCTGTTGGGGTCTCGGTTGTCTCCGTTGGCTCAGTCGCGGTAGAGTCCGTGGCGGAGTTGCTCGAACACCCGGCGAGCAAACTGCCGCCCGCAATCAGCCCGGCTCCCTTGATATAATCTCTGCGTGTCGGCTGTTCAAGCGCCGGTCTACCGGGGTCAGTCACTGTCCCTCACCCGTGATTACGTCAGCGACACGCTGGCGGTCAAACAGCTGTTCCTCGACGGGGAGTTCGGGGTATGGCTCGCCGTCGACGTAGCCCGGCCACTCACCGAACTGGTCGGGGTACAGTTGTTTCGCGGTCATTTCAGTCTGAAACAGGTTCAGGATCGGACCCTGCCGACGGGCACCTTGAGCGTATATCCGCCCCTCTTGGACGGCAGTTATCTTTCTCAGTACCTCGTCGTCTGCCAGTTGTGACCGAATGTCGTCGAGGTTGTGGTACCCCGTCATCGGCCCGAGGACGAGCAACACGTCCGGGTCGGCGTCGAGAAGCAGTTCGGAGTCGAGCGTGATATTCCGCCCGTCGTCGCCGTACTCGTCACCAACGGCGTCGGCTAACGCATCGGTAGCACCCAGCGGGCGGGTGTGGGCAGCGTAGTAGCCCGGATGGTTCATTTTGTACCCCCATATTTTCTCGTCGGATGTGGAGAACAGGACCATGGCCGCGCTCGGCCGCTCCTGTTCCGGGGGCAGGCCCGCTCTGATAGTCTGCAGCATCGATTCGCGGACCGATGTGAGTGCCTCGTACCGGTCGCTCTCTCGGAACACCTGCGCGATCTTTCCGAAGATCTCCCAGAGCGTATAGTATTCGTACGCATCAGCCCAGCCTGATGGCGGTTTCTGATGAGTGCCGCTGAGCGTGTTCCCGAACCACGGGCCGACGTTCGAGCCTATCTCTTCGAGGCTACTGTCGTCCCATCCCTCGGCCGTCGCAACCTTCGCTGGGTCCGCTATATGGACATCGCTATCGAGTTCGTACAGTTTCTCTTTCGACGGCGGCCACGAAGAGTACAGGTCATCCCAGTCGATTGAGACTCCCTCCAGTCGGTGGAGGAACTTCTGATACAGCGATTGGTGGTATTCAGGCGCGTGCATCGCGTTGATCGCGTCGCCTCGCCCAAGCGCGACCAGCATGTCTACGTGGTGGCCCAGTATCGTGAACACACTCTGGGGGACCGTTTCGAACTCGACGGTTCCCATGGGCGACATTGTAACCAAGTACCCGTCATCAGCCGTGGTTGGTTCGGCCATTGAGGTCGACCCGTCGCCTGTGCCTCGCTCGCTCGGAGTTGACTTGGAGTCGGATTGACCTACACAGCCCGCCAACAACCCCCCACCTATCACCGCGCCACCATACTTCATGTAGTCACGTCTAGTCGGGGACTTGTGGTTTGTATCATCTCTCGACATGGTTGTTAGGCCCACCTAAAAATATATAACTGCTTCGGAATTTAGGCGCGCCTGAAAACTGGCCGCCGTCACGGACTCCGGTCGGTTGTCCCGGCAGTCCGTGTCACGTATGCTCGTCGAGAGCGCAACTTCCCCGCTGTTATCCACCCTGAGACATGCTGCATCTATTCACAAACTGCGGCTGGCGCGTTCGAGACCTCGCTGCTACCGCTGACAGCCACAACAGCGGATCGGGGGAACGTACAACAGTAAAGTGTCCTTGCTGTGGACACACTAGTATGGCTGACGAGGAAATCGACGACGTGGACAGGGCAATCCTGTACGCATTACAGGAGGATGCTCGAAACATGTCGTCCGGGGACATCGCAGAGCGAACCGATACGTCCGACAGCACCGTCCGCAAGCGCATTAACCATCTCGAGTCCAGCGAGGTGATTAAGGGCTACAGCGCTGACGTCGACTATCAGCAGGCGGGCTATCCGCTCCGGATGCTGCTTTACTGCACTGCGTCGATTCCCGAGCGAGGCGATTTAATCCCGAAAATTCTGGATATAGACGGTGTGGTATCGGTACAGGAACTGGTCACCGGCGAGGAGAATCTCCTCGTGACGGCTGTCGGCGAATCGGATAGCGATATCACCCCTGTCGCACAGGCACTTCTCGATATGGGCCTGACAGTGGCCGACGAAGTACTCGTTCGGAGCCATGAGACGACGCCTTTCGGTAAGTTCGATTCCGAAAACGGTAGCTAGCTGACGACGCCGCCGCGACCACAGGGTTACGCTCTGGACACCTGCGTGCCCGGGACGACGCGGTCAGACAGGGTATGAGAGTAACCGTCTCATGCCCGGCAACGATCTGATTTCCTGAGCAGCCTCTCCGAACAGTTTGGTAATATCGCTCCATCTCAATACTCACTCGGTCCCTCATAGTCGAATCTGTGTACGTGTGTACAGCGGACTCGTAATCGAACGGTGTTGCCAGCACAGGCCGCGAGGTACCCGCTTACTCCCCTGGCGGTGGTTCTCGACCGAGATTCAACCACAAAAACATAATGTTCTATAATCTACTATTTTAGGAACAAATTGGTAGTATAGAAGGATTTAATA
Source organism: Haloarcula hispanica ATCC 33960 (assembly GCF_000223905.1). Taxonomy (NCBI): domain Archaea; kingdom Methanobacteriati; phylum Methanobacteriota; class Halobacteria; order Halobacteriales; family Haloarculaceae; genus Haloarcula; species Haloarcula hispanica. Next base: position 139,275 of record NC_015944.1, read on the forward strand.
ATCAGTCCGTTCGCACTAGGGATGAAGACAACCGGAACTGGTCAATCACATTCCGTGATTGCCGTGATCAGTCACGAAAAACGATGTCAGGACACAACTCACCGAAGACGGTTGGATCACTCCCGGACACGACGGCTGACTCGCCGCTCGTACCCGTCGCACTCACATGGCTCGTGTGGTCGATGTTTGCCGCGAGCATTGCTGTGCTTGCCGTTCGGGTCCGAACCGGAGTCGCGTGGGAGATACCCGGCGTTGTTGCTGTCGATGGGCTGACCGTCCTGATGTGGGTGGTCGCCACCTTCTTCAGCGGTATCGTTCACAGCTACTCGCGCCGCTACCTGGCAGGCAGCCGCCTTAAAACGGGCTTTTTCGCCACCGTATTCGGTTTCACGGTGGTCGTGATGGGACTGGTCGCGGCTGACCACCTTGCCCTGTTCGGGGCGCTGTGGCTCGCGATGGGGCTGCTGATGGCGAAACTCATCGGAATCGTCGGCGGCTGGGACCAGGCACAGGCGGCTGCGACGGTCGCCCGCAAGTACTTCATCGCCAGCAGCGCGCTTCTCGCCGTCGCGCTAACGGCGCTGTGGTGGACGACCGATGCGACCACAGTCACCGGAGTTACGGCGGCTGCCGACGCACTCGGTGGCCCGGTGTGGCTGGTCGCCGCCGGCGCGCTCGTGCTCGCAGCGATGATTCAGTCCGCTCTGCTCCCGTTCCACGGCTGGCTTCTCTCTTCGATGACCGCACCGACGCCCGCCTCGGCGCTGATGCACGCTGGATTCGTCAACGCCGGCGGCATCCTGTTGACCCGCTTCGCCCCAGTCATCACTGTCGACCCTGCGCTCATGCTCGCAATCGTCGCCGTCGGCGGTGCAAGCGCCATCGGCGGGAAACTCCTGAAGTCGGTCCAGACTGACATCAAGGGCAAACTCGGCTGTTCGACGGTCGGCCAGATGGGATTCATGATCATGCAGGCCGGCCTCGGCTTCTTCGGGGCTGCTATTACCCACCTCATCCTCCACGGCTTCTACAAGGCCTACCAGTTCCTCAGTGCCGGCGGCCAAATTGAACACACTAGCCCGAGCGAGGGGACGCCACACACGGTAGGAACGACGACGAGCATTATCGGTGTCATCGTCACACTGCTGACCGGCATCGCCGGCGGCGCAGTGTTCGCGGTGCTGACGGGGAAAGGGACGAAGGTCGGCAGCGGCCTCCTGCTGACGTTCTTTGTGGTGTTCACGACGCTCCACGCGGCCCGTAGCGCCGTACAGCATACCTCGCTTCCAACGGCGGCCCGCTACGGGGCCGTCCCAGTGGTCTTCTTCCCGGCTATCGTCATCTACGCCGCGGTCTATACGGGCGTCTCGGGGCTCATGCCTGTCAGCCCGGCAACGACGGAACTGACCCTGCTCCACGGCATTATCGCCGTCGTCTTCGTCGGCATCTACACCGGCATCGAGACCGGGGTTCACGAGCGCAGCCAGCGCCTCTACGTGGCGCTGCTGAACGCCGGTCAACCGGCAGCTGACACTGTGCTCACTGCTACGGAGGACTACAATGAGTACTGAATCCACCATCCACGACAGTATCGACACCGCAGCGACCACCGTCGGCTCCCTCTGGCCCATCCACTCGTTCGTGACAGCAAACCCCCTCACGGGGTTCGAGGACCAGCCGTTCAGTGAGGCAGTCACGCAGGCAGCCGACCTGTTGGGCGGCCGTGGCTACCCCAGCGCGGAGACGTTCCGTGCGGCGCTACAACACGGCCAGATAGACCCGGAGATTCTCGACGCGGAACTCTCCGAGGCCGGCTACGAGAACGACCCCGAGGTACTGCTCGACCGGATGGCCACAGCGACCGATGCCTCGAAAAGCGATTCCGACACCGCCACCGACCGCGTCGACCAGGTGCTGACGAAGTGGCTGTCGACGTTCCTCGACGAGGGGAGCGCCCACTGGTCGATGCCGAACCGCGAAGCGGGATTCTACACAGCTTTCCGCGGAGTGGCTGAGCACGACAGCGAAATCCCCGACGAGGGAATTATTACTGATCTGCCCGAAACGCCGACTGCGGCCATCGAAGCGGTGCTCGCACCGTACCCGGTGAGTCAGTGGGTGCCGGTTTTCGAGGAGCAACTGACCGCCCTCCCGGGCTGGACAGGACTCATCAAGCAGCGTGCCGACGACGGGGGCGTGTGGCAGTCGGCGTACCCGATTTCACTGGCGGGGTACCTCGCGGCGCGTCTGGCCCTGCTAGATGCCGTCGGTGCTGATATCGCCCCCTCGAACGACAGCATCGACCCGGACCCGGCCGCCGAACTCGCCGGGGCGTTCCTGCGCGCCTGGGAGGCGACCTACCGCGGCGACCTCGTCGAGACCGTCGCCGCGGAGAGCCAGTCGCTCGCCGACAGTGACAAATCGGGCTGCCCGGACGCACAGATGGTCTTCTGTATCGACACGCGCTCGGAGATCATCCGCCGTCACATCGAGGCCGCGGGCGACTACGAGACCCATGGGTACGCCGGTTTCTTCGGGATCCCGATGGAGTACCAGGGATACGACACCGACGTGTCTGTCAATGCCTGTCCACCGATTCTCGACCCGCAGCACCACGTCACCGACGTGCCGACCGACGACGACACCCAGGCGAGCCACGACCGCTTGTCGGGCATCCGTGAGACCGCCGACGAAATCATCGAAACGGTAGAGGCCAACGCCGCCACAGCTTACGGCTACGTCGAGACTGCCGGGAGCGGGTACGGCCTCGCGCTCGCAGCCCGCACCCTCGTCCCCGGGCGCGTGCATGACCTGTTCGATGCGGTCGACGACTCGGTACCCGATGAACACGAGTTCTGTGACCCGCTCGTCCACCACCAGCACACCTACGCCGGTGACCTGCCGGTGGGACTGACCACCGACGAGAAAGTCGAGTACGCCGCCACCGCGTTCGACCTGATGGGCTGGGAGACGTTCAGCCGCCTCGTCGTCTTCACCGGGCATGCCAGTGAGACGACCAACAATCCCTACGATTCGAGTCTGGACTGTGGGGCCTGCGCCGGAAATCCCGGCGGCCCGAACGCCCGCGTGCTGGCGAAAATCTGCAACGACGACGAGGTCAGGGCCGCGCTCCGCGACCGCGGTTTCGAAATCCCCGAAGACACCGTCTTCCTCGCTGGCGAACACAACACGACGACTGACGAGGTGGAACTGTACGACAGCGACGTACCCGAGAGCCACGCTGCCGATCTCGACCAGTTGCGCGCCGACCTCGCCACTGCCCGCGAGAACGCGGCCGCCGAGCGTGCCGAGTCCATGGGTGCCGACACCTCATCAGGGGTCACCGAGACGGAGCGCCGCGCCGCCGACTGGGCCGAGACCCGCCCCGAGTGGGGCCTGGCCGGCAACGCCGGCTTCGTCGTCGGCCCCCGCGAACTGACGAGTGATGTCGACCTCGGCGGCCGCGCGTTCCTCCACTCCTACGACTGGTCGACTGACGCTGACGGCGAGGCGCTGGAAGCGATACTCACCGGCCCGATGGTCGTCACGCAGTGGATCAACACCCAGTACTACTTCTCGACGGTCGACAACGCCGTCTACGGGAGCGGCTCGAAGGTGACCCACAACCCCGTCGGCAACGTCGGCGTCTACCAGGGCAACGGCGGCGACCTGATGACCGGCCTGCCGCTCCAGTCGCTGATGGCGGCCGACGACGACCCGTACCACCAGCCGCTCCGCCTCTCGACGGTCATCCACGCTCCGGTCGACCGCGTCAACGGCGTCCTCGCTGAACACCCGGAACTGGCAGACCTACTCGACAACAACTGGCTCTCGTTGACAGTCGTCGATCCCACGCAGGACCACCGTGCCTTCGAGTACGAGCGTGACCTAGAGTGGTCGCCGGTGTCTGACCTGTCAGAAGCTGAAGCGACGGAACCGTTCGCACCCGCGGCCGCAAACGACTAAGCTGGCCCGAACAGCCGGTATCTGGAACTGCTGGCACACTAACTTTTTGAACTTATATAAAAGACACTCAAAATAGAAAACCACTCCAAAATAACCCTATCTATGTAATTTGTCTACAATCAGAAATAGATACTTCCATATATGGTAAATAGTGGTGTAAACAACGCAAATAGAGACTATCAAGCGAATATTTAGTGGCATAAACTGGACTTTTGATAGTATAACACAGAACTCCGTTTACATCCCACGCCAATAGAGAGAGTCAGCGCGGTGTGAGCCCGACACCGTCTGCGAGCAACTCGTGGGAGCGGAGCGCGTCAGCGTGGTCGCCGACGACGTGCTGGATCATCACCTCATCGACTCCGACACGATCAGACAGCTGTTCGAGAAGGTTATTGAGCGTTTCCGGGCTCCCGGAGATCGCTCGTGGCCACTCACCGGCATCCAGCGTGGCGGGCGTCGGTTCGGGCACCGCTCCGAGTTCGTCGATCGCTTCCTCGACAGATGGAGTCGTGCCAACGACCCCTCGCTCCATCCGCTTGAACGACGCTTCGGCCACGGCGCGGAGCCGCGCCGCTTCCGCGTCGGTCTCGGCACAGACCGCGTTCACTGCGACCATCCCCTGTGGCTCGTCGACGCCGCCGGCCAACTCCGACGATTCGAAGTGGGTTCGGTATTCCTCGAAGGAACGGGTGGCTAACCCCGGTCGGATGAACGCGGCGAAACAGTAGCGCAGACCAAGCTCGCCGGCCAGTGCGGCGCTCGACGGGCTCGACCCGAGAACCCACGGCACAGGCGTCTCCGCATCTGAACGAGGGATTTCCAGATCACTGTACGCGTGTCCGTCCGGGTAGCTGTCGTAGAGGTGCGAAACGACGGCTTCGATTTTTTCGGCGTGGTCTTCGTCGGGGTTCCGGACGCGGCGGTCCGTCCCGAGCGCGCGGTCCACGGCCGGAGACCCGTTTGCCCGCCCAAGCCCCGCGTCGATTCGTCCGGGAGCAAGGCCATCGAGGGAGCCGAACAGTTCTGCGACTTTGAACGGGCTGTAGTGGTTGAGGAGGACCGCACCCGACCCGAGCCGAATGGAGTCGGTTTCGGCGGCGAGGTTGCCGAGCAGTACCTCGGGTGTTGTTCCGGCGAGCTTGTTTCCCATCCCGTGGTGTTCCGCCACCCAGAACCGGGAATAGCCGAGGCGTTCGGCCTGCTGGGCCGCGTCGACGGTGTTCGAATACGCGTCAGCCGCAGTTCCGTCATTCGGGACCGGAGAGAGATCGACGATTGAGAGGTCCATATCCGCCCACAACGGTGGCGAGGTTTAACCGTTCGGCTACTCACAGTGCGTGAGTATCTCACTCGGGCACGCCGCTCTGATGGAACGTCCCACCCGGATATAACTGATATCTAGAAAAAGCAATAGTTTCATGCAATACTATAATAAACAGAATATCTCACTTCGCTATACTGGCTATTTCTGGGCAGTGTGAAGGTCGGAGAATTATATCTCTCGGGCACCTGCCGAAACCCTCCGGATCCCAAATACATGGGCCTCAAGCGCTATGAGGCCGTACATTCAGATAATATACCGCCTCATTAATTGTTTCAGAATCGCGTCACGGGGTCGTGCGTACAACGGGCCTGCTGAAATTACTACCAATATTCAGAAATACCTGTATATCTATCATATCGCGCTTTTTCCGGGACAGTCTTCTCAATGCAGTGCCGGTTACGAATCAAGTGATATCATGCCCTTGACCACAGTCGGCTCCATCGCTCGGCGGAACGCGTCGTCGATATCTTCGAGTTCGGATTCGAAGTCGATGATTCCCTCAACGTCGACTTCGCCGTCGGCCAACAGGTCGACAGCCGCGTCATAGGTGTTCTTGTACCGGAACGAGCCGTGGACGTCGACCTCGTTGTCGATGAGTTCCAGCACGTCGATTGGGACCTCCGCTTCGCTGGCGAGTCCGACCAGAACGACCGTGCCGCCCCGACGGACCACGTCGATTGTCGACTTGATCGACGGCTCCGCGCCGGAGGCTTCGACGACCACATCAGCACCGACGCCGTCCGTGTACTCGGCGACCGCCGCATCGAGATCCGTTTCGGTAACGTTGACGGTCAGGTCCGCTCCCCGTTCTTCGGCGAAGGTCAGCTTTTCGTCGACGACATCGGTCAGTATTACGTCCGTCGCGCCCGCGGCACGCGCGGCCTCCAGCACCATCAGCCCAATCGGCCCGGCGCCGGTTATCAGCACTGTATCCCCGGTTCCGACGCTGCCGCGGCGGCAGGCGTGGATGCCGACCGAAAGCGGCTCGCACAGTGCCCCTTCAGCAGTGGAAACGGCCTCCGGGAGCGTGTAGGCGAAGTCGGCCGGCCACGAGACGTACTCCGTGAACGCGCCGTCGTGTGGCGGCGTCGCCATGAACGTCACTTCCTCACAGAGGTGGTAGTCGCCGCGCTTGCAGTGGGCACAGCGCCGGCACGGAACACCGGGTTCGAGCGCGACCCGGTCGCCCGGTTCGTGGTGGGTAACGTTCTCGCCCACTTCGACGACTTCACCGGCGCTCTCGTGTCCGAGGACGAGCGGGTCTTCGACGACGTAGTCGCCGATACGACCGTGTTCGTAGTAGTGGACGTCGGAGCCACAGATCCCAACGTCGCGAACGGCAACGAGTACGTCGTCGGGCCCGGGCGACGGTCTGGGACGGTCCTCCAGTTCGAACTCATTTGGTTCTACCAGTACAGCAGTTCGCATACCTGTTGGCACGGAACAGAGCCATAAAAATACACAGGGTGGGCCGCCCCATTGGGTTGCCGTGTCCAGCTACCACTCCGCGACGCTCCCGTCCTCGTGGTGCCATACCGGGTTGTACCAGTTGACCTCTGTCTGTGCCAGTTCGCGGATGAGAGTCTCGTCGAGATCGATACCAAGTCCGGGGCCGGTCGGCCGTTTGACGTAGCCGTCTTCGAACTGGAACGTCTTCGGGTCCTCCAGGACCTTGAGTCGCTGGCTCGTCGTCGGGTCGTGTAGATCGAGGTCCTGTTCGTGCAGCACGACGTTCTGGGCGCAGAACCCGACCTGCAGGCTCGCCGCGAACGCGACGGGGCCGAGCGGACAGTGTGGAACGACGGCTACGTCGAACGCTTCCGCCATCGACGCGACCTTGCGCATCTCGCTGATGCCACCGACGTGGGTCACGTCGGGCTGGAGTATCGACACCCCGTCGTCAACGAGGAGGCGCTTGAAGTCATAACGCGAATAAAACCGTTCGCCAGTCGCTATCGGAACAGTCGTCCGCTCGGCGATACTGGCAAACGAGTCGTCGTGTTCGGGGAGCAGCGGCTGGTCGATGAACATCAGATCGAACTGTTCGAGTCGCTCGACGAGATCCGCGGCCATCGGTTTCGAGACGCGGCCGTGGAAGTCGACTCCGACGAGGGCGTCGTCACCGACGGCGTCACGGATTGCAGCCACACGCTCAACCGCATGATCGACAGCGTTCGGCGTCTCAATCGGCCGAAACTCCCGGGCGAAATTGAACTTGAACGCTCTGTAGCCGCGTTCTCGGTCCTCTTTCGCGGCCGCGGCCACGTCTTGCGGATCATCGCCACCGAGCCACTGGTAGACGAGTAGCTTATCGCGGACGTGCCCGCCGAGTAGTTCGTGCACCGGTGCGCCGTAGTGCCGCCCCTTGATGTCCCAGAGCGCGTGGTCGATGCCCGCGAGCGCGCTCATGAGTATCGGCCCGCCGCGGAAGTACCCGCTCTGATAGAGCTTCCGCCAGTGATACTCGGTTCGAAGTGGGTCGGCCCCAAGGAGATACGCCTCGATAAGCTCGGTAACAGCGGCACGGACTGTCTCCAACCGGCCCTGAACGATGGGCTCGCCCCAGCCGACGATCCCCTCGTCAGTCTCCAGTTTAAGAAGCAACCACCGCGGCGGCACGGCGAACAGTTCGAAGTCGGTGATTTGCATAGCTATGTTATCTGCGAGGGAGTACTTGTAATGACTGGCTGCCGATATCGGCCCGACAAAGACTGTAACAAAAATAGGCGTACATTTATGCTGGAGGCTACCGGAGCACCAAGCGTACGCATGAGTGTAGTTGACAGCTTCTCCCTCGACGGAGAGACAGCTATCGTCACCGGTGCGGCGCAGGGTCTCGGCAAACAGATGGCGACCGGGCTCACCGAGATGGGGGCCGACGTGGCTATCGCGGACGTGAACATCGAGAAAGCGGAACGGACGGCCGCAGAACTCGACGGTCAAACGGACGTCGTCGCGACGGAGGTCGACGTGACGGACGAAGCCTCGGTCGAGGCGATGGTCGAAGACGTGACCGACCGCCTCGGACCGATTGACGTACTGGTCAACAATGCCGGGATCGTCGAGAACTCCCCTGCGGAGGAGACGAGCATCGAGTCATGGCGGCGGGTCGTATCGGTCAACCTCGACGGTGTCTTTCTCTGTGCCAAACACGTCGGCCAGCAGATGCTCGAACGGGGCGAGGGCCGCATCGTCAACGTCTCCTCGATGTCAGGCTTCGACGTGAACGTCCCGCAGAAACAGGCCAGCTACAACACGACGAAAGCCGGCGTCAGGATGCTGACCCAGTCACTGGCGGTCGAGTGGGGCGAGCAGGGCGTCCGCGTCAACGCTATTGCGCCCGGCTACATGCGGACCGAACTCGTCGACGAAGTGCTCGAAGAGAGCCCCGAGATGGAAGAAACGTGGCTCGAGAACACGCCGATGGGCCGACTCGGTCGACCGGAGGAACTGAAAGAACTCGTCGTCTACCTCGCGTCGGACGCGTCGTCGTACATGACGGGGTCGACCGTCGTGATGGACGGCGGCTACACCTCGCGGTGAGGTGTCAGGCCTCGGGCGACGAGGCGTCGGTCAGTGCGGCCAACCGGTCTTTTACGTCGGCCCACTCGCCAGCGGTACCCGGTTCGTATGTCGTCGTCTCGAACGCCGATTCGACCAACTGCCGCCCGGTTTCGATGTCAGAAACCGTTCCGGCGGCGACGGCCTGTGTGAGGACGTTGCCGACAGCCGTCGCCTCGACTGGGCCAGTCGACACTGGGCGGTTGGTGGCGTCGGCCAGTAGCTGACAGAACAGCTCGTTTCTAACACCGCCGCCACCGAGCACGATATGCGATGGCGGGTCGTCGACGACTGCCGCGAGCGCGTCGAGTTCCAGCGCCGTTTTCGCCGCCAGGCTGTCGAGGAGACAGCGGACGATGCTGCCCTGCCCCGTCGGGACGGGCTGGTCCGTTCGGCGGCAGTAGGCCCGGATCTGCTCGGGCATCGGCTCGTCGATGCCGAACGTCTCGGCATCCGTATCGACGAGTGCGGCCCGTGGCGGGGCCTCCTCGGCGGCCGACAACAGCGTCTCGTACTCCAGCGGTTCGCCCGCTTCGCGCCACGCTTTGCGGCATTCTTCGAGCATGAAGAAGCCGTTGATGTTCTTCAGGAGCCGGACGGACCCGTCGACGCCGAGTTCGTTCGAGACGGCCTGTTCGAAGGCGGCGTCCGTCCGCACCGGGTCGTCGCGCTCGACGCCGAGGACGAACCACGACCCGGTGTTGAGGAACGCGGCGTCCTCGAAGAGCGGGAGGCCGGCGACGGCCGCCGCCGTGTCGTGGCTCGCCGGCGTCACTATTTCCGGCGGCGAAGACAACCCCGAGACGACGTCGTCATCGACCGCCCCGAGACATTGTCCGGGTTCAGACAGCGGCGGGAGCAGGTCAGTCGGCACCGACAGCTCTTCGAGCAGGTCGGTGGCCCACGTTCGTTCCTCGGGATCGACCATCTGCGTGGTCGAGGCAATCGTCACCTCGCCCGCCGGCACCCCTCCAATCCGTGCGGACAGGAGCTGTGGCATCATGAGCAGGCCGTCGGTTTCTTCGAGGCGTTCGGGCTCCCGCTCAGCGATGGTGTGGAGCTGCCACAGTGTGTTCGGCGTGTTCCAGTTCGTAATGCCGGTCGCGTCGAACAGCCGCCGCTTGCCGACGGCCTCGAACACTTGCTCGCGTGTGGCCGTCGACTCGGGGTCGCGGTAGGAGACCGGGTCCCGGAGCAGTTCGCCGTCGGCCAGGAGTCCGAAGTCGAGCCCCCAGGTGTCGATACCGACCGTGTCGAGGCCGTCGGCGCGGTCGTCGGCCGCACTGAGCCCGTCGCCGATGTGGTCGACCAGCGCGTCGACGTCCCAGACGTAGCGGCCGTCCCGTTCGACGGGTCGGTTGTCGAACCGGTGGACCTCCTGTACCGCGAACGAGGACTCGGTCACCTCGCCGAGGAACACCGTCCCGCCGCTCGCTCCGATGTCGATTGCGACGTGGTTCATGGGATGCTCTCAGGTGTGGTTCGCACGAGTGGTCACTGTCCGTAGCTGTCGAGCTTATCGGCCAGCCGGTCGATCTCCTCGTCCGGGAGGATCTCCGGCTCGCCGATGGCCCGGGCCTGATGGTGGATGCGGGCGCAGTACTCGACCATCAACGCGACCGTGTAGGCGTCGTCCAGCGACTCGTCGGCGGTCAGCACGCCGTGGTTGCGCAACAGCGTGGCGTTGAACGACTCGCCCAGCGCGTCGACGGCCGCTTCGCCGAGTTCTTCGGTCGCGTGCGTCCGGTATTCGGCGACGGGGACCTCCGTCCCGGTAAACGAGAGGAGGTAGTGGGAGGCGGGAATCGCCTCCCCGAGCGAGGCAAACGTCGTCGCGTACGGCGAGTGGGTGTGGACGACGCCACCGACCGCGGGCCGCTCGCGGTAGACCGCCAGATGCATCGGTAGCTCCGTCGACGGCTCGACGTCGCCCTCAACGACAGTGCCATCCATCCGTACAACAGGAACGTCTTCCGGTTCGATCTCCTCGTAGGGGATTCCCGACGGGCTGATCGCGATGTGGTTCTCGTCGAGTCGGGCACTCAGGTTTCCACCGGTCCCGGTTGTCAGATCGTCTTCGAGCAGGCTCCGGCCGTACTCGCAGATAGCGGTTCGCGTCTCGTAGTGTGCAATGTCTTGATCTGTCATGTGTCGTGTGTAGATATCGGTCGGTCGCAGCGGGTGCGACGACGTGTATCGCCGTCACTCGGCGGGCTTCATCTGCTCTTCGAGTGCCATCTCGGCGTCATCACCGAGCTGGCGCTGGTGGATCGTCTCGCCGCTGGCGGGGTCGAACAGGTGGACGTCCCGGTCCGGAATCTCGACGTAGACGTGTTGGCCCTCGCTGATGGGGCGCTGTCCGTCCGTCTCGACGATGAACGTCTGCTCGTGGCTCTGTGACCGGGCCTGGAGATAGACGTAGGAGATGCTCCCCATCGGTTCGACGACGTCGACGACGGCCTCGAACTCGTGGCCCGAGTTCGCCCGGTCGTGAAGCGTCATATCCTCCGGCCGAATACCGAGGACGAGTTCGTTTCGACTCCCAACAGCGGACTGCATCCGCTCGGTCAGGTCGAAGTCGAAGCCGTCCGCGCGGAGGGTTCCGCCCTCGACGGTGCCCTCGAAGAAGTTCATCGACGGCGAGCCGAGGAAGCCGGCCACGAACTGGTTGGCCGGGCGGTAGAAACACTCCAGCGGCGTGCCGACCTGCTGGAGTTCCCCGTAGTTGAGGACGACGAGCCGGTCGCCCATCGTCATCGCCTCCGTCTGGTCGTGGGTGACGTACAGCGTCGTCACGTCGAGGTCGTTCTGGAGCCGGTTGATCTCGGTGCGCATCTCCGCCCGGAGCTTCGCGTCCAGGTTCGACAGCGGCTCGTCCATCAGGAAGACGTTCGGGTCACGGACGATAGCGCGGCCGAGCGCGACACGCTGTTGTTGTCCCCCGGAGAGTTCGCCGGGCTTGTCGTCCAACAGCATGTCGATGTCCATCATCTCGGCGGCGGACGTGACGGCTTCCTCGATCTCGTCGGCGGACATGTCCGTCGACATCTTCAGCCCGAAGGACATGTTCTCCTCGACGGTCATGTTGGGGTACAGCGCGTAGTTCTGGAATACCATCGCAATATCCCGGGCGCGCGGGCCGAGTTGATTGACCACCTTATCGCCGATTCTGATATCGCCCTCGGATTGCGTTTCCAGCCCTGCGACGATGCGCATGAGCGTCGACTTCCCGCTCCCGGACGGACCGACGAAGACGATAAACTCGCCATCGCGGATGTCCAGCGAGACGTCGTCGACCGCGACGATTGACTCATCTCCTTCACCGAATCGCTTCGTAACGTCGTCGATTGTGATCTTTGCCATTATCTTGCCTCCGATGTGCGGCTAAGTGAAGCTACCGCCGCCGCAGGGGCGTCGTTTGCGAGCGATACCTGTCGTGGTGTGGACAGCGTCGTCATTCTTTGATCACCACGCCGAAGCTGAGCCCGGCCGCGAGGTACTTGTTGACCGCGATGAGGAAGATGACGACCGGAACGATCATCGCTGTCGAGGCGGCCGCGAGCATCCCCCATTCGATCGAGCGCGAGCCGATGAACGAGTAGACGAACAGCGTCACCGGTACGGCCTCGAAGCTCGTCAGCACGAGCCCGAACAGCAGCTCGATCCACGCGAAGATGAAGCTGATGATGGCGACCGAGAAAATGCCGGGCTTGGCCGCCGGGAGGACGACCTTCCTGAAGCCCTGGAACTGGGTCGCGCCATCGACACGGGCCGCCTCTTCCAGCGTCTCGGGGATGCCGTCGAAGAACGCTTTCATCACCCAGACGACGAGCGAGAGGTTGATGCTGACGTACATCAGCACCATCCCGACCCGCGTGTCGAACAGATTGAGCTCCCGGAAGATGATGAAGAAGGGGAGCACGACGGCAATCGGCGGAAGCATTCGTGAGGAAAGTATCCACACGAGCACGTCCCGCTCCATGGGGATATCGTACCGCGAGAGCACATACGCGGCGGGGACGCCGATCAACAGCACGAGGACGACCGACGCCGACACCATGACGAGGCTGTTGGCGAACGCCGCGACGAACCCGGAATCCTGGATCAACTGGATGTAGTTGTACACCGTCGGCAGGAAGATCCAGTCCGGGGGCAGCGAATTCGCTGTTCCGGGCGGCTTCAGCGACATCGAAGCGAGCCAGTACAGCGGGAACAGCACGATGAACGACCACGTCAGGAGAATGGTGTGTCGAACCACCGTGACGATGGTCTCACGCGTATCCTTGTCGAGTCGCTGTGACGCGGTCGCGGAGTCGCTATCCGTTGTCGCCATCAGTCCCACACCCCCTCGAAGCCGACCTTCGCAATGATGACGTTACACAGTGCAACGACGAGGACGAGGTAAACGACGGCGATCGCTGCGGCCACGGTGATCTGGTTGTTGATGAACATCTGTTCGTAGATGTTGATGCTCACGAGCTGGGTCGCCGTCCCGGGGCCGCCGCCCGTGAGCCCGTACACCACGCCGAACGTTCGGAACAGGTCGATTAACCGGATGAGTGTCGCGACGAACACGACTGGCTTCATGTAGGGGATGATGACGTGGACGTAGCGACGCCACATCGGCGCACCGTCGACGCGCGACGCTTCGATGAGCGTCTTCGGCACCGACGAGAGGCCGGCGTAGAAGATGATGAACATGAACGGCGTCCAGTTCCACGCGTCTAAGAGAATAACCGTCAGCAGCGGGATTTCCGAGAGGAAATTCGGCGCTGCGAACGGCGTGCCGGTGTTTATGACGTACGGAATAATTCCGATTTCGCTGTTCAGCATGATCCGGCCGATGGTCGCGAGCGAGACGGGGGCGACGGCCATCGGAATGATGAACAACACCCGGTAGAACGACTTCGCCCGGCCGGAGCCGACGCCGGCGACGAGCGCGGCCAGGACGAACCCGAGGATAGTTTCGAGGAGCAGCGCGCTGACGACGACAGTAATCGTAATGACGAACGAGTGGATCGCGCCGCCGCGGGTAAACGCCGTCTCGAAGTTGCGCAGCCCCACGAAATCAGCTGCGAATACATCGAGTGTCGGCTCCGCGATCAGGCTGAGATACAGGTCGTAGGCACCGGGGAAGAAGGTGATCATCACCATCACCGCCACCATCGGTGCCATGAACCAGTACGGGAGGTAGTCGTTCCACAGGTCCCGCAGCCTGGCGAAGGTCGATTGAGGTGTCGTTTCCGTTTGCGTTGGTGTACTCATTTGTGGGATGTGTTGTGGCGCAGGTGTGGCTGAGACTTAATTGCTGTAGATGTCTTCTGCGATGGATGCCGCCTGTGTCATCGCCTCCTCAGCGGACTTCTGCCCGGCGATGGCGCGCTGCAGTTCCTCCGAGTACCGCTGGCCCCATTCGGGGTACTTCCGGTCGAACGGGTCCGGCGCTGCTTCCTGCAGGGATTCGAGGGTGACCTGTGCGAAGTTCTCGCCGACGCGAGAGCGGAACTCGTCGTTCTCCCAGACGGACTGGCGGACGGAGAAGGCGGCGTCGCCCTTGACGTGCATCCAGGTGTTGGTCGGCTGCGAGGACGCCCACACCATGAACAGGAACGCCTGCTCGGAGTTCTGGGCGTTTTTGGACGTGGAGATCTGCCAGTTGAACGCGTTGGGCGAGAACTGGCCATCAGCCGGACTGGGAACCTTCGCGATACCAATCGTGTCGGCGACCGAGGAGTCAGAGCCGGTGAGTCCGGGCCAGAACAGGTTCGCGTCGGAGACGATGTGGCCGGCGCGCCCTTCCTGCATCGTCGAGAGCACGTCCGACCAGGTCTGCGTGGACGCGCCTTCGGGACCGTAGTCCTGCAGCAGGCTGACGTACCACTCCGCGGCGTTGATGACGCCGTCGGAGTCGAGGCCGGAATCGGTCGGGAACTCGGTCCAGAGCGAGGAGCCGAACTCGCGCAGGAACGTGTTGAGGATGTAGATGTTCATCCCGTAGCCCTTGTCGCCACGGCCGACGGTGCCGACGACGTCCGACTCGTTCTCGTGGATGGTCTGTGCGTTCTGACGGAACTCTTCGAGCGTCTCCGCGACCTCTAGGTCGTGCTTGTCGTAGAGGTCTTTGCGGTAGAACTGCGTTTGGACTTCGACGGTAATCGGCATCCCGGTCCATGTGTCGCTGTAGCCGCCACCGTGAGCCTGCCACCGCGACGCTTCGAAGAGGTCGTCTGGATCGTACCAGTCCTCGTCGAAGAGGCTCTCATCATCGAAGAACGGGTCGAGCGGCTGGATCCAGCCTTCCTCGCGGAACTGGTTGACGACCTGATCCATGTAGAAAACGTCGAACTGCCCAGCGCCGGTACTGACGTCCGTCTGGCGCTTGGTCCGGAACTGCTGTTCGGGCAGGACGTTCCAGACGACGTCGATCCCGGTCAGTTCCTCGAAGACCGGGACCGCGGGTTTGATGGCCGAAACCCAGGGGTGCTGGACGGCCCCGATGTTGATCGAGGACCCCTCGAACTGTCGCCAGTCGATATCGGCGTCCTCGTACTCGCTGAGTGGAATCGCGAGCTCGCCATCGCTTCCGTCGGTGCTGGTTCCGCCATCACTACCCCCACTTGAGCCGTCACTTCCGCTCCCATCTGAGCCATCGCCGCCTCGTGTACAGCCAGCGAGACCGCTGAGTAGTCCGACACCTGTCGCTTTCAGAAACGTCCGCCTGTTGGAGTTGGTCATGCCAGTTTGCCTCGTCACTACCGAATTACCGATGCATAATAAAGGTAATCATCTGTAAGGTAGAATACCCATCCCACTGGGGGAGATCCGACGGTTTGCAGTACTAGGACGCCTCTATCTACGAATTCCTCTGTCGCCCGATTACGGGAGACCGTGGCAAGATTTTAATACACGGTCCGAAAACATCGATAGTACGGATCGTGGCTGAGTCCGCTGTGTGCGTCCAGCTCGGCTGGACCAGTGACAACGGGCTACGGCCCAGACCACCCATGACCCGACCCACACCAACTCACGACCGAGGTACTGCTGTAGTGACGACCGCGACCCGACCGTCGGAGGACGACTGATGCGCGCCAGCACGTTGACCGATGTCGGCGAAATTACCGTCGAAGAGCGTGACCGACCGGACCCTGCGGATGACGAGGTTCTCGTTCAGGTCGGCGCCTGTAGCGTCTGCATGACCGACTATCATATGTACCACGGCACCTTCGCCGCAGAGACACCGCTGGTCCTGGGCCACGAAGGTGCCGGGACCGTTGCGGAAGTCGGTGCCGACGTTGAGGGCTTCGCGGTCGGAGACCGCGTCGCAATCAACCCCACCGTCCCCTGTAACGCCTGCTCGTACTGCAAGAAGGGGGAGACGCACCTCTGTGAGAACAACACGAGCATCGGCGGTGCCGGTGACACCATCCTCGACGGTGCCTTCGCTGAATACGTCCGCGTCCCGGCGATCAACGTCGAGGACATCGGCGAGATGTCATTCGAACGGGCCGCACTCGCCGAACCGCTCGCCTGCTGTGTCCACGGCGTCGAGCAGACAGACATCAAACCCGGAGACAGCGTCGGTATTATCGGCGCTGGCCCGATTGGCTTGCTGCTCCTGCAGGCGTTCCGCAACGCGGGCGCTGCCCCAATCGTGGTTTCCGAACTTGATGACGAACGACGAGAGCTGGCTGCCGACCTCGGCGCAGATGCCGTCGTCGACCCCAACGAAGAAGATCCCGAGGAGGCGATCTGTGCGGCGGCCGGCGGACCGGTCGACGTCGGCGCCGAGGCTATTGGGCTCGTCCCGACAATCAAGCAGGCCAACGCTGTGACTGCGTCCGGTGGCTCGACACTCATCTTCGGCGTCCCTGACCAAGAAGCGACAATGGAAATCAGCCCGTTCGATGTCTTCTTCGACGAGGTCGACTACCGCGGCTCGTTCTCCCTGACGACCGAGGACTTCGAGCGAGCGATAACACTGCTCAGACACGAACGCATCGATGCCGAGACGCTCATCACCGAACGTATCGGGCTCGACGATCTCCCGACAGCGTTTGAACGGATGGGCAACGCTGAGGGGCTGAAGAAAGTAGTCGTTCCAGGGGATTCCGAGTGAGCGAGTACGACCTCCTCGATACTGTCCGGAAATGCGGTCGTCGTGGCGCTTGACCACGGTATCGCTATGGAAGCAATTCGTGAACTCGAACAGTACAGTCCACACTTGACGCGGTGCCTTGCAACCGGCCGCAGTTGTTCTGGAGAGAAGAACGAATAAATTTCGACAGTCGGAACTCGTAGCGATCCAGAAAATAGTGATAAATAATGTAGGATATCTTCTGGGCCTACTGCACATGCCACCATCTGTTCTGCTCTAGTGAACAGGCTTTTGTCGCGGCGGGTCGAAACGACGGTCAATGACCGACGAACCACAGTATGCAGTCGAAGCAACCCAGACATCGGTGGCTATCCTCGAAGCGCTTGTCGACGCGACGGGGCCTGTCGGCGTTACAGAGCTTGCCAATCTCGTCGGGGTTTCCAAGAGCGTCGCCCATAACCACCTCTCGACGTTGCGTGCGGCCGGATACGTGGTCAAGCGCGCAGAGAAGTACGAGGCGTCGCTCCGCCCGTTGTTTCTCGGTGAGCGAACGCGTGATGGACTCAGTTTCTATCAGGCGGCGAAACAACAACTGGACAATCTCGCGACGGCAACAGGGGAGACAGCGACACTGTTCGTCCTCGAAGAAACGGCCGGTGTCCCGGTGTCGATCTCCGAACCCGAGGACGGCTGGGGAGTCCCGTTCCACGCGGGCGAACGGTTGCCACTCCATGTCAACGCTCCGGGAAAGGCACTGCTGTCGTCGCTCCCGAGTGATCGCGTCGAATCGGTTCTCGATGAAAGAGAGCTTGTCGCACCGACTGACGCAACTCTCGTCGACCCAGATGAACTCATCGAGGAACTGCGCCGGGTTCGTGATGACGGCATTGCGTTCTGTAGAGGAGAACAGTACGAGGGGATTATCGGTGTTGCCGCCCCGCTACCTGACGTCAGTGGTGATCGGATCGCTGCACTGGGCATCTGTGGCCCCGTTGAGCGTTTGAACGGCCGATACCTCAGGGAGGATATCACCGGGCAGGTCCTCAGCACGACAAAATCCATTCAGGTGGCCCTTACATCGAATTGATGGGTTCTTGAATAACGGGCGTACTACTGTTATTCTATTCTGTTGGTGGCCGCCATCGGAATGGACGAACGGCCTCACTGCCACACACCGCTACCGACGACGCCTGATCTTCATGCGTCGAAAAGATAGTTTCCGGTCACCCCGGCATCAGAAGTAATCTCACGAAGGAATCGCGGATCACTTTATGCCCCCTCTGTACTGACTGTGAGATTAAGCACCATCGTGTGAGTGCTACTGCTGTCAATCGCGTGCTGTTCTCTACAGCAGAACAGGCCGCAGGATTGAACAGCGAGGTGTTGTGGGGACAGTCCCACCGACTACAACAGCGGCTATTGGTCTCTAACTCACGCCCACCGCTAATATGAATATATAATTGACACATTTCCGGTCATATATCTCAAAATTGGAGATGGAATTGCCAGATATACGTCTATTCCATCCAAGTCTGTATGTCCCATACGCAACATCTGATCTTCCACGGAAGTAGATAGCTCTGATGGGTATCGCTACGAGACGACGCAGCACCAGATAACTACTGCAACCGTGACCCTGTCAGAGACGGAGACAATGCGGTTTCTGTGGGAACTGCAGGAAAACCGACTGTGCCCTCACAATGGGGTGCCACAGCCCGGGCACAGCGGGGGGCCGGATTCGGGGAGCGAAAGCCCGCAGTGTGGGCACCCGTCATCGCCTTCCGGCGTCCGGATCTCCGAGACAATGTCGGATGTCTGTGTGCGGATTGCATCTCTCGCGGCTATTCCTGTAAAGCCATCAGCAGGTTCCGCCCCGCGATACTGGGAGAGAGCGAACCGGGCTCGCTCGGCAACAAACTCCTCGTCCACAGTGAACTCTTCGAGTTGTGCTTCCGGGAACGCTTCCACGCTCTTAGTGCCGGCAAGCAACCCCAGCGCTTCGGCTGCCCGCCCGCGGACGTATCTGCTTTCGTCTTCGAGACACGAGACGAGTGCTTCCCTGGCGTCTGTAAGCCGTTCGGGACACGCAGAGCCGATAACGACGAGAGCTGTGCTCAGGTGATATCGAACCAGTTCGCTGTCCGCTCGAAGATGCTCGGCGAGCGAGTCGACCTGATAGCGGAGTCTGTCGGGACGGCCCATGGCGACGTGGGCCAGCGCCTTCGCTAATTTCTCCCTAACTTCTGGTTTGTCGAACTCCAGGCCGATGCGCAGGTCTGCCACGACCTCAGGTGAGACGACGGCATCGGGATGGTCGACGGCGACGTAGCCCAGCGCCTCTGCACACCGGGCGCGAACGTAGTAGAACTCCGACTCATCCGCCAGTCGCTCGGCAAGCGTCGGGACAACCGGAACCACGCTGTCCGGCGCGCTCTCGCTGACCGTGACGAACAATTTCGCTGTCGTGAGCCGTGTCGGCCGCTCGCTATTCTGCAAAAACACAGTGAGCGACGTCAGTACGCCGTCGAACAGTTTCGGCTGGTCGTCAGCAGCCGCTTTGAGTGACCGCAAGCACGCCTGCTGGTCAGCCGCTCCGGCCATCGAAAGCCGCTCAAGTGCTGTCAGTGCGTCAGCTTTCTCTCCTTGTTCGAGTAACGTCACAATCTCTGAATCTGGAGGTGCACCGGATTGGTCGTCCATCGGTCCGTTGTCGGCATTTCTCGGAGAACCCACAAAACCCCTTGCCTCCCGGGTATTACTCGATCCGAAATAACCGCACACCGTTGAAACTGTGATACCGCCATTAATGCCGTATATGGTAATGCATCTATGGTTTATACACCTATTTATGAGAGATGTCGGTAGAGAGTACCGATATTTGGATGTATTTGTGTGGCGAATATATTAATCAGATTACATCGGGCGAGTGGCAATATAAGTAAATACAGTAACTGTCTGCTGATCTAGTAAAACGATGCCCAGCGTAGCTGGATATACGCGGCAGCCCACTGGATTTGTCGGACTTCCGCCCGTTTCAGACAAAAACTAAATGATGATGTAGGTTTTCGGTTCGCGCATAGATGAAAAGCAAACGCGCGTCGTTCGAGGACGCTCTCGAAGCATTGGGTGTGACAGTTTCAAGCACTGCCGAGTCCGACCTCGAAGCCGCTGTTACGGAGGCAGTCACGGAGCCTGCAGTCGGGATCGCGCTCGACAAAACGGCCGGGGACGAGGCGTTTTCTCTCACGGGGACGCCGGTCACGGTCGACCCCACTCCGGTCGCGCTTCGCGAAGCGACCACCGGCGTAACCGGTGCTGAACTCGGCATCGGCGACTACGGTTCGCTCGTCCTCTCGATGACCGAAGAGGCCAGCGAACTCCTGAGCCTGTTTGTCGAGCGTCACGTCGCCATTCTTCACGAGGAAGACATCCAGCCCGATATGGACGCGGCAGTGGCAGAACTGGACGAACGGTTCAACGAAACCGGTGGGAGCGCGATCATCGCAACAGGACCGAGCGCGACAGCCGATATGGGCGCGCTCGTCAAAGGCGCACACGGACCCAAGGAAGTCCACGTCATCATCGTCGAGGAGGGTGCGTGACGATGGCGACCGCCGACGAACTCCGCGAACTGATGCGGACCGAGGGCGCGGCAGTCGCGGAGAACACGCAGGGGTTCAACACGGGGCGCTACGACTCTGTCGCGGACCTGGGAGACTACGAGGAACTCAAGCAAGCGGCCCGGAGTATCAAGGAGGACGCCATCGAGGAACTTCCAGATCTCCTCGACCAACTGACGGAGACCGTCGAAGCGAACAGGGGAACGGTGTACATCGCCGACGACGCCGCCGACGCGAACGACTACATTCGCGATGTCGTCGACGAACGAGCGGCTGACCGGGTCGTCAAGAGCAAGTCGATGACCAGCGAGGAGATCGAGGTCAACGAAGCGCTCGAAGCAGATGGCGTGGACGTGGTCGAGACGGACCTGGGCGAGTGGGTGTTGCAGGTCGCCGACGAAGCCCCTTCTCACATCGTCGCCCCGGCGATTCACAAGTCCCGCGAGAGCATCGCGGAGCTGTTCAACGAACGGTTCGAGCCCGACGAGCCGCTGGAGACGGCCGAGGAACTGACCCGCTTCGCCCGGAAAAAGCTGGGCGAGCAGATCATCGACGCGGAAGTCGGCATCACCGGTGCGAACTTCGTCACGGCCGATACCGGGACGATGGCGCTGGTCACCAGTGAGGGCAACGCCCGCAAAACCGTGGCCGCGACGGACACGCACGTCGCAGTGGCCGGCGTCGAGAAGGTCATCCCGACGGTTGGAGACCTCCACCCGTTCATCGAACTCATCGGTCGCTCGGGCACCGGACAGGACATCACGTCGTACGTCTCGCTGCTGACTCCGCCAGTCGACACGCCGGTCGTCGATTTCACCGACGACGAAACACCGCTGTCGGAATTCGATTCCGACCGCGATTTCCATCTCGTGTTGATCGACAACGGCCGACTGGAGATGCGAGATGACGAGCAGCTTCGGGAGACGCTGTACTGCATCCGATGTTCCGCCTGTTCGAACTCGTGTGCGAACTTTCAGAGCGTCGGCGGCCACGCCTTCGGCGGGGAGACGTATTCGGGTGGCATTGCGACGGGCTGGGAGGCCGGCATCGAAGGGCTGGACGTGGCCGAGGAGTTCAACGACCTCTGTACCGGGTGTACCCGCTGCGTGAACGCCTGCCCGGTCGGCATCGATATCCCATGGATCAACACCGTCGTCCGGGACCGGATCAACCGCGACAAGGACGCTCCCGGAGAGTGGCTCGTCGACGGACTCACGCCCGACGAGGAGGACGACGGTGCGCCACTGCAAAAGCGCTTCTTCGGCAACTTCGAGACCGTCGCAAAGCTCGGCAGCGCCACCGCACCGGTGTCGAACTGGCTGGCCGACACGACAGTCGCACAGCAAGCGATGGCCCTAATTCTGGGTATCGACCCGCGACGTGACCTCCCGACGTTCGAGCGGGAGACGCTCGTCGACTGGGCCGCTGCCCGTGACTCACAGGTCACAAACCCCGAGCGCCGGGCGGTGCTCTACCCGGACCTGTACACGAATCACGTACAGGTCGAGCGCGGCAAAGCCGCGGTGAAGGTGCTCGAATCGCTGGGCGTCGATGTGGTGGTCCCACCGGTACCATCCAGCGGCCGCGCGCCGCTGTCACAGGGTATGGTTGCGACGGCGACAGACCACGCTGAGCGGGTCACAGAGGCCCTCGAACCACATATCGCAGACGGCCGCGACGTGGTCGTTATCGAGCCGAGCGACCACGCGATGTTCACCCGCGAATACGAGCGACTCCTTGATGAGTCGTCTTTCACCGACATCGCGGAGAACAGTTACGAGGTGTTCGAATACGTGTTCGGGCTGCTCGACAATGGAGGGTCCGTCGAGTCGCTCTCGACCGTCACCGGCGCGGAAATCGCGTATCACAGCCACTGCCAGCAGCGAACACTCGGTCTTGAAGCTCATACCGTCGCTGTCCTCGAAGAATGTGGCTACGACGTTGTTACATCCGACGTGGAGTGCTGTGGCATGGCCGGGAGCTTCGGGTACAAGTCCGATTACTACGAACTGAGCATGGACGTTGGCGACCGGCTCCGGACCCAGTTGGAAGACGACGGCGTACAGGACCGGCCCGTCGTCGCCAGTGGGACCTCCTGTCTGGAGCAGATCGACGCGCTACTGGAGCGGCAGCCGCGCCATCCTATCGAGCTGTTGGCGACGTAAGCGACCGCTGCGGCTTGTTATTTGCGTGCAGGCAGGAAACATTGTACCTAACGCGTGTACGCCCGTTATTTATACCGTGCTTATATCCACCTGTATGTCGGGGGCGTACGTCGGATTGGATCCCGGGATCTGAGGTCGCGCATCCGTGCTCTGACGACCTTTATGTACCATTGCTTGTCCTGTTCATGCTCTGCAGTGCAAGTCCACAGGTCCGCTACCGGCAGCTACTCGCGAAGCGACGGCGCGACGAGCTGTCCGTTGTCGAACTCGATCGGCGACGGCGCTTCGACGACTCGGAGGTCGTCACGGTCGCGTGCGGCCTCGACCAGCGCGGGTGACGCGTAGAGCTGGTGGAGATGCATCGTGTCGGCCGCACGGAGCACGCGAACGGTGTCGGTGTCGACCACTGGCGGTACTTTCACCCCGCGAATCGTGCTCGCGGTGAGCGCGTTGATCAGCGACGTCTGCGCGTCGAGTTCCGCGACGACATCTTCGTGGACGACATCGGCTGAACCGACGCCCATCGCGTTCCCGTGAGTCTTCTCTGTCAGCCCGCGTGTGAAGATGCGCTTGATGTCTGGCGTCTCCGGAGCCGGCTCGTTTATCGAGAACGGTCGGCGGCCGATGACGTTAGTATCGAGTCCCTGGCCGCTGATTTCCTTCCCCTGGCGGTCGAATACCACGAGATCGAGTTCATCGAACGGGAGCTTGGGCATCAGTTCGTAGGCGGTCTCTAACAGTTCCGCCTCGCGGTCGAGGAAGCCACTTGGCGGCACGCCCTCTATCAGCGTCGTCTCGTCGTGCTGGTCCTCGACGATTGCGACGCCGCCGACAATCGGCAACTCGTCGAGCAACTGCCCGGTGATCTCTGGAATCATCCGCCGGAACGACCAGTCGACGGCCCACTTGTGCGCGATCTGTGCGCCGCGTTGCTTGCCCATGCCGATGACGAGCATCTTCGAGAGCCCGCTCTCGACTGGCCCGTCGAAGTCCGTATGCGGTTTGACGCGGTTGATGGGAATGATTGCATCAGCCGCCACAGCCGTATCGTCTGCGACGACGGGCACGTCCCGGTCCGGCGTTCGCCCGACCTCGACCACGTCCATGGTCGACCGGATTTCACAGCCGATAGCCGACTCGGTCACGCCGAGTTCGTTCAGCATCGTTCGCTGGCCCTCGCCGGTAGCCCCACCGTGGCTCCCCATGGCCGGGAAGACGAACGGCTCGTAGCCGGCGTCGGAAACTGCGTCGGCGACACCGGCGACAATAGTGGGCAGGTTCGCGATACCACGGCTGCCGACGCCCAGCGCGACTTCGCCGCCTTCTGGCACGTCGGCAAAGGACAGGGACTCGACCGCCCGGGCCGCGTGTGTTGCGACGTCGTCCGGCGCTATCGGGTCCGTCTCCCAGTTCTGTTCGATGACGCCGAGTTCGGGGAGCTGTGGATCACCACAGGCCTCGACGATTGTCTCTTCCGGCAAGGAAAGCGCGCTGGCCGCGATCTGTTGATCGCTTGCGTCCATACGTGACGTATCAGCGCGTCCGGTCATAAACGTGACCCAAAGGCTCGATGAACCAGCTCTCGGGCACGGCAAACGCAGTCGTCACTCGGTCGAGTCAGGAACTACGAGAACGGCCACGTCGTTGACGTTCGTGCCGGTCGGCCCGGTCTCGACCGTCGCCCCGACCGCCGAGAGGTACGAGCCGGCGTCGTTTGCGAGCAGCGCCTCACGAGCGCGCTCGCGGTCGTCGATGACGGTCGCGTCGGCGATGGCACCGGCCACGACGGAGCTCCCGTCTTCGCCGTCAGTGTCGACGGCCGCGATGACCGCGTCGCCGCCGTGGTCCAGTGCGCCGGAGCGGACGAACTCCTGATTGGGACCGCCCTGCCCCCCGTCTCCGGTCACGGTGACTGTCGTTTCTCCCCCGGCGAGGAGGACGGCCGGCGGCTCGACCGGAGTCCCCGTCGATGTGGCCTCCTCGGCGATAGCAACGAGCGGCTTCGCCACCTCCCGGGCCTCCCCGCGCAGGCGAGATGTGAGTACGAGCGGGTCGTACCCGGCATCCCGTGCGACGACAGCGGCGGCTTCGAGTGCGGTCGCATTGTCGCCGACGAGATAGTTCCGGACCCTGTCGAAGGCCGGGTCGTCTGGAAACGGCGTCTCAGGAATTTTTCCGTCCCGTCCGGCTTCGAGGTGTTTGCGAACCGCTGGTGGTGGGGTGAGATCGTATCTATCGAACACGGCGAGCGCGTCCTCGTACGTGGTCTCGTCCGGGACCGACGGACCGCTTCCGATGGTCGAGCGGTCGTTGCCGACCACGTCACTGAGAAGCAGGCCGGCGACGGTTGCGGGAGCCGCACGCCGCGCTATCTGCCCGCCTTTCAGGTCCGAGAGGTGCTTGCGGACGGCGTTGATCTCCTCGATAGCAACGCCGCCGCTCAGGAGCCTGTCAGTCGTCGTCTGGAGGGCTTCCAGCGTCAGCTCTCCGGCCGGGGCCGACAGAAGGGCGCTCGCACCGCCGGTCAGGACGAACAGAACGAGCGTGTCCTCGTCGGCGTCGTCGACTGTTTCGAGAATGTCGGTCGTGGCCTCGACGTTGCGGTCAGACGGTAACGGGTGGTCCCCGACGGAACTCCTGACCGTGTCGGTGTCGGCAGCCTGCTTGACGACGACGTGCCCGCCGCTGAGACGGTCACCGAGAATGGATTCCAGTGCGCGCGTCACACCGCCGGCGGCCTTCCCACCGCCGACGACGACAACGTCGCTGTAGCTGTCGAGATCGTACGTCGTCTCACCGATAGTGAGCGTCTCACCCTCACGGCTTACGGCCGACCGGGTGGCAACATCCGGCGCAGCCGCATCGATGGCGGCCTCGATACAGTCGAGTGCCACCTCGTGTGCGGAGCTTGCTGCAAGCGTCGCTCGGTTTCGGATCATACCACTGTTTCCGCCCGGGCCGGTAAAAAATCTGCCTCGCCGGGGCGGGGTCAGCGCGCGCTATCGGCGGCCATGAGATACCAGCCCTGCCCGTACGGCGTCACCGTCAGCGGCGCTTCGGGTCCGCCCGGGGGACCGGCGACGCGGCCGACCGCGCCCTCGTCGTCGACGACATGCGTCACAGCATCGAGCGCGTCATCCGCTGAATCGCGGTACTGCGACTCGTCGAGAAGTCCGAGTTCGATGCCGCGGTTGAACGCGTAGGCAAACATCAGCGTCCCAGATGACTCAAGGGGCGTATCCGTGTCGTCGACGAGGTTGTGCCAGAAGCCGCTCCCGTCTTGCAGTGGGAGCAGGCTCTCACAGTGATCCCTGAAGCGCTCGACCAGATCCTCGCGCTGATCGTGGTCGTCCGGCAAGCGGTCGAGGATTTCGACGGCCGCCGCGGCGGCCCAGCCGTTGCCCCGCGCCCAGAACGCCCCTTGCGGGTAGTGATCCGGCGTTTCGACCCAGATGTGTCGGAACAGTCCAGTCCGGGGATCGCGGAGATGCTCGGCGTGAACCAGATACTGCGTGACGGCTTCGTCGTGGGCCGCTGGCTCGTCTGCGGCCTCGGCGTATCGGCTGAAGAACGGGCACATCATATACACCGAATCGATCCACAGCGATTTGATTCCGGCAACCTCCGGGTCGTGGTGGGGGATACCCCCCGTTTCCGTCCGGTCGACTGACTGGAGCCACTCGTACTCGCCCCTCGCCGCGTCGAGGTATCGCTCGTCGCCCGTCCGCTCGTAAAAGTCGAGCACGCCGTGGCCGATAGCGGTCGTGTTGTTGGTGTTCATGCACTTTTTCACCGTGAGCTCCCAGCTGGCCTCGTACTCCCGGCCGTGGCTGAACACCTCGATGGGGTAGCTCGGTCCGTATCCCAACTGTCCGTTGTCGTCCTGTGTCGCGACGGCCCTGTCGACGAGGTCTTTCGCAGCCGTGACGGACTGCTCGCTCCCCTCGGCGAGGAGGCCGTTTATGGCGACGCCGGTGATCCACGACTTGCCGTCGAGGTCGAGCGTTCTGAGATGCGACGCTGCACGTGTTGCTGGCTGTGTGGCGTTGTCTGACGACATCTGATCGCTACATCTACCTGCCAGCCGTACTAATAAAAAAGTATGTGTCCGATAGCTATCGCGGGCTGACGAACGCCTGAGACGTGTTTGTTTCGAACGGCATACTGTAGAGAAGAGTACCTCCTGTTAACTGAGATAGGTCGTCCAGTATCTATATATTTGACCTGGTGTCATGGCTACTGAAAATTGGGTTTTGGGATTATATTCTCATTATACCATTTCCTATGCTGCCAATATAGAACTGTATTCTCATATGTGGTATCATTCTAATGATTGTCTATTGTAACATAGCGCATTACGGATATAGGATGGCCAGGTCCGGACTCAATAAGACATCCTATCAATCTCTAATCTGTACCCCTGTGATCCTTCCCTGATAGGGTTAGAATAACAATACCGGTGTCCCTCGAATCCGTCGACATGGAGTTCTCTCACGAACGTATCGATGACGACCCGCCATGTAGCAAACTAAGTAGTCTTGAAACCACGGACCTGACTGGCAACGGTCGACCAGATATCATCGTAACGGGGATGGGCGGAAATCCGACAATTTCGGTCGCGGGCAATCGAATTCAGGTTCCGACACACGGGCCACTCAGTCGAGTCACACCTCGGCTTGAGACGAACATCTTCTGGTACGAGAACCCGGGGTGGGAACGGCACACGCTTGCGACGGAGACCGATCTCCACCCTGGCGTCGGAACCGACCTCGCAGACATCGACGGCGATGGAAACGTCGACCTCGTCGTCGGACAGGGATTCGGACGGTCGAATGTGTACTGGTACGAGCAACCGGAATCGCCGACGGATCCCTGGCAACAGCATCTGATATCCGATCGGTTCGAGAAGTACCACGACCTGCTCGTCGCTGATGTCGACAACGATGGGGACGCCGAACTGATCGGACTCTCACAGGACAGCGAAACCGTCTTCTACTACGATATTCCGGCTGCTCCGTCCCAGGAACCGTGGCCTGATTCGAACGCTCACATCATCGACGAAGACATCCGTATCGAGGGGCTCGCTGTGGCCGACATCGACGGCGACGGAACGAAGGAGGTGGTTGCTGGGACGAACGTATATCACCACGACAACGGCGACTGGGTTCGTTCAGATGTCTGTACGGGCTGGGACGATACGCGGGTCACCGTTGCCGATCTCGATCAAGACGGCACGCCGGAAATCATTCTCTCTGAGGGTGATTCACCAACGTACGGGACGCATCCGGGTCGCCTCGCTGTGGTCGAGTATCCGGCGGGGTCGCCGACGGTTCTCAAAGACGATCTGTTCTGTCCACATAGCCTTCAAACCGCAGATTTGACCGGGAACGGATATCCCGACATCTACGTCGGTGAGATGTCGCTCGGGGAAAACGCCAGTCCCGAGCAGTTGGTTTTCGAAAACCTCGGGGACGGAGAGTTCCGGGACCACACCGTCGTTTCCGGGATTCCCACGCACGAAGCACAGTTAGTTGATATGAACGGTGACGGAAAGCTGGATATCGTCGGCAAGTCCTACGGTCCGGCCCACCACGTCGATGTCTGGTATCGGCACTGACACTGGAACGGGTTTCAACCCCGCACCCTGTCCTTAAATACGCAGCAGGTCGAACCCCGCTTCCGTCCACGCTTCCGAGTCGAGGACATCGAGCGTGTCAAAAATTACGCGGGTATCGAGGAGCGAACCGACCCGCTCCGGCGAAAGGTCTGCGAACTCATCGTGTGCTGTCGCCAGTACCGCCGCGTCTGCTCCGTCTAGAGCATCGGAAAGCGGTTCCAAATCGTACCGACTGTTCGATACATAGGGGTCACATAAACGGAGCGAAGTAGTATCTTGCCGGTCTGGTTCAAGACTGGGGGCCTCGCTCTCGGCGCCCACTATCGTCCGTGCAATCTCGAGTCCTGGGCTGTTCCTCGTATCGTCGACATTCCCTTTGTATGCGACGCCCAAGATAGCAATCGTCTTGTCGTCGAGCGGTCCCAGTTCCTCAGCGAGTCTGTCGACGACGTAATGTGGCATGCGCTGATTCACTTGCCTTGCCGTGTCGATCAGGTCAGTATTATCCGAATTAGCGCCCAAAAAGAACGGGTCTACAGGGAGGCAATGACCGCCGACACCCGGTCCAGGGTTTAGAATATCGACTCGTGGATGACTGTTCGCTAATTCGATTGCATCGCGTACATTAACTCCATAGTCTCTGGCTATGAGCGCTAAGGCGTTGGCGTACGCGATATTGACATCCCGGAACGCGTTCTGTACGAGTTTGACGAATTCAGCAGTTGTAGCGTCAGGGGCAACGTTGAGACTGCCCGTGGGAACCGCCTCATACAGGTTCTTGATTGCGGCAGTAGATGCACTGTCGTATCCGCCGAGGATCCGGTCGTTTGAACGTAATTCGGTGATCGCGTTCCCCGGGAGCATGGTTTCGGGGACGTATCCCAGTCCGATGTCTTCGCCGGGTTCTAATCCCGACTGAGAGAGTATCGGTGCAACCACTGTTGCCGTCGTGCTGGGGGGAACGGTCGACTCAAGGACGACGACATCGTTGGGGCGTAGCAACGAGCTGACAGTCTGGGAGGCTTCTTTGACGTATCGGAGATCAGCACTGCCGGCCGATTTGTCATACGGTGTCGGGACGCAGATAATGTGATATGCAGCCGGCACCGGCTCATCACTTATCGTCAGGCCCGAATCGATTGCCGCTCGGACATAGGATTCGAGTTGGTCTTCCGAAACATCTGGCTCGCCTCGTTTGAGTTGGCTGCGGACTCGGTCATCGGTATCGAATCCGACTACGTCGTGGCCGTTGTTCGCAAACAACGACGCAGTGGCCATCCCGATGTACCCGAGTCCGTGAACGCAGACTCTCATCGATAGCATTCTGGTCGTTTCACTACTCTGTTATATGTTGGATACTGGCATATAGACTGTTAGAATATTACGGCCACAGCTATCAGATAGTCCTTACTAGTGACCGCAACTCGTTGATGATCCCCCACTCGCTGCCAGCCTCCATCAACAAAACGGATACCGCGTATGTAGCCGCACCTACGACGACAAGCACCGCGAACTCTACGATTGGAATGACTGAGATCATCTCTTGTACCCACAGCACTACTGCGGCCATTGCCGCTGCCCCTGGAAGCGGGTAGGCGAACTCAATGGCTAACCGTTGGAGACTCCCCTCGACAGCAGCAGCAGCGAGATACATGTCCAAAGGCATCATAATGAATACGTACACACCCACGACTGTCGCCGCAACACCTGCAATCCCAAACTCGGTTGCGGCTGGGTATATCGGGATGGCGATGAGGCCGATAGTCAGCGCCTGTAGCTTGACCAGATAATCTTGGTTCCCAGTTGCACGCCAGACAGAGCCAAATGAAGCGATGTACCCGCGGATCAAGCCATAGATAGCGAGGATCTGCATCGGCAGGACCATCGGCAACCACTGCTCACCCAGAAACGCGAGGACAAACGGCTCAGCGACGACTGCGATGCCAACGGCCATCGGAGCGACCAAAAACGTCGACAGCCGAATCGTTCGGTAGAACCCGGCCCGTAGCGCTTCCATGTCGTCTTGGATCTTCGAATACGCCGGAAACGTAACGCGGGAAATCACATGTGTTACTTCGGTTGCAGGGGCGTTCGAGAGCCGATACGCGAATTGATAGAACCCGAGAGTTGCTGACCCCAACAGCCAGCCGACGAAGATGTCGTCACCCTCGTTGCTGATGTAGTTCAGGATACTTGAGCCAGTGATCCACTTCCCGTAGTCTATCATTTCACGCGCCAGGTCCGTATCGAAGGACGGCCACGGCCGGTACTCATGGAGCAGATACGAGAGCCCGAACCGGGCGACGTTTCGAGCTATATATGCAAATGCAAGGGCCCAAACTGTGGGGTTCACGAGCGCGTACGCGAACGCGACGATGAAGTACACGGCTTCAGCTCCGACTTCGTACGCGAACTCCTTATGGAAGTTCAGGTCCTTCTTGAAGTAGACAATCGCCGGGTTCTGAAAGCCCATGACAACCGAACCGATTGCCATTGCGCGTACAATACTGATTAGCGCCGGTTCTGAAAAGAACTGGCCGATGAGTGGCGCAGCGACAAAGACGAGACCACCGATGACAAGCCCACGAACTCCTTTCATCACAAGGACGGTGTTGAGATATCTATCGACGTTCTCGTCTTTATTGTAGATGAGAGCGTCGTCGAGACCGAGCTTCGAGACACGTCGGAGGCCGACGATAACGAGTGACGCAAGTCCGACAATACCGAATGCACGCGGATCCAGAAGCCGTGCCAGTACCACTAGAGTCAGGATCTGAAATATACGACCGGAGATGTTAAGCGCGGTAAGCCAGATTCCGCCGGTGACGGACTGCTCTAATAACCCTCCTTCCGGGGTCAGTATGGTTTTTATGCGAGAAGCCAGAGAACGTAACCAATTCAGTATCCGTGTCATTTTCCACTAGCGGAGTGAGGAGAGCCAGCCAGGCCCTCACAAACAGTTGTTCTACTGTCGTCGCCTGCTGAGACATCTTGTCGACACATCTCAGGTGCTGAAACCCGGTCTATGAGAGGCTTACCGTGGTTCCCGACACGCTCACTGTCCATTTATCCAACACGATGGAAACAGACAGGATAGTTATTAAGCTACTACTCGCCAAGTGGCTTACTCTGGTACTGCTCACCCGAGTCTCGTTTCAATAAACTGCTCGTAGTCATTAAGAACAGTTTGCGGTGCGAAGTCGGCTGCGCGGTCCTGTAACACTGCTGCCGGTGTCGGATTATCTAACATTTCCAGGGCGGCAGTGGCGATTGAATCGACATCCCCGACTGGTGTAAGTCTTCCATACTCTCCATCTGCGAGTATCTCACGCGGACCGCTCGGACAGTCTGTCGAGACGATCGGACACCCACAGGCCATCGCCTCGATCAATACTGTGGGTAATCCCTCGAATTGAGAGGAAAGAAGGAACAGGCTAGCCTGGTTCATGAACCGATATGGGTTATCGACGTAACCTGGAATAGACGTAACCTCAGTGAGCCCCAGTTCGACGGTAAGTTCACGGACCGTTTCGGTTTCTGACCCGCGGCCTGCGATTACTGCACGAGTATCCGGTAACGTATCGTTAACGCGCTTGAATGACCGGAGCCACGTTTTGAGGTCCTTCTGGGGATGGTGACGACCGACGAACAGCAGCACATCGGTGTCAGGGTCCTCGATCCACTTGTGTGATACCGGCTCATGCGCCCGGTCCTGAACTGTGGTTATTTCGACTGGATTGTGAAGAACAGAGATATCCCCTCGGTCCACGGCTGTCTTTTCGCCGAGGCTGTCGGCGACACCGTCTGATACAGCGATCAGGTCATTCGCTGCTGGATAAAGCTGTGCCGCTACTTTCCGGACACCTCTCGACTTCAGCGATTCGTCGGGCATCATCCCGAACGCAATGTGTTCTGTCGGAACAACTGTCGTAGTCGACTCGGCCACTCGTTTTGCACCCAGACAAAGGATATTTGCGTCGGTTTTCTCAGAAATGAGGATATCTGGTTCTGTGTCCCCCAAGTATTGCGCTAGTTTGTGCAGATGGGCACCGATACCGATGCCAGGAATACGCACGTCAGCCAGTTCGATCACGGCGACGCTATCGGCGACCGCTGTCCGCAGTTCGCCACCCGGATGTGACACTACAAGTTCGACATCGTAGCCCCTACCGGCCAGCCCATTAACGATATTGACAGTAACCTGTTCGGCCCCACCAACAGTCAGGTTTGGAATATAAAACGCCAGGTCCGGTTCAGCCCCCACACTAGCGCTGGTCATTGAGTAGCCTCCATCGAATGCCAATGGCACGTTCGGTACATCTCTGTCTGTTATGTGCTCAGCGACTCCGTTGATACGGGAGTGGAGTCTGTTCGCCGCAGTAGTTCAGTGTCCGGCCAACGAATCACGCGGGATAGAACGCAGTACACACAGCGGGTAGTAGCAGGCATTCACCAGTACAATCTACCCTTTCACGTTTTGTTAGAAGTGTTCTACCCGAGGAAATCCAACTACTGCCATTCGAAAAGTTGTAACGGCCCCTGGAAAATAACCGCTGCAAGTATAACAAACCCTATATATACAAGCATATCGAGCTTTCGCCACCAATCCGGTGGCTGGTCTGTCGGTGCAAACAGCAGACGAAGTCCGACCAAACCGTGGAATGAAACGATGAAATAGAGGTCGGGGGACAGCATATCGATACCGATCAACAGTACAAGCATGAGTAGCATCCAGACCGCTTGCGCCCCAACTATCGTTTGGAGTAGTTTTGACTGCTCGGTCGGCCACCCACGGGATGAGGTCTCGTCCGAACCCGCCCCATCCTGATTAACTAACCCAAGCTCGGAAGGGTGTTCCGGGAGTCTCGCATCAAGAGTGCCTTCGTCACGGTCTGTCACTGCCTGGTCCTCCTAACCCATCCTGTAGGGGCGTTACCATCAATCCACTGTTGACAGGACTGTCTTACAATTATGTGCTGTTTACTATCCCTCAAGCAGGGGTATTATTATATACGCAGTCTGTGGTTGCCGCTTTGCACCTATCTAACTTATAAGCGGGGGCTACAACCAATTCGTCCTCCGAGGAGTCGTGGCTGCAATTGAGATCCATACAATCCGCTGTGAGGTCGTTAGAGCCAAACTAACAATCAGCGTGTATGGAGCATTGTGAAGCGATGAATCATCGTTGGGGTATTAGCTGGCACGTGAACCCCGCCCTGATAGCGGGTCTTGGTTATCTGGCAGGTGACACGGCAATGGGTACAAGCGGGGGCCTGTAGAATGCCGGACGACAGCACGGATATCAAAGGGTTCCTCTCACTCAGTGCGGATCTCATACTAGTCCTCCTGATATCAATGGCGGCCGTGATTATTAGCTTGCGGAGACCAAACGCAGTGCCGACACCGATTCGCGTGACCCTTGGATTCCTCTTTATTTTCGTTCTTCCGGGCTATACAGTTTTGACATCACTTTTTCCTGCGATATACTCGCAGTCTGCTATGGCGGACGAACAGCGGATCACCCATTACCCTATTTCATTCGCTGAGGGGGTGGTACTGACCGTTGGTCTCAGTATCGCAATTGTGCCGCTGTCTGTATTGGTACTAAATTTCGTTGCGTGGCCGATTGGACCTGTAAGCACAGTCGTTACAGTCGCCGCGCTCACCGCTGTGATGTCGGGTATCGCAATTATCCATCGCATCGTTGACTCACAGAGTGCTGGCGTACCCATTGAACGACTGACATCGATACTGACCGGTTCGTTTCAGTCGAAGCCGACGATCCGATCCGCAGCCGAGGTGATCACAGTCTGCCTTCTGTTACTTAGCGCTGGAATCGCGGGTGCGGCGCTGACACAGACCAACGGTGGAGAACAATACACGGAGTTGTCCATCCTGACAGAGGAAGCGGAAACTGGTAATCTAACTGCTGACGGCTATCCCACCTCGCTTCAGGTGGGCGAGCAAACTGAGCTTGTCGTCTCCGTAGGGAATCACGAGGGCCAAACCGTTCAATACACCGTCGTCACTCGATTGCAATCCGTCTCGACATCCGGTGGCGAACGGACTGTAACACGGGCAACCACGATTGACACCCTCTCAGTAAATGTCGGTGACGGCGACGTGTCACGTCAGGCAATGCCGATCACGGCAAACACGGTAGCGGACGCTGACCGTCACAGGCTAGTGGTGCTCCTGTACAAGGGGGCGCCACCGGCGAATCCGACTCTCGAAAATGCATACCGAGATGTCCACATCTGGATCAATATCACGCAATAATACATGTGTATTCAATATCTTTCAGAACCGCCTCAGGTCCTGTCTCAGCCACTCACAGCTATGTTAGAGCGAAATAGTACCCGTCGCTGTTTGCTCCGAGGTGAACAAGACGCATGAACGACCGACAGCAAGAACTCTTGGACTCGGGATTGCTCGTTGGCGGTGCTACCGCTGTTTTGCTGCTTACGATCATCGTGTTTCTCACTCCCGAGGCACAGGAGTACGAGTTCTCGATATATCGGGGCTATCCGATGCTCTTTTGGGGTCTCGTGCTTTTCGGCATTTTTTCGGGCCAACTTGTGATTCTCAGGGCGGCACTGACCGACAGAACCGACTTCCGCTCGTGGCCCCTGGGCGTGGTAATTATCATGGCTGTCGAGGCCGTACTGTTTTTGCTCCCGTACTTTCGCGGCTACCAAGCGTATGACCGCGCAGATGTTCTCACGCACGTGGGCTTTATTCGGAATATCCACTCGCTGGGAGCACTCCCGCCGTCGGACATCTACCCGAACATCCACTTACTGACGTTATTGTTCTCGTATGTGACCGGCATCGACCCGCTTCAAATAATAAACTCGATTTCGGTCATCATTCCACTGTTCTCCGTCCTGGCCTGGTATGTGCTGGTGACCTGGCTTTACGACGGTAGACGAGCGCTTCTGACGCTGCCATTTGCGCTCCTGCTCGTCGCTGGTGGGGCATACGTGAACCCATCCCCGTTCACACAGAGTTCACTGCTCGTTCCGTTTGTCCTCTACGTATTTTTCCGTGAGCGCCGGACTCGCTCGCTCCAATCACGGGCGGTTCTGTTGATCGTCCTCGTGGCTGTTGTCATCTATCATCCTTTGACGACCGCATTCCTTATTCTGGGTCTAATAGCGTATTTCGTTGCGAACCATATCGGGAGCTTGACCCCCTCTGTGGACACGATTTCTCCATGGCGTGGTTCTACTGGGAAGGGAGTCACCATCCAACTGATGGTTGCACTGTTTTTCTCGTGGTATTATACGTTCGAGCCGATATTAAACCGAAGCAGAGAGGCGATTCAGGGCCTTCTCGGCACGTCAAGCGGTGGTTCGGAACTGGATAAGTACAGCTCCGTGGTCAGCGAAACGTCCCCGCAACTCAGCGATATACTAGTTATCGGCTTCGCAAAATACGGACTCTCTGGAGTGTTGATGGGTATCGGCGGGCTCTATCTGTTACTGATAGCGTACGACACGCTGACCGATATGCCTGAGATATCCGAGTACGAACTATCGTTTTCGCTATCTTTCATCGGTTTCCTGGGTCTGGCTGTGCTGTTTTTGGTATTTAACCTTATCGCTGGCTTCGGACGGCCGTTAATTTATGTCAATATCTTCGCTGTTTTGCTATCCGGGTCGCTGTTTTATAAACTCTACCAGCGGTACGAAATGAGACACCTAGTTACCGGTTTTCTATGCTTACTACTGCTCTCTCATACGGTGTTTGGCGTTGTGACACTGTATCACTCCCCTTTAGCAGCGGAAACCAGTCGTCAGGTGACCGACAAGGAACTCGAAGGCTCACAATGGCTGCTTGACAATCGAAATCGGTACACGAAGACCGTCGAGTACGGGATTTCGTTTTACAGGTTTAGCGACGCGTATCACGGCAAAAACAAGTCTTCTCGTCGTGAAGTTATCGACCCGAGCAGCCCGAGGCCTCCGGATCATTTCTCGTACGACCGCAACGCGACGCTGGGGCCGTCGTACGACAGCGACCGGTATATGATAATCACGAAGAAGGGTCGGGAGTTCTATCAGGAAATGTATCCGGAGTACGAAGACCAGTGGAGATTCCGACCGGCGGATTACGATAAATTACAGAACGACCCCACCGTTGGTCAGCTATACGACAACGGTGAAGTTCGTATTTATCGGATTACAGCTACCGGGGGAATTACCCAATAACTCAGTGCTTACTCTACTTGAGAGCCGTTACGCAGTGTAAACTTAAGCTATCAGGACCGCCAGTAGTTTCCAATACGAGTAATGTCGACACAACCGAATATCATCTGGCTCACGCTCGACAGCGTCCGGGCCGATAGAACGAGTATGGCTCCGGAGGCCCGCGATACGACTCCAAACATGCAGCGTATTGCGAACCTGGCCGACGGGCAGGCCTTTACGAACTGCATCACTCATGCTATGTGGTCGCTTCCGTCCGATGCATCGATGCTCACTGGGACTTACCCCTCGTATCATGGAACGGGGCTGTGGAACGAGGTCTTACCCGAAGAGATACCGACCGTAGCCGAGCGCTTCTCGGACCTTGGCTATCATACAGCCGGTGTTTCGCAGAATGCCTACTGCAGCGATTCAACCGGTCTGTCGCGTGGATTTGATCAGTTCGACCTCGTGAACAAATCTGATTTCCTCAGTACGGTTGGAGTCCGGACGCTGTTGAAATATGCTCTCAAACTACGGACACATTCCGGAGGGTATACGCTGTCGACGGACCAGCACCGGACAGATTACCTGGCTCTGGATCTTGCTAAACGTCGATTGCGGTCGTTCCAGGGGTCCGAAGAGCCCTTTTTCATGTTTGTGCATACGCTAGGTGCGCATCTTCCGTACGCACCACCGCTGTCGTTCCGAGATACGTTCACGGACACTCTCGAACAGACAACCGATGAAGCAATCGAAACAGCGGTCGAAGTGAGTTCGAACCACTACCGGTCTACGGCGTCCGGATGTGACTTCTCCGATCGGACCGACAACGCTCTCGCTGCGATGTACGATGGCCTCATGTCGTACACTGATTGGTATGTCGGGCAATTTTTCGAGTACCTGAACTCGCTTGATCTGGGTCCGACAGTGTTCGTTGTGACTGGCGATCACGGTGATCTACTGGGCGAAGACGATGTGCTCGGCCATCAACTGTCGCTCCACGACGGGTTGGTCAACGTCCCAATGGTGGTTCACGGACTCCAATCGCTGGCGGATCTCCCGGCCGATACGCTCTTACAGCACATTGACGTGATGCAAGCGCTGCTTTTAGAGGCTGGCGCCAGTCCTGACTCCCTGGACGGATTCCAGGGTCAGGACCCACGTGCTGACCCCCGAACCTATGCTCTTAGCCAACGCGGGAACGACACGTACGAAACAGCGATCACACAGATGACGGAACATGATCCGACTGTCGATACTGATCGCTATCATTCGGGACTTCTGCATGCCCTCCGCGGCAAACGATTCAAATTTCTGCAGTCTGAACAGGGAAGTCAGCTGTACAAACTCCCGGACGAGCAGACAGACGTTCTCGAATTGTATCCATCGGTCGCCGCCGAATACCGGGCCGCGTTTGAAGAGGCCATCAACCGAGTTGGCGAGTCACAGTCGACCGACACACAGCGGACAATGACAGATGAGATGAAAGATCATCT
The DNA here is from genome assembly GCF_000223905.1 of Haloarcula hispanica ATCC 33960. Taxonomy (NCBI): domain Archaea; kingdom Methanobacteriati; phylum Methanobacteriota; class Halobacteria; order Halobacteriales; family Haloarculaceae; genus Haloarcula; species Haloarcula hispanica. The sequence goes on from NC_015944.1 coordinate 177,314, forward strand.
CGCCGACCTTGGATATGTCACGGACTAATCCAATCACGCGGGGCGTAAACACGTTCCCGCTTACAGCACAGACCGATGACGGTACTTTCAGTCCGGGAGACCGTCGCTTCGATTATAAGTAACCGAGATCTTCAAGCCGCTGTTCGGTATCGGATCCCATCGCCTCCTGTCGTGTTTCGTCTACTTCTGGTGTGTGTTCGTTTGTGTCGGTAGCAGTTGCAGTCGCCCACGGTACCTTTTTTAAATTCGGATGGGCGAATCCTTCAGGATGGCCATACAGTCCCATTTCACCGAAGAGTTCACCGTGGTCGGCCGTAATCACGACTTTCTCGGCATCGATGTTTTGCAGCAGTAGTTCGATTGAATCCAGCACGAACCGGAGGTTATCCAGGTATAATTCTTTAACTTCTGTGACGGATGCCGTCCCCTGCTCCATGGCCGTCCACGGATCCGCTTCAACCTCCAGAAGCGGCCGATTTTCCTCGTAGGCCTCTGCAATGTACGGCGTATGTGGCTGTAAGTAGTGTACCACCATCCGTTCGAACTCAGTGGTTCGGGCGGTATCGATAGCGTAATCGGTCATTACCTGTGGCGGGGCCTCAGGGAAGTAGTCGTCATAATCGTGATTGTGGACGTGGAGGAACTTCTTGAAGGCGTCTTTTTCCACAATATCCCAGTCTGGCCACATTACCGGAATTGTATAGGCCTTTGGTGGGTATGTCCGGTCCTCGAATGTCTGTGGAAAAAACGGGTTTGAGGTCACTAACGCCGTTTCCGCGATCTCCTCCTGATAGTCGTTTGTGAACGTCTTACTGATCCATTCGTGTGACGCACTGCCGACGGACCAGATCGAACCGACATCGTCAATGAACTCATACTCGGGTGCAACTGCTTGGAGTGCGTCGACACGACAGGCATCGAGGACGAGAAGCAAGTCCCAGTCGCGTTCGAATATATTCGTTCCGATCGGATACCTGGTTGTCAGTGTGTAGTAGGGACCATTGAACGCTCCGCGAAGCGAGCGGGCGATGTCCGCCGGATGCTTGTTCTGGATCCCCGACGCCAGTTCGGTGAGCCAGCTTCGAGCGTCGGTATGCATACACCAGCCATCGGCGTATTTGGGTTTAGTTATGCTTGCAAAAACCGTTCCAGAACGACTGTCTCCCGACACTATGTACATTCAATGGCCGAAAACAACGTTGTAAAACGAGCTATTCGCCCCTCGTTCGATTCGCACCTGTCTCAACGTAAACCGATCAAACAAACTTGGAAGCAGGGCCACGCCGGACGGCGCATCAGTTGTTTTCGAGTTCGTTCACTTTTTCAGCAAGACTGATAATATCCGACTCGATACTCTGGAAGTTCTCGTTCAGGGGGATATGCCAGTCTAGTACGCCCTCTGCCGGCTGATTGTAGCCCCCCAGGTTTCCGAGGTTGATCGACCCGCTGGTCTCCTCCGTCGTCTCTTCGGATTCGTTTGTTCCGTCGGTAGTGCTCTCGCTAGTTCGTGGACCGACTTCGCTTTTGGCCACCGTGTCCGGCTTCAGCTGAGTACTACCGGCCGCGGCTGTCCCGACTGTGACGGAACTGAGACTACCGATACCACTCGTTCCGTCGTGTCTGACTTCTTCAATTGACCCGGACGAACTCTCGTCAAAGAAGAGAGCAATACCATCGTTGTTCGGACTGACATTGTGTACGGAGATGGTTCCGGATGTTCCCAAGTCAACACCTTCCGCATAGATACCCATGCCTGAGTAGCCGCCAAAGGACCGCATGCCATCGTTTTCGACGTTTCTGACTGCAACTTGATTGAGTGTCAGAGTACCGTGGCCGCCGCCACCGAGGTCAATTCCGGGACCCCCACAGTTCTCAATGACAACGTCCTCCAATTCAAGCGAGCCACAGTCGTAGTTGTCGTTGTTGGTCTTGATTCCCCGAGTCGTTCGGCTCCCACCAGCGATGTAGGTGTTCCGAAGAACCGTCTTGAGGTTGCCCGGGTCGATCTTTACTGCGCCGAGTCCAGCAGAGAAATAACTCCGTTCGACGATGACTGTCTGGTAGTCCGCGGTGGTGTCATCTCCGATATCAATATCGGTCCCTGCGCTGTCCTCAATGAGACACCACGAGATGTTTGTGGTTTGTTTCGACGACTGATTCAGATTCAGCGCGTGCCCGGCCGAGACATCTGGATCACCGCAGCGTGAGAACTGACAGTACTTGAAGTCTCCAGCGATATCATCGCCAAGCTGGACGCCAAAGTTGAGTGAGTTCTTGATGACGCAGTCGCGCATGGTGAAGGTTCCGCTCCCGTCGTACACGCGGAACCAGCCACTCCCTGGAGCACCGGATTGCTGGCTGCCGTTCATATCCATCGTCAGCTGTTCGAACCGAACACCTGTCATCTGTGACCCGTCGCTGCTGCGGGCGCGGAACATCATGTGCCAGCGTGACTGCCCTCCGACCATCTGAAGGACTGTCGAACCGAAACTCTCACCCTTCCACGTGAGATTATCCCAACTTCCGTCCATCGGATAATCGAGCGGGAAGGGACTGTTGGAACCGACAAGGTATGTGCCGGCCGGGAAATAGACCGTTCCACCTGGGGACGCAGCGTCAGCCGCCGCTCTGATCGCGGCCGTGTCGTCCGTTGAACCGTCTCCGACAGCACCGTGGTCGGTAACATCTTGTGCCATGGTTACAGCACCTCCGTGTCAGGAGTTGTGTCCTGGTTGTGTAGTGCTAATACCGCGCTCGTCCGGGTCAGCTCCGCGAATATTTCTGGTTTCACACGCCAGTAATTACTAATTACTCTAATAACCGTTGTTCCGATTTAGCTCATTTCGATAAAATATTGGATGTTGATACTCTCTCTTACTACCCGTATTGTTACCAGTCAAATACTCTTTTCCGGTTTTATTTGCTGGTAATTCGAAGCACTCCCATTCGGAGTAGAAATAATGAGGAGTGGTAGCCTCCTCCTAACTCCGATATATCGTCAGTAGCTGTATGCCATCGCCACTGTCCAGTGGTAGACAGGCCAGCGACTTCGTATGGTCTTACCCACGAGGTGGTCGACCGTTCATTTGTATCCAAGGTCCTTGAGACTCTGTTCGATCTCTGCTTGATCGATATCTGTCAATTGGCTCCGCGGCGATTCCGATCTGATCGTTCGTCGTGACTCATTCGAGACGACGTGCCACGGGACCTGAACCAGCTCGTCAGTGTAGACTCTGATCGGATGACCGAACCAACTAACAGGAAACGGTGAAAGCCGTTCTCCGAGCGCCTCGCCGTGGTCTGCACTGATAACTGTCTTTCCCTCTAATTCTTCGACAAGGCGCTGAACGTGTTTTAGTACATACTGGAGGTTATCCTGATACGCTGCTCGGATAGTGTCCGTATCAACTGAACTTCGCCGCACATACTCACGCATATCCACCCGTTTCTGTTCGAATCCGTCGATATCAGTTCCGATATATGGATGGTGCGGTTGCATGTAATGAATCACCAAGCGTTTATTCGGATACTGTCCGATCTTATCCAGCGCGGCCTCAGTAACGGCCTCCGCACTGGGGACAAACCCGTCTGCTGCATCTCGTTCTACATCATAGTACGCGTGGAATTCACAGTCGAAGTCGTCGCTATTCTGGAGGTCGAGATACCATCGGTTACCGGAGATTACGACAGTGTCGTGCAATCGCTTCCCATTGAAATTCCCTCTGACGAACTGTCTGCTTGTGCTTCCCCGAGATTCACGCATCTCTATCGGGCCGACAAACGGGGTCGTTGCAGTGTAGGCGTCATACCGGCACGCATCAAGTAGAATTAGATTGTCCCAGTCTTCATCGGCGATGATATCGGTCCCGGAAGTGTTGTACTCCACACCCCCCGTAAACTCATAGTACATCTTATTAATTCCAAGTCCAATAAGGCCCGGATCCCTTACCGCTTGCAGAAGGAATTCCGGATTATCCCGGAGACTTGCGAGTACTTCCATATGTCAATTTGCCACTCAGTTTGTGCTACTAATTATTAAGCTCCTACCTTGATTGGATAGTCTATATCGGACGGACGGCCATTATCACTGAGAGGTTATTTTTACAAATCACTTCGTCCGTGGCCCGACATCACTTTCGGATACTACATCCGGCTCTAGTGGGTCGCCTCCCTGAGTCTCGCGTGCCACTGTTACACCGTCGTTTCGGCCGAGGCCCCCTGTCCCGTCGTGAATGACTTCGTCAATCGAGCCCGACCCCTCGAATATTTTCAAAGCGGGCCCGCTGTTGTCCGTCCCAACGTTATGAATCGAGATCCGCCCAGAGGTTCCGAAGTCCAGTTTCTCCGTTCGAATCCCTCCTCTATCATTCCCTCGTTCAACATTGTTTTTGTCCACGTTTTTTATTGCAACTTCATTGAGTTGGAGCGTAGAGCGGTTCGGTAAATCCAGGCCGGGCCAGCCACCTCCGTCTATCAGAACGTTATCGAGTCGTATGTCAGCCATATAGAAGTCAAACGGATTCATTTTAACCGGAATCCGTGTTTCTGCGTCGCCAAGCATCTGTGTATTCGTTACGCTCACTGAGGCGGCTGTGGGATCAACTTTCAGCGCTCCAAAACTATTCTTTATTATACACTCCTCGACTCGGACTGTTTGTAGATCTTTGTTTTCGTCTGTCCCTACATCAATCGAGACACCCCGTTGGTTGGTACAGTAGACGTTCTTAATCACCGTCTGGGTCTTCTGAGCGGTCTGGTTTGGAGTGATCGCATGGGCGTAGGACTCGTCCCCGTTGTCTTTGAACGTACAGTATCTGATGTCAGCATCCATCCCACCGACCATCTTCACGCCAGAGTTGCGTGTCGAAGTGACCACACAATCCCGCATTGCCAACTGACCATCAGCGCCGTTCGTTCTAATCGCGGTTCCGACGCCGCTTTGCTTATCCGAGTTGAGATCAATAGTCAAATGTTCGAGACGTATCTCGTCATCTTCACTACCTGTTCTCGGTGTTATGTGTAGTCCATAATGGACTCCATCTTGTCCGGGTGCCATGACGAGTCTTGCTGTCTCCTGTTCGGGACCGCGGAGCGTGACGTTTTGCTGTCTCTGGTCAAGAGTGATAGCGCCCGGCAGGTCACGCTGTGGACTTATCAGCACTTCTCCGGGAGGGAACTCAACTATTCCGTCCGGTGCGGCAGCATCTATGGCCCGTTTTATCGCGGCAGTATCGTCAGTCTCTCCATCGACGCTTGCTCCGTACTCAACTACATCGGCAACCACAGGCGTCTCTTGCTGTTGTGGTGTCTGGTCGTTCGGACTGCTGTCGGTACTGGGACTAGGACTGGGCGTGGGACTGTTGTCGTCACCATCCGATGGTTGATTCCTGTTCTCGCCCCGAGAGCTTGAGTCAATCGCGTACAGTCCTATGCCAGTTCCAGAGATCCCCAGAGCAGCTAATAGGCTCCGACGGGTTAGTTGCTTGTCTGGCATTTACAAACTGTTTTGCCCTTGTTACTGCAGAAAGCTGAGAGAGCTGTGACTATATCGCCCAAATACGGGATAGAGTATCTTCGAGAGTCGCGTTGTCGCTTGGTGATATCCCCCAAAGTGTTCACCATGTTACGAGAGAGAAGGAGACTCGCAGTAATAAATATACTGAGCGTACTTGGGGATACCTGTAGTAGATACTGTTTTCATTGCCTCACTGTTCGGGTAGCGTTTATATAACTAAATTCCACAACAGCGAATTCTCAGCTACCAGTTGCTCCGATGATGTGTCCTGAGAAAACTACGGTAGCCATGAAAGAGCGTTCATACGATAAGGAACGGTGGTCGTAGTGTCGTACCTTCACAGCCTGCATCAACCGGTTACAGGCGATTTCAGGGGCCCAAGACATCAGATAACACAGTTACCGAACCGATGACCGAAAACGAGGGACATTCGGCGAATCCGCTTGTAACGGTAGTAATAACCACCTATGACCGGCCGGAATTCCTACAGAAGGCTGTTGACACAGTCACTGCGCAACGATACGATCCGATTGAACTCATTGTGGTTGACGACCACTCACCGACTCCTGCTGACGATGTTCTCAACGACCGAGATCCGGATTTCGAACGCTTCGAGATCCACAGGCACGCCGAGAACCAGGGCGCAAACGCCGCTCGGAACACCGGCATCGAGGTCGCCTCGGGCGAGTACATCGCCTTCTTAGACGACGACGACAGGTGGGATCCTGAAAAGATAGCCACACAGGTCAATGCGTTTCAGGACAGCGGTCCCGAAGTCGGTGTCGTCTACACTGGACGGAAAGTAGTGGACGACGACGGGGGCGTTACCCGAGTCTGGGCACCAGACCAGCCAGACGGAGATATGACGAAGGCGTTGCTCTGTCGGAACGTCGTCGGGACACAGTCTTCGGTCATGGTCCGTTCGGATATCGCCAAGGAGACCCCCTTCGACGAGACGATACCCCGATGGGCGGATCTGGAATGGTACGTGGCGGCATCGACGAAATGTGAGTTCGCCGCCGTCGACGAACCGCTCGTCATTTACGACCGTCGCGCCCACAATCGTATTTCTGATGACTACGAAGTCCTCGAAGAGAGCTATGAGCTGTTCATCGAAAAGTACCGCGACCTCGCGGCCAGTTACGGACCGCTGTTCGAACGGAAAATGTTAGCCTGGTCTGCCTACCGGGTCGGAAACGCATCGCTGAATGCGAGATACTACGACATGGCTCGACGATATTTTTTCCGGGCACTTGCTCTGTATCCGTTTGAACCCACGTTTCTCATTTACGCTGCAACTACTGTTGGCGGTCGAACGACTCACAGAATCAGCCAGCACATCAAACGAATCCTCCCGCATCGCCTCGTACCTATCAGCTAAATACTATTTCGTTCAAACTGTGTTGTCTCGGGAAAAGCACTCCATAACAAAGCCCACGAATTCCTGTCTTGAAGACATGATGTCTAGTGACCTGTCCCATGGCCGATACTGCGGCGGGGGTGAGAGTTAGTGGCGAACGCGACGGCGGCGTTCGTCCTCGGAACCCGGCCGGAAATCATCAAGCTCGCGCCAGTCATCAAGGAATGTGATCGCCGTGACGTATCGACAATCGTTATCCATACGGGTCAACACTACTCGAAGTCCCTGGACACGGTCTTTTTCAGGCAGCTTGACCTTGCCCCACCAGCGGTCAACCTCGATGTCGGATCGGGAAGTCATGGAGAGCAAACCGGTGAGATGGTAATCGGCATCGAACAGCACCTGAAAGACGCAGACCCGGACGTGTTGTTCGTGCAGGGCGATACGAACTCCACGCTTGCTGGCGCGCTCGCGGGAAGTAAACTCGATATCGAAGTGGCACATATCGAGGCGGGACTCCGGAGCTACGACCGTGATATGCCGGAAGAGCGAAACCGGATCATCATTGACCATGCGGTCGATCACCTGTATCCACCTACAGGGGAGACCGCAAACCTCCTCAGGGAGGAAGGGATTTCGGATAATCGGATTACCGTCACTGGAAACACAATCGTCGATGCTGTTATGGCTTATGACGACACGTCATCGTCGGTGAGTTCGATTCTGGCAGATCTCGACCTCTCACCGGGTGAATTCGACCTGCTGACAGCCCATCGCGCCGAGAACGTCGACGACAGAGACCGGTTTGCGAATATTCTCTTCGGCGTGGCAGCAGCCGCAACACGCCGTGAAAACGACGTGATCTATCCCGTCCATCCGCGTGCGAAAGACCGGCTTGAGGAGTTCGATCTCTCGGTTCCGGACTGTATTCGGACAGTCGAACCGCTGGATTTCTTCGATTTCCTGCGGCTAGAGAGTACGGCTTCGCTGGTCTTTACCGACTCCGGTGGTGTTCAGGAAGAGACCTGTGTGCTGGGCACTCCGTGTGTCACCCTCCGGAACGGAACCGAACGGCCTGAGACTGTGTTTGCTGGTGCGAACTGTATCGTCGGCCATCGGCCGGATGATATTGTCGCCGGTGCCCGACAGATGCGGCCAAAGGTTGGCGACTGGGAGCTGCCTTTCGGCGACGGGAACGCATCCGAGTACATCTTGGATGACCTCGGCTTCGATGCGTCACACCGCACGAGACAACCCCAGGAGCGTGCGGCCAGTAGTGGCGGAGTAAAGGAGCCATAACTTAGCCCGCGTCTATCGAGTTGTTCACTAATGGTGTCACGGGTTCTGGCTAGTGCTGTTAATCATCCCGACAGTATCAATCCGTATATCGGCCTTTTCAACCATCGAATTATCCGCTCATTGCAGGACAGTGGACTGTCCGTGGACGCAGTTGCGCCGCGGCCTTTTGCACCGCCTGTTGGCCCGAAATCGGAGTACAACATGTTGCCATCTGTCGAGGAGTGGGACGGATACGACGTGCACCACCCCCGGTTCTGGTACCTCCTCCCAAAGCGACTGTTCTACGGCCTCTCGGGCGATTCGTTCGCAAAGCGAGTCTCGGAATACGTTGATGAAACGTTTGAGGAGCCCGACCTCGTTCAGGCGTGTCACATCTACCTTGACGGGTACGGGTTACTGCCGTACTGTCGTAACCACGATGTTCCGCTGTTTGTCGTTTCACACGGTCATTTCATGAACAACTACGAAGACCTCGCTCGGGGTGTCCGGTCACGGGTCGACGAAACGCTCACGGCGTGCTCAAAAGTGCTGTGTGTGAGTGATGCACTCGCTGATACCGCTCGCTCCCACGTCTCTTCAGAGAAAGTCGAGACCGTCCCTATCGGCGCAACCCCTGAGCGCTATCCCACTGACCAGGAGTCACAGCTCCGCAGGGAACTGGGCATCGATGCTGACGCCACCGTGGCACTGTTCGTCGGCGAGTTCTGCGAACGAAAGGGTATCCCGGAGGTAACGACTGTCCTCCCGGAACTGTCGCTTCCTGATACCGAGTTTGTCTTCATCGGCCACGGTGGGGCACAGCGCTCGGAACTTCAAGCGGCGCTGGCAGAGAGTGATTTCAGTGGCCGCCACGTCTATACGGGCATCACATCGCTGGCGCTTCGCCGGTGGCTGACCGTCGCTGACCTGTTAGTGTTACCCAGTCGCGCAGAAGGCCGACCGACAGTTATCTACGAGGCAATGGCGGCTGAAACCGCCGTGTTAGGGACGGATATCGGTGGTGTTTCCGAGCAAGTCGTCGACGGAGAGACCGGCGTACTCATCCAGCCTCGCGATGCGACCGCGCTTGCCGATGCACTGGAGTCGCTTACCACCGATTCTGACCGGTTAGCAGAACTGGGGTCGAACGGCCACCAGCGACTCGTCAATCAGGGCTGGACCTGGGACGGGTACGCTACCCGCGTTCGGGAACTGTACGCGGAGTTCGAAGGCAAGGGCCTGCAGACATAAGAGCGACCCAGACGACCATACTGGAAACTCGGACGCGAAGAGCGAAACGAATTACAGAGGTGTGAACACCGGACGGTGTCAGTCCTCGATAGATGTGAGTGGCTGAAACACGGTCCCCACCTGAACCCCCGTTGCCTCGTCTCCGTCACGGGTTACGTCTACCGTATCAATATCGTCCGTGCTCAAGAGAAATCCAAACGAAACGTCCGAGCCATCCGTCCGAAGGGTTATGCCCGTCCGTGGCATCGAGCGTCCAAACTCGGGATAGTACGGACGCTGGTCGCGGATAATTCGGTCTGTATCCAGCGGGTAAATATGTGCGATTCCGGTCTCTGAACCGCCCTCTAGGGAACTGACGACCAGATGCTGCTGACCGTCGGACGGTGTCGACCGGACAGTGACGGCCGGGTCTAGGTGCAATCGACTCCGTATCGGAGCGGATTTTTCGGCCGAGACAGTGTCCCAGACGAGCCACCACGTGTCAGATCCGTAGATGTGCCGGCGGTGACTGTACTGTGGCTGTGACGAGGACTCGGTTCGATAGTGGCCATCAAAGCACGTCAGACCATCGCGGTGCTCGTACGCGACTTCCGGTTCGATTCGACGGCCGAACAAGTAGCTTCCCCCAGTCTGAATGGGCTCTACGTCGTCGTATTGAACCGTATTATGCGCTTCGACACTCCGTGAGTACTGGCGCTCCGTCGTTGGCAGGTACTCGAATACTCCCGTGTCCGTGAGGATCCGCTGCCCGTCGGCCCACCAGAGGACAGCGAAGTGGTCGTTGTGCGAATGGGCGGGGAGATGCGGCGGGCCGATTGCACCACCGTCGACGAGGAGGCGGCTCCGACCGGTTCCGAGCCAGTAGTACCCCGATGCAGTGGGCGCGTTCTGCGCGGATGTGGTCTCATCGGTCGGTTCAATGCCCACTGCACGGGCATACGCGAGACAGCTCTGCAGAGGCAAGGCAAGACCGAACACCGAGTCGTTCAGGAGTGGTAGGCGTCCGTCGGGTGGCTCCATGTCACGGAGGAACCGAACGCCCGCAGTCGCGACCCGCTGAACCTCCGGAGGGATTTCCCGACCGACTCGTTTCAGGAGGTCGATGACAGTCAGATACCGCGTCACCGTCACAGCGTGGTACATCGGACTGCGCTCGAAGTGGCCGCCGTCCGCACGGAACTGTTCGGCCGTTTCGACGAGCACATCTAGCCCCTGTTTGACCCACTGCTGGCCGGACTCGGGGAAAAAAAGACCGGCCATGACCAGCGCCGCACCGTTCTCGATGAGGTGGTTCCCGCCGATATCGTGTTCGACGTGATTCGAGAGGAACGCGGCGTTTTTGTAAACGAGCTTTCGGAGCCGTGCCGAGTGAGGCGGTTCAAGCACGTCCTCAGCCCAGGCATAGAATCTGACCAGATTGAGGATCCGAAGCGAAACCGCGTGGGGCGTCCACGAGCGACGCAAATACGCCGGCTGACCGATCCGGTTTGACCCCGATCTGTCCCAATCACGAAGCCATTGTTCGAGGGTTTCTTCGACTGCGGTGCAGTCAGTTGGCGACTGATACCCCAACACTGGCCACATGAGGAACGCGAATCCATGAAACTGGAGCCCCCACAGCGTCGACGGTTCGGGCACACCAGCCCCCACCCAGTCGACGCCGGACGCGGACTCGACTGTCACTGTCCGATTTCTGAACGTCACTTCGCCGGCAGCGATGCCCTGTGACAACTCGCGGAAATCGGTTTGTCCTGACGAGGGTAATGCGTCACGGAGCAAAGCAGTGTTTCTCGCAACGGGATCGGGTGCGCCGGACAGTGATGCCGGAACCGACCCCTCGTAGCGAGCGTCGAAATCGACTGGAACCGCTGGCACGATGAGATGACGGAGCTTTCGCTCCGCTATCCCGGCCAGTTGCCGGGGCTGCATGTTTCGTGCAGTGTGATACAGCAACGGCACTCGGTCGCGGTCCAACAGCGCGGTGAGCGTCGTATCACTCATTCCGTGGTCCGGCGTCGGTTGTCGTTCCGTGGTCAAGCGCGATGTCCGTTCGGTTCGATTCTCCAGCTGGAGCCGTCGACGTACCGTCCATAAGCTGACGTATCTGGTCATCGAAACGGACGGCGATATGGCTCCGGTCGTAGGTCGGACTGACGTAGTCTTGCCCGGATTGCCCCCGTTCGCGGCGCTTGGCTTCTGAGGCGAGTAAGCTGTCAAACGCAGTTGCGATACCGCCGGGATCAGGCGTAGTGTGAATACCACCGCCGGACTGCTCGATGAACCGTTCGAGCTCACCCTGTCCAGTCGTAACGACTGGTAGTCCAGCGCCCATGTACTCGTACACCTTCGTCGGCATGGCGTAGTCGAGTTCCGAGTCGTCGAGTAGCGGCGCGATACCGATGGCGGCGTCGTCGAGTGCTGCTGGAACCGCTTCGTGAGGTATCGGGCCGGTGAACTCAACGGCGTCTTCGACGCCTCCCTCCGTGACGACCTCCCGCAGGTGCGGGACTGCGTCGCCGCTGCCGATCAAATAGAGTTCCGCATCGTTGTTGAGCCGCCCCATCGCTCGGATACACTCATCGAGCGCCTGTGCGTGGCCGATATTACCGACGTAGACGATAGCCGGGTCGTCGCTGTCCACCACCGAATCGCCCGATTTGGTCGAAGCGAAGCGGTCCATGTCGACGCCGTTTGGAACCAACAGGAGCTTTTCAGACAGCGCGGCACCGTACTGCTCACAGAGATGGTCGCCTAATGTCTCCGTCGTCACTGCTATCGCATCCGACGTATGGAGGACCTGTCGCTGGAAATACCGGCTGCCGTGCTCTATGATCCCATCTTCGGGAATGAATCCCAGCGACACTGACGCATCGATCCAGAGATCGCGGACATCTACCACCCAGAGGGAGTTCGTAAGCACCGTGACAAAACCCGCAAGCCCGGTCGAAATCGGCGGCGTCGTCGTCATAACGACATCGTACCGTCGCCGAGTTATCAAGAGCCACAGGAACGCATGGAGTGCAAAGGTGACATAGTAGGCGAGCCTAGACACGATTCCCGGGTTCGGTTCGGTCGGTTGCCAGGCCCAGAGCCGGCGCACTGTCACGTCCTGTTGTCGAATCTCTTTCGACCGGTACCAGTCCCGGTCGAACGAACCGTGTGGGAAACACGGCGGTGGTGCAACCACCTCAACGTCCCATCCCCGGGAATCGAGGTTGGTCGCCATGTTCTGGATCCGTGAAGCATGGCCGCTCTTGTCGGGGGGATACTGCTGGGAAATAATTCCGATCTGCCGTGTTCTCTCTGACATCTGGACTACCTCCGAGAAAGCGTCTCGACGGTGATTTGGACGGCTCGATGCGTCACATTACCATCAGCTCTCTCTCCTCGGGAATCCCTCTGGCCGGGAGTTCGCTTTGGCGTTTGATGGCGGAAAAATCGTTGCAGACGGCACCGGCCGGGACGATACGTAAACATCTGTCAGTATCCTCTCAATGAACTGAATTTGTTAGTTACGGCCTACAGTTCGAGACGACGGTCAGCACAGATTTCATCCACTCCCTAAATATCATCCATTCAGCCTGCCGATGTATTTAGAGTCGCTAACCAAGGTATTGGATATACAAGTGTGTCAAAAATGCCGGAACTATCTATCATCATCCCTACGCTGGACCCCAACATAGAGTTCAGTTGGGAAGAGAAGTTGGTGGACGCCGCTGTCGAGGGCGAGATCCTCGTCTGTACCGAAGGCAGTGCTGCAGCAGCGAGAAACAAGGGGATCCGTGAGGCGAACGGGGAGAAACTAGTCTTTCTCGACGACGACTCAGTCCCGAAAGGCGAGTACTTCGACCGCGTTTCCGAGCTGTTGGACGAATATCCGGCTGTTACCGGTCGTATCCACGACACCGGATCCCCATACACACGCGGCCTGTCTGGCCAATACGATCAGGGAGATAATGGACACGTTACTGACACAGTCGTCGGCTGTAATATGGCGATTCGCCGCGATGTGCTGGAAGATGTCGGTGGGTTTGACGAACGTCTCCCGTACGGGCATGAAGAGGTTGAACTGATAGATCGTGTTTTCGAATCCTACACCGTGTGGTACTCGCCCGATCTGCTGGTCGAACACCCGTTCGCCGAATCCATTCCGGACTATTTAGAAAAACAATACCGGCACGGTAAAGAGTCCATTCCGTACTACAAGATCAGAGGCGAAAACGTTCCGAGGCGGATTATGAGATTCATACTGATACCGACATATTATCTCGACTCAACCGTGTCGAAATCGATTATCAGCACCGTCGGACAGGTCGTGAGCAATATCGGGATGCTCCACGGTTACCTGACGTATGAACTGGCGAGTTCGGACCACCTGACTACAGCGGAGACCGATTAGATCGGGGACGTGCGACCGGAACCAACCACGATAGAGACGACAGTGGGACCGTCTCAACTGAACAGTCGCTTCAGCCGAGCGACGAGGCTCTTCGAGCGGTCACCGCCGCGGCGGCGCTGCTGGTCGGACCCCGTCTCCGTGGACTCGGTCCCGTCGGAGTCGACTTCGGTGTCCGGCACGTCGCCGTCGGCGGCCTCGATGGCGTCAGCGATCATCCCTTCGGCGTCGTTAACGGCGTCTTTAACAGTGCCTTTGATCAGCGGAATATTGCTGAACCGGTCCTGGCTGACCGATGTGTCCGAGGCGATGATGGCGGCGTCGGCGGACTCGATGTCCGCTTCGGAGAGCTCGTTTTCAGCCCCCATCGCGCCCTGGACTTCCACTTTGATTTCGTGGCCCAGTTCTTCGGCTGTCTGTTCGAGGTTCTCGGCTGCCATCTGACTGTGTGCGATCCCAGTCGGGCAGGAGGTGACTGCGACGAGTTTCATAGTTCTAGTGTGTCGTGAACTTCGCTGCGCGTTGCGGCGAGTCGGGCGCGGTCTGCGCGCTCGCTCGCGGCACTGTGCTCGGTTTCGCTGACGGCCGTCTTGACTTCCGGAATCGTCACGGCGCTCATGCTGAGTTCGTCCAGGCCGAGGCCGACGAGCAGTTCCGTCAGGTCCGGGTCGCCGGCCATCTCGCCGCACATCCCGACCCAGGCGTCCTCGTCGTGGGCCGACTTGACTGTTTGACGAATTGCGCGGAGGACGCCCGGATGCGTGGGGTCGTGCAGGTCGCCGACGCGCTCGTTCTCGCGGTCGGCGGCCATGACGTACTGCGTGAGGTCGTTCGTCCCGATGGAGAGGAAATCGACGCGTGCGGCGAGTTCCTCGGCCATGAACACGGCGCTTGGCGTCTCGATCATCACGCCGACTTCGGGGTCAGCGACCTCGGTTTCACGGCCTTCGAGGTCGGCCGCCGCTGCGTCCAGCGCATCGAGTGCCCCGTCGAGTTCCTCGACGGTGGCGACCAGCGGGAACATGATGGCGAGGTCTCCAGCCCCGTCCGCAGCGGCGCGCAGCAGCGCACGGAGCTGTGTGGCGAACAGATCCGAGTCGGGGTCGAGCGAGCGCCGGATGCCGCGCTCCCCGAGGAAGGGGTTTTCCTCCGCCGGCAGGTCGAGGTAGGGGATTCGCTTGTCGCCGCCGATGTCCAGCGTCCGGACGACGACGCGGCCGTCCGGAAACGTGTCGAGCACCTCGCGGACGGCCTCGTACTGCTCGTCTTCGGACGGCGGCGTCTCCCGGTCGAGGAAGAGGAACTCAGTGCGGTAGAGGCCAACGCCGTCGGCACCCCGTTGTGCTGCGGGGTCCAGTTCCGCTGGCTGTCCGATGTTCGCCGCGACCTCGATGTGTTTCCCGTCGGTGGTTTCGACGGACTCGTCGACGATAGCTGCCCCAGACCCGCTCGCTGCGGCCTCTCGCTCGTCGTCGTCGGGACCGACCAACAGCGTCCCGTCGTCGCCGTCGACCACGACTTCTGTCCCTCCCTCGACGGATTCGAGCGTCTCGCCGATACCGACGACCGCCGGCAGGGCCAGCGAACGGGCGAAAATCGCCGCATGGGATGTTCGGCCGCCGGTGACCGTGGCGAATCCGGCGACGCGTTCCGGGTCGAGCTGTGCCGTGTCGCTGGGCGTCAACCGCTCGGCGAGGACGACGCTGCCCTCGGGGAGGTCGCCGAGGTCGACCCGCTCCCCGTCCGTCAGCAGACGGAGGAGCCGATCACGCACGTCACGGAGGTCGTCCGCGCGCTCGGCCATCCGGCCGTCCATCCCTTCGAACTGCTCGATGTGTTCGCCGAAGGCGGCATCGACGGCGTTCGGTGCGGGAAGCCCCTCGCCGATCATCGTCTCGACGGCGTCCTCGATGGTCGGGTCTTCGAGGAACTGGATGTGCGCGTCGAACACCGCGGCTTCCTGTTCCCCGACGCGTTCGGCGGTCGCCTCGCGCTCGGACTCCAGTTCGGTTCGGGCGGTGTCGACGGCGTCGGCGAACCGCTCGCCCTCCATTTCGGGATCGACTTCCACGCCGTCCGGGTCCAGGAGCGAGATGTCTCGGCCGTACCAGACAACCGACCCGACGCCGGAGCGCGGTGTCGCACCGGTACCGTGAAGCGTGCGTTCAGCCATCGTCAGTGTCCAGTTCCGCCTCTGGCGTTGTCAGTATCCGCTCCAGTTCGTCGAGCACTGCTTCTGCATCCGGCCCGTCGGCGACCAGTTTGATGTCGTCGTCCTGTCCGACGCCGAGGCTGGTGACTGCGATCATACTCGCCGCCTGGACGAGGTCACCGTCCGGACGACCGGCCGAGACCTCGGCCTCGTGGTCGTTGACCGCCTGGACGAACGCCGACGCCGGCCGAGCGTGCAGGCCAGCCTCCGGAACAATCGTCACAGTGCGCTCGACCGTCATGCGATTGCCTCCCGGAGTGCGTCCTGAACGGTCGTCTCGTCCTCTGCCTCGTGGAGTCGGTCCCGAACGTCGTCATGCATCAGGGCCCGCGAGAGGGAACTGAGAATGTTGAGGTGCTCCTCGCCGCCGGCCTCCGGGACGAGAATCATGAAGATGAGCGTCGCCGGCTCGCCGTCCATCGAGCCGAAGTCGACGCCTTCTTCGGAGTGAGCAAATGCCAGTGACGGGCGGTTCACAGCGTCAGTCTTCGCGTGTGGAATCCCGATCCCCATGCCGACGCCCGTAGTGGTCTCCGATTCGCGTTCCAGCAGCGCGTCGAGTGCGCGGTCGCGGTCCTCGACCTTGCCGCCGTCGACTAGTAGGTCGAGCAAGAACTCGATACACGCTTCCTTTTCGGCTGGTGGCTCGGACAGCGAAATGTGGCTGGCCGGAATCAGTTCTTCGATGTCGTCCGCTGCGATTGCGTCTGTCATTGTAGTCTCCGTAGTTAGTCGTCCGTCGGTTGCGTGGTGCTCGTCTCCGCCCCGGCGTCGATACGGTCTTCGAAGTCCGGTTTGATCACCGTCGCGACGACGGCCGTCACGAGTGAGCCCAGAAGGATGCTGCCCAGGAATGCGAGTGGCTGGTTCGAAAGCAGGACCACGAAGATACCGCCGTGGGGTGCGGGCATCGTGACGCCGAGGGCCATCGAGGTCGCGCCGCCGACAGCGCTACCGGCCACAATAGCCGGGATGACGCGCAGCGGGTCCGCGGCTGCGTACGGAATCGCGCCCTCGGTGATGAACGACAGGCCGAGCACGACACCGCTTTTTCCGTTCTCGTACATCTCGGCCGCGTACTTGTGCGGTGCAATAAAGTTTGAGAGCGCGAGGCCGATCGGCGGAACCATCCCGCCGATCATCACCGCGGCCATCGGTGCGTAGATCTCCTCCGTGATGAGCCCAGTCGCGAACACGTAAGCGACCTTGTTAACGGGACCACCCATGTCGAAGGCCATCATCCCGCCGAGGATGAGGCCGACGACGATAGCCTGGCCGCCCTGCATCGACTGCAGGAAAGAGGTCAGGGCTTCGTTGGCGAGTGCGACAGGGACGCCCAGCACGAACAGCATGATGGGCGTTAGAACCGCCATTGTCGCGACAGGGATCAGCAGTACCGGCATCATCGGCTGGATGAACTCGGGGACGTCGAGGTTCTTGAAGAAACGCGCGACGTACCCGGCCAGCAGCCCAGCGACGATTGCGCCGAGATAGCCGGCACCGGCTTCGCCGCCGGAGATACCGATTACTGTCGCCGCTTCGGCGACGACGTTCCCTTGCTGGAGAATGTATGCCAGCAGGAATCCCGGGGCGAGTCCCGGACGGTCGGCGATGGCATACGCGATGTATCCGCCGAGAATCGGAACCATAATCGTCAGCCCGGCAGTACCGACCTGTGCTAGGAACCAGCCTGCCGAGCCGGTGTTCTCGAACACTGTCTGTGTGTCCCCTATCGCGTACGCGACGGCGAGGAAGATACCCCCGATAGTCACGAAGGGGATCATGAACGATACGCCCGTCATCAGGTCCTCCTTGACGGAGGTTACGTGGGCGCGAAGCGCACTCTCGGCCCGGTCTTGATCTGTCATGGTCAACGACACCGACAGCTACGCCCATTGTGTAATATAAAGGTACACGTTTGAGAGTGTTATTTACCGAAATTGTTTGCTATCTGGATTTAGGCGATTGTTTCTGCACGGAACTAGATCCGCGAATCCGTTGGAATAACAGACATATGCTTGTTAGCCGCAGGCAACTACTGGGATAGAAATCGGAATGTGTGGTGCCACACGCGCCATAGTGCTTATATCCGTCACTCGCACACACCGAAATATGGGTTCACTCTCGGTATCTGGGGAGGTGGCTACGTTCACCGTCGAAAAAATCGGGGGGATCGACGAGACGACAGTCGAGGTCCCACCAGGGGTGACTGTGCTCCGAGGCCGGAACGCGACTAATCGGACATCGTTTCTACAGGCGGTGATGTCCGCTCACGGGAGCGAGTGGGCGAGCATCAAAGGTGACGCCGACCAGGGGCACGTCGAACTCTCACTGGGGGAGGAGACGTACACCCAAACACTGACCAGAACGGACAACGGGGTTACCGGGTCGGGCCTCGGCCTGCTCACTGACCCGACGGTTGCGGATCTGTTCGCGTTCCTGCTCGAAGACAACGAGGCCAGACGAGCCGTCGAGCGGGGTGAGGACCTTCGCGAGATCATTATGCGGCCCGTCGACGTGGCGTCGATCCACCGACAGATACGTGCGGCCGAACAGCGCAAGGAAGAGATCGATGCGGAACTCGATCGTATCGCGTCGCTCAAGCGTGACCTCCCGGATCTCGAACGGCAACAGGCAACTCTGCGCGACGAGATCACTGAGACCAGAGACAAACTCCAGCGCGTGGAGGACCGAATCGACGAGCGGGACGTGGATTTCCAGACGACCCAGGAAAACAGGGACGAACTCGAAACGGCCCTCGATGAACTCCAGGCGACTCGATCCGAACTGAAACGTGTGCGAAACGATATCCAGTCAGAACAGGAGAGTATCGCGGCACTGCGCGACGAGCGAGGGAGCCTCGCGGTCGAACGATCCGGGCTTCCGGAATCGCCGGACGAGCGACTCGAAGCGCTCGAATCGGACATCGACCGGCTTCGAGAGCGCAAACGAGAGCTCTCAGAGTACACCACCCGACTGCAGAACGTCGTCGGGTTCAACGAGGAACTGCTGTCCGGCGAGCACCGGGAGATAACCGACGCTATCGACGCAAAGCCAGAAAGTGTGGGTGACATCACGGACCAGCTGTATAAGGGGTCAAAGACGACCTGCTGGACCTGTGGCTCGCGAGTGAAACCGGACCGTATCGAGTCGACGCTCCAGAGTATGCGTGACCACCTTCAGGAGACGGTCACGGAGATCGACGATATCGACGATGAACTCGACGAACTGACCGACCGACGTGACGAAATTGCGGAGACGCGCACGCGAGCGCGAGAACTCACCGCCACGATTGAGGAGGTCGACGCCGAAATCGAGCGCCGGCAGACGACTGTTGTCGACCTCCGAGAGCGACGCAACAACCTCTCCGCCCGCGTCGAGGAACTCGAGGAGCGGGTCACCTCGCTCCGAACCGAAGAGTTCGACGAAGTGCTCGAACTCCATACGAAAGCGAACGAACTGGAGCTGGAACTGGACCGGCTCGAATCCGAACGAGACGAGGTACGCGAGGAGATCGCCGACATCGAGTCGGACATCCGCCGAAACGACGAACTGGCTGCCCAACGGGAAGACGTGGTTGACGAGCTGATCGACCTCCGGTCACGTATCGACCGCCTCGAAGCCGAGGCGACCGACCAGTTCAACGAGAAGATGGACGACCTGCTCGATATTCTCGGCTACGGCAACATCGAACGGATCTGGCTCGAACGGACCGACACGCCCGATGACCCGGTCCATAACAGCGACGACAGCGTCACTGGATCGACGTTCACGCTCCACGTCGTCAGGAGTACCGACGGTGGAACTGTCTACGAAGACACTGTCGGCCATCTGAGCGAGAGTGAGCGGGAAGTGACCGGGCTCGTGTTCGCACTCGCCGGCTACCTCGTCCACGACGTGTACGAGGACGTCCCGTTCATGCTGCTTGACTCACTGGAAGCCATCGATGCGGAGCGCATCGCCTCGCTCGTCGAGTACTTCGCGGAGTACCCCACCTATCTCGTCGTCGCGTTGCTCCCCGAGGACGCGCAGGCGCTTCCGGATAGTTACAACCGGATTACGGATATCTGATCCTGTTGTGGTCCCCCCAAAGACCGAATCTACTGAGCGCTCACTCACAGTCACAGCCGCCGCGGTCGAGAAGGTCACTGATGCCGTAGCGTGTCCCGCAGTCCTGACAGCGAATATCGATGCTCACGAACACTCGGTACTCGCCGACAGTGAGTTTGTCAGCGGTGTTCAGTCGGTCGACCGTGTCCCGGACGATTGTCTCGACGCGGCTGCGGAGGCGGTCTATTGTCCCGCGTTCCTGCTCGACCTGTTCAGTTTCGGATTCAGGCTCGTAGCTCACATCACGAACCTCTGTGAGATAGTACCGAATCGCCTGATACGTGACGAACTGGCTTTCCAGCGTATCGACGTCGATACCTGCCCGTTCGAGTCGGTTCCGCGCTTCGATCCGTTTGCCCGCACTGACGTCGTCGTCCGTCAGGAGTCGATAGAAGTTCGCCGGTTCGCCGTCGATGACGTCCATGCCCGAATTGCGGATTGCAGCCACAAGCAGCGCTTGATTGAACCGATCAGCGAGGTCACGGAGACTCTGCCGTTCCCTATTCTTCCCGAGCCACGCGTGCTCCAGTTCCGTTCCCATCGACGTCAGTCCATACGTTTCGATCAACTGTGCGACTTTCGACTGCGCTGACCCCATTATCGCCAGAACGCGTCGATCCGGTTTAGCCGTTTTGTTGCGATATCTGCGTCTCTCCACCACTTAGCAGCCATACTTCTTGGTTCCAGAAGACATCACTCACAGGGATGTATTTGACCGCGGATGTGTATAATATAAGCCAATAGAGCCGAATATAGTTACATAAGGCCTGAATTCGCAGATATACAAGTACCGAATACGATAGAAAGTCGCTCCTCGATCTATTCTTCGGGATATCTGGTACGCTCTCGGTAACGTCCATCTACCACGAGAATTTTATACCTGACATTACAAGCGGGAAATTACACGATGGTCCCCTCCACTCGACGTACCCTCCTCCACAGCGCATGCGGGCTAGCGACGATGCTGGCCGGCTGTAGTGGAATGTTCGAGGGCAGCGACGAATCAACACGCACCGCTTCCGAAAACGATGGCTCGACCGCTCCGAGAGCTGGCATGGAGTCCGACCCGGCGGCAGTTGTCACACGCGTTGACGCCGACCGGCAGCCTGTCTGGCTCGACGATGGAGACGGTCGGCCAACCGAAAGCCAGCATTCCCATCGATTGGAGTCCAAGATTATCGATACGGAATCTAAAGCGGACCGGCTCGCCGTCGCCGGAGACGTGGACAGTTCGCTGGTCGAAACCTTCCTCGACGAGACTGACTTCGACACGGAAACCGTCTACGTCCAGAACGTGATGATCGAGGAGTGCTTTCGACTAACGCTCTGTCAGGTCAGCTGGACGACGAACAGCGTCTCGACCGACTACGGCCGAGTGAGTCGCCCCTACGACGAACCCTGCACAGCAGGCAACAAGGTGTACGCGGTGTGGTTCATCCGGATTCCCGATACAGTCAACGCCGACGACATCTCCAGTTACTCCTCCTCCATCGGTGGGAGCGCCTGTGACAGCCAGCGAGTCGATGCCGAGGGCGAGGGCGGGGGCGGGTCAGCCTCGGATAGCGACCGCCGAACCCAGACTGGTGGTGAGCAGGCATGACCGACGACACGTCCGCGACGGGCGGGGAGTCCGGTCGGATGACCCGCCGTGGTGTGCTCGCCCTGGTTGGGGCCAGTGCTATCGCTGGTTGTAGCAGTATCGACAGTCTGGGTGGGGAACGCGAGGCAACTATCGATGCCTACAATCTGCCCGATGTCCCGCGCGACGAAGAGCGAGAATCCCCTGTCTCTCCTTCGATCCCGGTCGACATCACAGCGGAGCATTTCGACGCCGCGAGGGAGCGGATACGCTCGCTGCTAGCGACGCTTCCCACACCGTTGGGCCCCGAAGAAATCCCGAACGGTCACATCCGACAGCACCTGACAGATGCCGCCAGTGACGCCTCAGACGGCCTCGACGATGCGCGGACGGCCCGAACCGGGTTGATGGCGCTCCGGTCGTTGCGTCGCGCTCGCGAAAACGCCCGCTACGCCGCTGCGGGGTGGAGTGTTGTCGAGAGTGGCCGTACCGCTGCTCCGCTCCGAAACGAGCACGAAAGGACCGTGTCTGCGGCCCACGAAACCCGGCAGAAGCATGACTACATCGGGATTGACCCGGTGCGCGCGGCGCTAGTCCACGCCCGTATCGAGACGGGACTGGAGCGGGCCAGTGACATGGACGTCCTACCCAGAGAAGAGTCGGAGTTACTGTCGGTCGCCGAATGGGGTGAGACGGCCGAGTCGGCACAGGCGTATCTCGACGACGCTCGCCACCTGCGGGCGCGGTTCGCTGCTTCGCTTCCATCCGATGCTGGGACAGTCAGGCCGACGCTGACAGATGCAGCAGAAACACTGCTTGTGGACATCCGCGACAGGCAGGCGGACCTGCCGCCGGAAACGGCCGCTGACGAGCGATCTCCGGGACAGATGGTTGTGGACGAACTCCGCTGGGAGGTGGAGAGCGGTCTCAGCCGCCTCACTGATGCCGTCGGACCCGCGAGCGCTGTTGTCGATGCGAACAGCCAGATCGCCCGGTTCCGAGCGCTTGACCGCATTCAGTCACGTCGGGAGGCGGACGAACTCGCTCGGCCATCGGATGCGAAAACGGTTCGAGACATCAGACAGACCGCGTACGGTGCACTCACCGCGGCCCTTGAATCGACTTCACGGTCAGCACTGGCCCGGACAGTTCTCGTCGACGCCGGCCACAAGGTCATGGCCGCTGACCGTGAGTTAACACATCATCAAGGAGAGATATCGGCCACCACGCTCGATAGAAGCGTTGCGGACTACTGGCACGCGACGGCACTCGCCCGTTCAGTGTCGGCAGCGACGCACCAAACAGTCCGGGCGCTGCAGGCCGACTGAAACGGCACGACAACAGCGCCACAACTGCTTCGGCGATCGTCGACCACGCGCCGCCACACTGTTATGTAGTTCCTTCTTCACAATATCCCTCTGATACTGATAGGCTCTGTGAGCTAATGTTGGTACGATTGTTATTCTCGGCCCCGTGGACGGCCAGCCCGACATCGAATGGGCTGTCGCTCTTCCTGAACTGCACCGCCCTATAGAAATCGGGACCGAAGCAGCACCCACCGCTATCAGCGCGAGTGATGTCGGGAGACCGGTGACAGAGCGGACTCTCAAGGTTCAGGCAATGACTTCGGCCTGCTCTCTTGGTATTACTCAGCGGGTATAATACACGACAGTAACAGTCGGTGATCTCTCTTGGCGTGAAATCATGACGTTACCGTTGTCATTCGAGCACGGGGTAGTGAGGACAGCGGCGTGGTACGTCACGTCATCCCGTTTGGCTGTAATGGATTCCCGGGAACAGGAGCCTGCACATCAATACGATACTGCGACCCAACTGACGGAGGACTCTCAGGCCGGGTCGAAACCGGTCATGCGTACCTTCGATCCGGAGACCGAGACGACGACCAGAGAGCGCGTCGGAACCATTCCAACGGACGGCACAAAACTCATACCATTGGTTTTTTTACAGAATGAGTATTCTGCCCGTCCCTCCGACTCTGAAACGTCAGCGTGGCCCCGTCGACGCGACTACCGAACAGAAACAGGGGTTTGTAGCTGCTGACTCCCTGAACAACGAACGATTTCCGGCGGTCTTCGTCCCAGTGGTATATAAATCGCCGCAGAACTGTGGTCCTTGCTTCTTTCCGGAAAGGGGCCACGCTCAAAACGGATGATGTTGAGAGCTATCACCACGAGCGGCGAGAGTACAGTTCGGTCCGCCAGCATACGGGTGAGACCGCGATGAGTTCGAACTCGCTGCCGTCAGCGGCGAAGACAGTACTCATCGGTGGCGGTATCGTCGGAAACAGTCTCGCGTACCATCTCGCCCGGATGGGGCGAGAAGACATCTCGATTCTGGACAAGGGGCCGTTTCCCGACCCCGGTGGGTCGACGGGTCACGCCTCGAACTTCCTGATGCCGGTGGAACACTCGAAGGAGATGACCCACCTCACCCGACGGAGCATTGAGCAGTACAAGGACATGGACACGTTCACCAACAGCGGCGGTATCGAAGTGGCACGCACCGAGGCACGGGTCGAGGAACTGAAACGCCGAATCCAGTCGGCGAAGGCGTGGGGCGAACCGGCGGAGCTGTTGACCCCCGAGGAAGTCGAAGCGCTCGTACCCTACGTCAACACTGACCTCGTCAAGGCGGGGTTCTACAGCACGGGGGCGGGCACGTGTGACCCGCTTCGGGCCGGTGAAGTGATGCGAGCGCGGGCCGACGAGTACACTGATGGCGGCCTGCACGTCTCGCCCAACACCGAAGTGCTCGACCTTCACGTCGAAGACGGGTCGATAGCGGCCGTCGAGACCGACCGCGGGACCGTCACGGCCGACGAGGTGGTCATCGCGGCCGGGCTCTGGAGCCCGAAGTTAGCCGAGATGGCCGGCGTCGAGATCCCGCTGACACCGGCGGTTCACCAGATGGTCAGCGTCGGCCCGATTTCCTTCTTCGAGGATTACGAGGGCGAAATCTCGTTCCCGGTCGTCCGCGACATGGACACCCAGATGTACGAGCGCCAGCACGGGAACGACCTCGAAGTCGGGTCGTATCAACACCGGCCGATACTCTGGGACGTCGAGGACATCCCGTCCATCGACGAAGCGCCGCTGTCGCCGACGCAGCCACCGCTGACCGACGACGCCTTCGAGCAGTCGATGGCCGACGCGCTGGAGATCGTCCCGGAACTCCTCGACGACCCCGAAGCCGGCATCCGCCACGAGATCGACGGCCTGCTCTCGCAGACGCCGGACGGTGCGCCACTGCTGGGCCCGCTGCAGGACGTCGACGGGCTCTGGTCGTGTGCCGCGATCTGGATCAAGGAGGCCCCGGCCATCGGCGAGGCGGTTGCCCAGTGGATGACGCGTGGCTGGTCGGATATCGACCTCCACGGGGCCGACGTGAACCGCTTTTACGAGTACGGGAACTCCCGCTCGTTCGTCAAAGACCGGGCCAGCGAAGGGTTCCAGAAGATATACGACATCGTCCACCCGGCCGAGCAGTATCAGTCGGCGCGGGAACTCCGGACGAGCCCGTTCTACGAGAAGCAGGCCGACCTCGACGCGGAGTTCTTCGAGGCCGCGGGCTGGGAACGGCCCCAGTGGTACGAGTCGAACAGCGACCTGCTGGACCGGTACGAGGACGAACTCGCCGAGTTCCGACGGCCGAACGAGTGGGACTCGCGGTGGTGGTCGCCAAACATCCTCGCGGAACACCTCCACACCCGCGAGCACGTGTCGATGATCGGTGACATGGGCTTCAGCATCTTCGACTTCCGCGGGTCGGACGTCGTCGACTACCTCGAACGGATGGCCGTGGGCCGCATCGACGTCGACGTCGGCAAGACCGTGTACACGCCGATTCTCGCCGAAAACGGCGGCTTCGTTTCGGACCTGACAATCGCCCGACTCGGCCCCAAGCACTACCGAGTCGTCACCGGCGGCGCGGCGGGCGGGTCCGACCGGTCCTGGTTCGGCGGCCACATCCCAGACGACGCCGACGTGACGATGATCGACCGCTCCGAGTCGCTGTGCACGCTGGGCGTCTGGGGACCGAACGCCCGCGATATGGTGGAGGGCGTCACCGAGGAAGACATGTCCCACGACGCGTTCGAGCCGTACACGGCACAGGAAATCACGGTCGGCGAGGTCGACGCGTGGGCGATGCGGCTCTCCTACATCGGCGAGCAGGGCTGGGAGATCTACGCCCCGATGGGTCAGGGCCGCCGGCTCTGGGACGTGCTCTGGGAGGCCGGCCAGGACCACAATGTCCGGCCGGCCGGCATGGGTGTCTACGGGACGACCGGCCGCCTGGAGAAGGGGTACCGGCTGTTCGGGCACGAACTCGAACTGGAGTACAACCCGGCGGAAGCGGGGCTGACCTTCCACGGTGTCAAGGACGCCGATTTCATCGGGAAGGAAGCCTACGCAGAGGCTATCGACGAGGAGAATACGGCCACGCTATGTACGCTGTCCGTTGACGACCACGCGCCAGAGGGCGGCGAGCGCCGCTTCATGCTCGGGAACGAACCGGTCCTCGATGAGAACGGGGACGTTCTGGTCGACGACGAGGGTCGTCGGTCGTACGTCACCAGCGCCGGGACCGGCCCGAGCGTTGGCAAGCACCTCCTCATGGCGTACCTCCCGCAGTCCCACGCCGAGGAAGGGCGGAGCCTCCAGGTCGAGTACATGGGCCAGCAGTATCCGGTGACGGTCGAAGTCGTCGGGAGCCGGCCGCTGTTCGACCCGGAGAACGAGCGCATCAGGAGCTAGCACAGCCAGTGAACCGAACGCAATCGAACGAGGGAGACACGACATGGACACCGTAGCCTGCATCAAACGCGTGCCGGACACCGGCGCGAAAATCACACTGACCGACGACGAACAGCGAATAGACACGAGCCATCTGGGGTTCACGATATCGCCCCACGAGGAGTGCGCCGTCGAGGAGGCCATTCAGGTGGCCGACGACCACGACGGGACGGCCACCGTGATGTCGCTCGGATCGGTGGACGCCGACGAACAGCTCCGGACCGGGCTCGCGATGACGGCCGACGAGGCGACGCTGCTGGAAACTGACGGGGAAGAGTGGCGGCCCCGCGAAACGGCGGCCGCCCTCGCAGACGCTCTGAGCGGCGACGCCGGCACCGATCCGGAGTTCGACCTCCTCCTGTTCGGGAACGAATCGGCCGACGTGGCGAACCACCAGGTCGGGGTTCGCGTCGCCGAGCGGCTGGACGTGCCGTTCGTCGCGGGCGTGTCAGACCTGACGATTGAGGACGGGACGGCCGTCGCCGAGCGCGACGTGACTGGTGGGACCGAGGTGTACGAACTCGACCTGCCAGCGGCCGTCGGCGTGAGGGAGGGGCTCAACACGCCCCGCTACGCCTCGATGCGCGCCAAGATGCAGGCGCGCAAACAGTCGATCGGGCGGCAGGACCCAGTCGCCAGCGAGTTCGACGGGGGTATCGAGAAAGTCCGGTTGGAAGCGCCGGAGAGCACGGAGGGCTCGGCCGAGGTGCTCGGCGATGGATCGGACGCCGTACCCGCAGTCGTCGACCTGCTCCGCGACGACCTGGAGGTGATCTGACTGTGATACTGAGCCTCGTCGAACATGCGGGCGGAAGTCCCGAAGAGCCCTCGCTGGAGGCGCTCACGCTGGCCCGTGAACTGGCGACGGCGACCGACGCGGCGCTCGAAGCCGTCGCGTTCGGCGCAGAATCGGCGGCGCTCGGGGAGAAACTCGGTGACTACGGCGTAGAGACGCTCCACCACGTCGGTGACGAGCGGCTTGACACGTACGCACCCGAGGCCTGGGCGGAGAGTATCGCGCAGTTGCTCGACGCCACGGACCCGGACGCAGTCGTCGCCCCGGGGACTGACCGCGGACAGGAGGTGCTAGCCCACGTCGGTGCCAGGCGCGACCTGCCGATGGCGGCCAACTGTCTCGACGTCGAGGCCGGCGACGTGTACGAACTGTCGCGCCAGCGATGGGGTGGTAGCCTCGTCGAACACACACGCCTTGACAGTGACACGAAACTGGTGACTGCGGCGGAACACGAGTTTTCGCCGGAGACGGCGACAGAGACAGTTGAGTCGACGGTCCAGCCGTTCGAGCCGTCGCTCGACGAGAGCGCGTTCCGGGTCAGTGTCGACCGAGTCGAGGAGTCCGACGAGACCGGTGTGTCGCTCGGCGAGGCCCGCGTCGTCGTCGGCGGCGGGCGCGGTGTCGGTGGTCCGGAGGATTACGACAAACTGGAGACGCTGGCCGATAGCCTCGGCGGAACCGTCGGCGCGTCGCGGGCCGCCGTCAACGAGGGCTGGCGACCGCACAACGACCAGATCGGACAGACGGGCACGAAGATCAGCCCGGACCTCTACGTCGCCTGCGGTATCAGCGGTGCGGTGCAGCACATGGTGGGCTGTAAGGGTGCGGACAACATCCTGGCGATCAACACCGACCCGGAGGCGGCCATCATGCAGAAGGCCGACTACGCCGTCGTCGGCGACCTCCACGAGGTCGTGCCGGAGTTGAACGACGCGCTGGGAGACGGGGGCTGAGACGGGCAGCCGTTCCGTGTGCGGACTTGGTTGACGGGCTGGCCGCCTCGGCTCATTCTTTGACGACGTAGTCCCCGAAGTTCTCGACAGTTCCCACGGGCGGCGCGCCGAAAGCGAGCCAGACGTGCGTCTCTTCAATATGGTTACAGAGATTCCGGACCGTGTCCGGGTGGACGCGGACGACCCCGCCCTCGGGGACATCGTGGACGTCACCCTCGACGGCTATCTGGCCGCCGGTCGTCGCGACGAACACCTCCTCCTGGCCGTCGTGTGTATGCGGTGTCGTCACGGAGTCCGGTTCGACGATGACCTGATTCACCCGCATCTCCGTACAGCCGAGCGGGTCCGTGAGCTTCCGGACCTCTGTCTCACAGGTGTTGAACTGCTCCGTCGGTACCGTCGCTGGCTGGACGATTTCGTACGAGGACGCCATAATCCGTCTTGACACAGTCCGGACATAGCCTTTGTGTCAGGATGGCCCACGCGGACCGAATACCGTCGGGGAAATCATTAGGCGAGTGGGCCGAGAGTGCCGTGGTATGGACAGTCGATCAGCAGAGACGGCCGGCGTTGAACCCGACAGATGACGTTCGCGGACCAGCCTATCAGTGAGTTTCTCGACGACGTCGCGTCGGGCCAGGTGACCCCGAGCGGCGGTGCGGTCGCGGCCGTCGGCGGCGCGATGGGCGCGGCGCTCTGTGAGATGGTCTGTATCCACACTGTCGGCACAGATGGGTCCGAGGCAGCGGCTGATGAACTAAGCGAGGTTGGTGACACGCTGGCCGACCGGCGAGAACGGCTGCTTGCCCTCGCCGACGAGGACGCAGCCACGGTCGACGCGGTCGGGGCCGCAATCGAGTCCGGGGACGACGACCGGATGCAGGCGGCTTCGAAACGTTCGACGGAAGTGCCACTGGAGACGGCCGAGGTCTGTCTCGACGTCGTTGAGCACGCCCGCACGGTGACTGCGAAGGGGACGCCGGTCGCTGTCCCGGACGCGGCCGTCGGGGCGCTGCTCGCGGCGGCGGCGCTACAGGCGTCCGTCGCGACTGTCCGGGCCAATCTCGACATGATCGACGACGAATCATTCGTGGCAGCGATGAAACAGCGGGCAGACGAGGCAGAAGCGGCCGGCAAAGCGGCGCTCGACGAAGCGGTCGCAAACGCGGAGCGGTGAGCGTCGTCACCTCGTCGAACGCCGAGCGGCATCCGTTAAAAATCGAGCGGACGAGCCACAGGAGCTGGGACGCGAGGCCGGTTCGTCAGAACAGCCCCGAAATGTTACCGTCTTCGTCGATGTCCATGTCGGCGGCAGCCGGTCGGGCCGGCAGGCCAGGCATCGTGAGCGCGTCGGCCGTGAGAGCGACCAGGAAGCCAGCTCCGGCAGACGGGTACACTTCGCTGATTTCGAGTTCCCAGCCCTCCGGCGCGCCCTTCTGGCTCGCGTCGTCGCTCAGCGAGTGGAACGTCTTGGACATGACGACCGGGTAGTCGTCGAAATCGAGCTCGTTCATCTGCTCGATGTCGTCGAGCGCGCCGCCGGTGTATTTCACGTCGTCAGCGCCGTAAATCTCGGTCGCGACGGTGTGGATCTTCTCCTTGATGCTGTCCTCGTCGTCGTACAGCATCCGGAAGTCCTCCTCGTTGCTCTCCTCGGTTGCCTCGATGACGTTCTCCGCGAGGTCGACGCCGCCCTCGCTGCCGTCGGAGAACACGTTCGACTCAGCCGCTCTGACCCCGAGGTCCTCACGGCAGTGGTCCAAGATGGCCTGAATCTCCTCGTCGGTGTCGTCCGGGAAGCGGTTGACGGAGACGACGACCGGGACGCCGAACTTCTGGAGGTTCGTCGCGTGCTTGTCGAGGTTCGAGAAGCCCGCTTCGACGGCTTCGACGCCGGCCTCGTCGATCTCGTCGTAGTCGACCGGCCACTGGTCGAGGCCGTGGTATTTGAGCGCGCGGACCGACGCCACCAGCACGACGGCGTTCGGCGTCATATCGCCCTTGCGACAGACCACGTCCATGAACTTCTCGGCCCCGAGGTCGGAGCCGAAACCAGCCTCGGTGACGAGGTAGTCGCCCATGCCGAAGGCAGTCTTGTCGGCGACGAGCGAGTTCGTCCCGTGGGCGATGTTCGCGAACGGCCCGCCGTGGACCAGCGCCGGCGTCCCCTCGATGGTCTGGACGACGTTCGGCTTGATCGCGTCCCGGAGTAGCATGGTTGCTGGGCCGGTCGCTTCGATATCTTCGACCGTGACCGGGTCGCCGTCCTCGTCGTAGGCGACGATGATGCGACTGACTCGCTCTTTGAGGTCGCCCAGGTCACTCGCCAGGCACAGCACCGCCATCAGTTCTGAGGCGGCGGTAAGGAGGAAGCTGTCCTCCCGTGGCGTCCCGCCGGTTTTCCCGCCCAGGCCCACAACCGTCTCCCGGAGCGCGCGGTCGTTCATGTCGATAGCGCGCGGCCAGGAGACGTTGTTGATGTCGATGTTCAGGTCGTCACCCTGCGAGATCTTCGCGTCGAGCATCGCGGCGATGAGGTTGTGTGCAGAGGTGAGCGCGTGGAGGTCGCCGGTGAAGTGGAGGTTGATGTCCTCCATCGGAAGGACCTGCGACCGGCCGCCGCCTGCTGCGCCGCCTTTGACGCCGAACACCGGGCCAAGCGACGGTTCCCGGATGGCGATCATCGCTTCCTCGCCGACGTGGTTGAGCGTCTGTCCGAGGCCGACGGTCGTTACCGTCTTCCCCTCGCCTTTCGGCGTCGGGGTCATCCCGGTTACCAGGACGAGGTTCTGCTCCTTGTCTTCCGCCTGTTCACGGAGGCGCTCGATGGCGTGTTGTTTGACTTTCGCGGTGTATTCGCCGAAGTACTGGAGGTCGTCGAGGCCGAGTCCCCACGGCTCTACCAGTTCCCAGATCGGTTCCATCTCGGTCGACTGGGCGATATCGTAGTCCGTAGGAATCGGCTCCTGCGTCTCTTCGGTCGCGGATTGCTCATCCTGTGAAGACATCTCGACTAGCCCTTCCCTACACCGTCGTAATAATGTTAGTGAACCTGATACTATCGGGATAGGATGTGTTCGAGACGCCGTTACGGACCGCGTAAGCCACATCATGTATCTCGGCTTACGAGATTGGTTCCGTGGCCCAGCAGCAGTCCGGACGGCAGCGGCAGCGACGTCGGGATCTACGAAATGACTCGATCACGGTTTCCGGGCCGCCATTGAGGAGTTTCTCGTGGGTTTCGGCCTGAAGAGGGTGCTCCACCTCGTTACGTGCTATCGACGCAGAACCCTCTGGCGATAAATTAATCAGGCCGCCGCCGCCCAATTATGGTATGGAGTACCACGAGTCGGCGGACTACCTGCAGTCGCTACAACGCCGTCGGCCCAAGTTGGGGACCGATACGACGGCGCGGATGCTCGCACATCTCGGTGACCCGGACAACAGTTTCGACAGCGTGCAGATCGCCGGGTCGAACGGAAAGGGAAGCACCGCCCAGATGACCGAGAGCGTGATCAGAGCCGCCGGGCTGGACGTCGGCCTGTTCACTTCGCCGGGATTGAACGGCTTTCGGGAGCAAGTCACGGTCAACGGCGGCCGGATACCCAAAGAGCGGGTGACGGAGTTCGTCGAACAGATCGAGCCATGTATCGACCGCCTGGCCGCCGAGGACGACAAGCCGACGCATTTCGAGGTACTCACCGCGCTTGCGCTCTATCATTTCGATGTCGAAGACGTCGATGTGGCAGTTCTGGAAGTCGGTATCGGCGGCCGGTACGACGCCACGAGCGCGGTCGATCCCGTCGCAAGCGCCGTCACCAGTATCAGTTTAGAACACACCGACCTGCTCGGCGACACGGTCGAGAAGATCGCCCGCGACAAAGCACAGGTCGCGCCGCGGGACGCCCCACTCGTGACGGGAACGACCGGCGCTGCCCTTGATGCGATCCAGGGGATTACCGACACCATCACCGTCGGTGGTGAGGGGGCTGACGTCACCGCCGTCGAAAACGGCATGCGCTCGGCCGTCGAGAACCGCATCTCCCTCACGGGGCCGGACTGGGCGCTCGAATCGAACCTCAAACTGCTCGGACAGCATCAGGCGGAGAACGCCGGCGTCGCCGCGACGCTGGCCCGACAACTCATCGACGAGGACACCGAAACCATATCCGAGGGGCTGCGGGCCGCGACGCTGCCGGGGCGGTTCGAGATCCGGTCGACCGACCCGATGGTGGTTCTCGATGGCTCACACAACCCCGGCGCGATGGAGACGCTGACAACACTCATAGAGCGATACGAGTACGACGACCTCCACGTAGTCTTCGCCGCGATGCAGGACAAGGAGTACGAACGAATGATTGCGACGCTTCCGGCCGTCGAGACGGCGTTCGCCGCGCGACCGGAAGTCGACCGAGCCGCGAGCACTGGATCGCTCGCTGCCGCGTTCGAGGGGCAGGCAGCCCAGGTACAGCAGGTCGAGTCCGTTCCGGAAGCCACCGAACGAGCGGTAGCCACGGCCGGCGCGGACGACTTCGTACTCGTGGCCGGGTCTCTCTACGCAGTTGCCGAGGCTCGGGACCGCTGGAGTCGGCTGGTCGTTCCGACAGAGACGCTCCAGCAGCCGTCGGCGGGCGGGACCGCTGGATCAGGAAGTGAACCAGAAATCCACCAGCAGATGCTTTCGGTCACGCTGCGGCGCGACCAGGCAGGCGTCGTCAAACAGGCGTTCGAGGACTGCGGCGGCACCTGTACCCGTTCGGCTGTCGGGATGCCGGAGAAGCTCGTCGACACGACGCTGTCGGGAACGCCGCGACAGTTTCAACAGCTCACTGACAGACTGGCTTCGACAGGGCTGGGGCTCGGTCGGCTCGCCACGCAACTCGAAGGCACGCTGTCTGACAGGTCGTTCCCGCCGCCGTTCGACAGGGAAGAGGCGGCCGTGATGGGTATTCTCAACGTCACGCCGGACAGTTTCTACGACGGCGGCGAGTACAACCGTCGCGACCTCGCGGTCAGTCACGCGGAACAGATGATCGAGTCCGGGGCGGACATCGTCGACATCGGCGGCGAGAGCACGCGTCCCGGGGCTGACCCCGTGGCCGTCGAAACAGAGATCGACCGCGTAGTACCCGTTATCGAGGCCGTGTCCTCGCTCAATACCACCGTCTCCGTAGATACCCGAAAAGCCGCGGTCGCTGACGCGGCGCTGGACGCCGGTGCCGACATCGTCAACGACGTGTCGGGACTGTCGGACCCCGAGATGCGGTTCGTGGTTGCCGACCACGACGCGTCCGTCATCCTGATGCATAGCCTGTCCGCGCCAGTGGACCCAGGTCGAACTGTGACCTACGACGACGTCGTCGACGACGTGCTTCGAGACCTCACAGAACAGATCCTGCTCGCCGAGCAAGCCGGCATCGACCGCGAGCAGATTATCGTCGACCCCGGCTGTGGTTTCGGGAAGAACGCCGCCGAATCGTTCGAACTCGTCGACCGACTCCACGAGTTCCACGCGCTCGGCTGTCCGGTGCTGGTCGGGCACTCCCGGAAGTCGATGTTTGCCGACATGAGCGACGCCGGTGCGGACAGGCTGCCACCGACTCTGGCCACGACAGCGCTGGCCGCCGAACGTGGGGCTGACGCAGTCAGGGTCCACGACGTCTCCGAGAACAACGCCGTGCTCAAGACGGTCTCAGCGACGGCGTCGCGACCGTCTCAGATGCGACAACAGTGATACCTGTGCAGCCCGAACAGTATGTATGCTACAGTTTCCAGTTCAGCTCGGTTCGGGCCTGCTCGAATCCGTCGGGCAGGTGGCAGCAGTCGCTGGCACCGTCGTTCTTCTGCTGATGCTCGTCGGTCTGGGTGCCTTCGCGTACAAGAGCCTCATCGGAGACGGTATCCGCTGGCCCGATGAGCGAGAAGAGGCGGACAGTGAGGAGGACGACGGCGTCGTGCAAGGGAGCCGTGAGGACGACTGGAA
Organism: Haloarcula hispanica ATCC 33960; assembly: GCF_000223905.1. NCBI lineage: Archaea > Methanobacteriati > Methanobacteriota > Halobacteria > Halobacteriales > Haloarculaceae > Haloarcula > Haloarcula hispanica. The sequence goes on from NC_015944.1 coordinate 211,561, forward strand.
GTATTACTGACGGCAGAATCCCACTCGCGTGTTGGAACTGGGCATCACCCTGCTTTTGATCTCGTAGCCGTTTCGAAGCAACGCATACCGGCCAAACGGCAGCAGTGATCAGTGTACCCATCGTCTCAATCAGTACTGCGGTCGTAGGAGTGTTCGAACTCCCAGTGGTACCGACAGTCCGTGCAGGTCGCCCACTCGGGGATGTCGAACCGCTCGGGGTGGCGTTGCCCGTGCTCCATCCGGCTCCGACAGACCGGGCAGGTGAGATACAGGAGCTGCAGGTCGGCGAACTCGTCGTGGCTGTATTCGCCGACACACCGCGGACAGTCGATGCTGTCACGCGCGTTGTGCTGGAAGATTTCCGACTCGCATCGCGGACATTCGACCGTCGCTGGCGGCCGTCTCGCCCACCCAATGTCACCGTCGTACGTCGTCGTTGCCGTGTCCATGCTCGACAGCCTGAACTTGTTCGGCCCGTCACTCCGCTGGAGTGGCGCGGCCACTCGCTTGCCGACCCAGACAAGCTTCGAGAGCAGAGCTGCGAGCCATCCAGACACTGTGACATGGTATGTATTCTGACGGCTTAAATTTCCGGGCAGTACGAACGCTGACCCGGTGATGAGCGGTCGATAGGTTTTCACGGCGACCCGCGGTATGTGGCATATGAGTGTTGACGCGGCTGTCGGTGTTGCGCCGACCGTCCCGGGACTGGCGGCAACTGTTGTGAATCCCGTCGTGGGACAATTGATGCCCGGCGTTGGCACCGAACTGTCCAGACCGCTCCGCGGGCTCGTCTCGTTCGTTCTCGTGCTCGTGGCCGGCGCATTGGTGCTCCGGCTGCGGCGGAACTACGTCGACGAGTCGATTGACGCGATTTCGGACAGCCCGGCGATGGCCGTCCTCTACGGCATCGCTGGGTACGTGATCGTCGGCATCGTCGGCCTCTACGGGGCAACAACGCTGGCCCGCCTCAGCGTCGCTGGCGGGGTATTCGTCCGTGTCGCGATTCTCATCAGTAGTGCGTTCGTCCTGGTACTCACAAGCTTCGGCTTTCTCGTGGTCGGCACACTCCTCACTGATATCTTTGGCAGCCGCCGACCAACATACGGGCTCCTCATCGGAGCGTTTCTCAGCGCTGTCTCGTGGGTTCTGCTTTCACCCGCCGGCAGTATCGTGTCCAGCCTCGCCATCGCCGCGTTCGGAATCGGCGGCTCTGCCCGGATTTGGATACACTCTGAACGGACGGTCGAAACAGAACTGGGCGGCCGGTAGCGTGAACGGTTTCGGCCGCTGTTGGCTATAGCATCTGACACGACCGGTCGCGTCGGAAAACGCAAAACGAGAGGTTTCAGTCGGTACCCGTCGCCGTGTCGTCTCCCGGGTCAGAGATATCTGTCACCATTTCGTCGCCGGCGGTCACGACGTCGACGTCATCCCGTTCAGAGAGGTCCTGAATCGTTTCTGCGAACTCTTCCGATTCGAGTATCTGGTACTCGTTGTCGAGCCCAAGATACACCGTATAGCACATCAGACACAGGATGAACGCGAACGGGAGTCCTGTGGTGATTGCGGCCGTCTGGAGCGCCGTCAGCCCGCCGCCGATGAGCAGGATAGACGCGACAAGGCCCTCGGTAAGGGCCCAGAATATCCGCTGTGTTCGCGGCACGTCGTGCTTCCCGCCCGAAGTCAGATGGTCGATGACCAGTGACCCGGAGTCAGACGACGTGACGAAGAACGTGATGACCAGCAGCGTCGCGATCAGTCCACTGACCACGCCAAGCGGGAACTGCTCCAGCAGGGCGAACATCGCGACGGTCTGGCCGACCTCGTTGTACGTCGCCAGCGCCTGTCCGTTCCCCAGCAGGGAGTTGAACATCGCGCTGCCGCCGAACACCGAGAGCCAGAGCGTCGAGAACATCGATGGAAGGAACAGCACGCCCAGTACAAACTCCCGGACGGACCGACCCTTCGAAATGCGCGCGATGAACATCCCGACGAACGGCGACCACGCGATCCACCAGCCCCAGTAGAACACGGTCCAGGCGGTGGGGGTCCCGTTCGCCGCTTCGTTGAGCGTCCCGGTAAAGAACCCGAGTGCGAGGATGTTGCCGAAGTACGCGCCGAGGCCCTCTGCCCACGTCCCGAAGATGTACACCGTCGGACCCACGATGACGAGGAACCCGAGTAGTGCGAACATCAGATAGAGATTGAGCGTACTCAGCCGCTTGACGCCGCCGTCGAGCCCCGCTGCGACCGAGAGGGTCGCGATGAGCGTGATCCCGGCGATGAGCGCGACTTGCGGCCAGGTCCCTGTCGGGACACTCACCGCACCGAGCATGTCGCCGCCCACGTAGGAGAGCCCCGTGTTGACCTGTGCAACACCGAGTCCCAGTGAGGTTGACAGCCCGAACAGCGTCGCGAACACCGTCACCAGGTCGATAATGTGGCCCGGCCAGCCGTAAATCCGCTCGCCGAGCAGGGGCCAGAATATCGACCGGAAGGTGAGCGGGAGCCCGCGGTTGAACGAGAAGAACGCGAGGCCGAGTCCCACGAGGCCGTACACCGCCCACGGGTGAAAGCCCCAGTGGAAGAACGTCTGCGCCATCGCGGCGGACGCCGCTGCGCCGGTCCCCGCTTCGGCCCCGAAGAAGCTCGGGGGGTTCTGGAAGTAGTACAGCGGTTCCGAGACGCTGAAGAACATGAGGCCGATACCCATGCCGGCGCTGAACAGCATCGCCATCCAGGAGAAGTCGCTGAACTCCTTTTCGGCCTCGACGCCGCCGATTCTGATATTGCCGTACTTGCTGAACGCGAAGTAAAGCAGTGTGATGATGAACACGTTCACCGCCAGCAGGTAGAACCAGCCGAAAGTGTCCCCGATGGTATTGAACAGCCATGTGTACGCCGAGGCTGCGGTGTCACCGAGCAGTATCGTCACTGCGATGAACAGCGCAATAATCGCCAGCGCCACCGGGAATACTACTGGATGGATGTCGAATCCAGCCGCCTGAATGTTCGTATCACCGGGTTCGCGGTCGGACTCCGGATGGAACAACTCGACCTGAAGCCCGTCAGACATTTCCCCGGTTTGCTCGTCACTGTTTGCCATACGTTACCCCTCTCGAACGCGGTACTGGTCTGTGGTGTCTCATTGTCGTAGTCGCGGTCGTCCTCTGTCGTAGTCCGTTGCCACCGTCATGGTAACGACATCCCGGCGTAGCGCGCCTACAGCAGTCGCATCCTGTTTGTCTTACTGTACTCGCTCGGGCGGACACGACGTGCCCGCAGGGCTATTGTCGGCGTGTTTTGTGTGCTACACAGTCTCATACTTATGCACTGATGCAACTGTAATAAAACTTCACCTTAGACACCAATATATCACGGACTGAAGCACTGTACGGCTGTGACTCGGCAGACATTTCTCCTATCTAGTACATTGAGGTTTGCTGGCTGTCGACGAGTCTTCGATTGTCTCACCGCTTGATGGGTGCGTATTTATTTCGGACTCCCACTTAGCATCAGTATGGCACGACTTCTGGCAACAGGGGCAGCCGCGGTGGCAGCACTGCTGATGGGCGTCGGCCTCGTCGGGATGACAGTCGGCGACTTCCGACTCGCAGGATTCAGTTTCCTCAGCGCCAGCCTGGTGATCTACATACGTGAGACGCGACTGATAGACGCGTAGCTGGTGTCAAATGTCGTTGACACTCATCCGCTGACTGATGACTGGAATGCTCGACGTCCGGACCACTTTATCGGTTGTCCCACCGAGCAGGTTCCCGAGCTTTCCACGGAACGCCGAGCCCAGGACAATCGCGTCCATGTCTTCGTTTTCAGCGAACTCGACGATTTCCTCGCTGGGTGCGCCGGTTTTGAAATGCGTCTTGTAATCGACGCCGTGCTCTTGGGCGACGTTCCCGAGATTCGCCAGAACCTCTTCCCCGTAGTTTCGATACTCCTCGCGCATCTCCTCTTCGTCATCTCTGAGCGCAAGCGCACGCGGCGTGCCCGGCAGGTCAATGACGTACAATGCATGGACTGTCGCGCCGAGTGCAGCGGCGAGTTCGATGCCGTGTTCTGCCCCTCTCCGGGCCTCATCACTGCCGTCATACGGGACGAGTATGTGGTCGTACATGGTGCCTGACTCATGTGTAATTCCCCCACACACCTGTTATAGGTTTCCCCGCTCGTGGCGTCGATCCGTCGATCTGAATGCCGATTCCGGCTCACAGTGCGCCGTTTTGGGCCTTCCGTGCGACGTTGTCGACGGGGTAGCCCGCGTCGCGTATCGCCGTAATGATGGTCTGTGCATGCTCGGCACCGCTCGTCTCGACGTTGAAGACGAGGTACGCCTCCCCGATTTCGAGGTTCTCGACGGACCGCTCGTGGCGAACGTCGTGGATGTTAGCTCCCTGCCGGGCGATGACCCCCGAGATCTCCTCCATCACACCCGGCTGGTCGTCGATGCGAACCCGAAGCTGAAGGAGCTGCTGGCGCTCCGTGAGCGCGTGGATGAGAACCTCACGCATTTGTGTCATGTCGAGGTTCCCGCCACAGAGCAGCGGCATCACCGTTTCACCCGACACGTCGAGGCTGTCACTCAGTACGGCAGCCACGGAGGCGGCCCCGGCACCTTCCACGACCTGCTTGGCCCGTTCCATCAACAGGAGAATCGCCTGTGCGATATCGGTGTCCGAAACAGTCACGACCTCGTCGACGTTCGCCTCGATGATGTTGAGTGTCGTCTCCGAGATACCGCCGGTGGCGATGCCGTCAGCGATTGTGTCAACCTCGTCGAGCACGACCGGAATCCCTTTGTCGAGACTTTCGTGGACCGTCTCCGCGCCGGTCGCCTGAACGCCGACGACGCGCGTCTCGGGCGAGAGGTGCTTGACTGCGGTCGAGACACCGCTGATAAGTCCGCCGCCGCCGATGGGGACGATGACTGTGTCGACGTCGGGGCAGTCGTGGTACATTTCCGTACCGAGGGTCCCCTGTCCGGCAATGATGTCCAAATCGTCGTAGGCGTGAACGAACTCGGCGTCAGTCTCCTCAACGACGGCTTTGGCGTGGGACATCGTCTCCTGAAAGTCGTTGCCGACCAGTTCGACGCTCCCCCCGTAGCCTCTGGTGGCGTCGATTTTGGCCTGTGGCGCGTTCTCCGGCATGAAAATCGTCGACTCCGCCCCACATTTCGTCGCGGCGAGGGCGACGCCCTGTGCGTGATTGCCGGCGCTGGCGGCGACAAACGACTCCACGCCATCGGCGACGTCCTGTGAGATCTTGTTGAACGCGCCTCTAGTCTTGAACGAGCCTGTCCACTGGAGGTGTTCCATCTTCAGGTGGACCTCGGCGTCGACGAATTCACCGAGAGACGTACTCCGTTCGACTGGCGTCTTCTTGACGACTGTGTCGTCGTCAAGGCGTTCGCGGGCTCGTTCGATGTCCGCGTATGTGACGGGCAGGGTGTCCGATTCGGTTTGTGTCATGTGTTCGTATCGTCGTGGGCCTTATGTCAAAGTTGGTGGGTCGGTGCGCTGGCCTGTCATCTGGTGATGCGCTCCCGAGCCGGATCGAACAGCGGCTCGTCCCGCACCGTCGCGTCGTAGGTCTCACCCTCACACTGGATCTGGACTGATGTGCCGGCCTCGGCGTATTCGGTCGGAACGTACGTGTACGCGATTGATTCGTCAATGCTGTAGCCGTAGTTTCCGGCTTGCACGTAGCCGATGGCCTCGCCGTCTTTCAGCACCGGCCGCCCACTCAGCATGATGTCCGTCGAGTCGTCGAGCGTGACCGGCGTGATTTTGCTGTCGATACCTGCCTTGCGTGCGGCCTCCAGAGCTTCTTTGCCGATGAAGTCTGTGTCCATGTCGACAGCGAAGGGGAGTCCAGCTTCGAAGGGGTTCGAGTCCGTGTCGATGTCCGTCCCCCAGAGGCGGTAGCCTTTCTCTAACCGCATTGAACTGAGTGCACCGCCGCCCATCGGCCGGACACCGAGGTCCTCTCCGGCGTCCTGCAGCGTCTCCCAGAGCCGCTGGCCGTATTCCGTGGGTACCCACAGCTCCCAGCCGAGTTCACCCACGTACGAGACCCGGAGCGCGATGACCGGCACGTCGTCGACGTACATCTGCTTGGCGCTGAAGTACGGGAACCCTTCGTTGGTCACGTCCGTGTCGGTACACCGCTGGAGGAGGAGCCGCGAATTCGGCCCCCAGAGGCCGATTGTGGATTTCGCGCCTTCCTCGACGTGGACCGACACCGTCTCGGGGGCCTCGTCTTCCAGGTGACCGCCGTGGATGCCGGGGGAGTTCCCGCCGCCGGTCGTCACCATGAACTCCTCGTCGTCGAGTTTGACGACCGTGATGTCCGCGAGAATGCCACCGCCCTCGTTCAACAGCAGCGAGTAGCGGACCTGCCCGACGTCGAGATCCATGTCGTTGCTACAGACCCGCTGGAGGAACGCCTGGCTCCCCTCGCCTTCGACCATGATCGAGCTGAACGTCGTCATGTCGAACATCGACACCTTGTCGCGGGTGTGGAGATGCTCGGCGGCCTCGATTTTCGAACGGTTGATGCCCTGCCAACCGTCCTGGGCGGGAATCCGGTCGTCGTACTTCTCGACCAAGTCGGCGTTCGACTCGTACCACTGTGGCGTCTCCCAGCCGCCGCTCTGGTAGAACTCCGCGCCGAGTTCCTTTTGCTGGTGGTAGAACGGACTCGTCCGGAGCCCCCGGTGGTCGTCGGGCTGCCACCGCGGCTCGACGATACTATACACCTGCTCGTACCGCTTGGCCCCGCGGTCCACGAAGTAGTCCTTCTCGCCCGCGTGCGGTTCGAACCGTCGGACGTGAATGCCGCCGGTGTCGACCGGGCCGGACGGCAGTCTGGGAACGCCGTTTTCCATCCACTCGGCAAGGATGCGGCCGTAGCCCCCGGAGTGGGTCCACCAGATAGCCAGTCCGGTCCAGAGGCCGTCGACCTGCGCCGTCTCGCCGACGGCCGGCATCCCGTCGGGCGTGAATACGAAGATACCGTTCTCGGTGGCCTCGTATTCCACGTCCTGTGTCGCCGGCAGCAGTTCGTCGAAGGCCTGCTTGGCGGATTTGTCCCGACCGCGGTGGGTCGGCGTCTCCCAGTGCTCCTTCGTGAACCCTCTGACTGACGCCTGGTGCTCCTCGGAGTTCTTCCCCATCGCCTCGGGGTCGACCGAAAGCGTCTCGTGGTTGTACGAGCCCATCCCGAGCGCGTCGCCGTGGGTCCGGAAGTACAGCGAGTGGTCCTGGTCGCGGCCGACTGGCTGGTGTGGCCCTTCGCTCATGTACTCAGCGATAGAGCGGTCGCCCGGCACGTCCAGCCCGGTCGTGTTGTCGCCGACCGAGGATTCGGCGTCGGCGAGTTCGTCCATCGGTTCGGTGACGACGTACTGGTGCTCCACTGGCGCAATCGGGAGGTCGAGCCCGGCCAGCTGGCCGGTCTGGTAGCCCCAGTTGTTCGTCGCGATGACCGCTCGCTCGCAGTCGATGCGGCCCTGATCGGTCTCGACCGCGTTGATTTCACCCCCCGAAACATCCAGATCCGTGACCTCCGTGTTCCCGTAGAACGACGCCGAAGAGTTTTCCATATACCACTGGAGCGCGCCGATGCCGTCGACGCGTCCATCAGTCGGCGAGTAGTAGCCACCGAGGATTTCGTCCTCGTCGACCATCGGAAGGTGCTCGGTGACTTCCTCGGGCGAGAGCAACTGCGGTTCCGGCAGCCCATAGGAAGTCGCCCACTCGACGCGCCGACGGAGGAAGTCCATGCGCTCCTCGCTCCGGGCCACTTCGATGCCACCGACCTCGTCGTAGACGTCGGCATCAGAGAGGAGCCGACTGGTGTAGTAGGCTGTCTTCGTCTGTATCTTCGACGGCGACGTCTGGAACATGATGCCGGGTGCGTGGACTGACGACCCGCCAGTGACGGGCAGCGGCCCCTGATCGATGACTGCGACGTCTTCCGCGCCGAGTTCCGTCAGGTGATACGCGACGCTACACCCAACGGCCCCGGCACCGATAACAACAGTATCCGCCCGAGACGGGGGAGTCTCTGTGCTCATGTATCTCGTTTGTGACTGTCTCTGTCATATTCTTAAATACACCGGTGGCCGGAACCCACGCAAAAAGAGAACGTCGGGTAGAGGAGTCACAGAGAGGTATTTCGACCAGTGTCGAGCCGTCGGGTATCAGTAGGTAGCGAGAAGAAACCGCAGTGCGGGACTGAACCACAGCGTGTTACAATCCCGATAGAACCAGCGGCTGGTCACAGACCGCTCTCAGACGAGCGGTTCCTCGCGGACGGTTGCGTCGTACCGCTCACCCTCGTAGAGGATTTCGACGCTAGTTCCGGGTTCGGCGTACTCGGGCGGCAGGTACGTGTAGGCGACGCAAGCGCCTTCGGTGTAGCCGTACTCGGCGCTGTGGAGGTAGCCGATAGTCTCGTCGCCGTCGAGGACTGGCTTGTTGTCCAGCACGACGGCATCCTCGTCGTCGAGCGTCAGGCACGCGACCTTGTGGTCGATGTTGTCGCCGTCGGCGGCCGCGGCGACGGCCTCCTTGCCGATGAAGTCGGTTTCGAGGTCGACGGCCCACCCGAGGCCGGCCTCGTACGGGTTGTGCTCCGTGTGGAGGTCCTTCCCCCAGAGGCGGAAGCCTTTCTCGATACGGAGGGAGTTCAGCGCGCCGTTGCCATAGGGCCGGATACCGTACTCCTCGCCGGCCTCCATGATGTGCTCCCAGAGGCGCTCGCCGTACTCCGAGGGCGTGTAGAACTCCCAGCCGAGTTCGCCCGCGTAGGAGACGCGGAGCGCGGTGACGGGAATGTTCTTCACGAAGAACTGCTGGCTCGTGAAGAACGGGAAGGCGTCGTCGGAGAGGTCGACGTCGGTGATCTTCGAGAGGACCTTCCGGGCGTTCGGGCCGGTACAGACCATCGCCGCCAGGCTGGAGGTCACGTCGTTGACGACCACGTCGTCGGGGGACTGCTCGCGCACCCACGCGACATGGTTGTTCCCGACTTCGCGGCCGGTCGTCAACAGGAGGTAGCGGTCCTCGTCGGTTCGCGTGACCGTGATGTCCGCTCGTACGCCGCCGGCCTCGTTACACATCAGCGTGTACTTCACGTCGCCCACATCGATATCCATGTCATTCGTACAGAGGTACTGGACGAACTCGCCGGCGTCGCCCCCGATGACCTCCATCTTGTTGAAGGATGTCATGTCGTGGAGGCCGACGTTCTCCCGGACGTTCAGCGCCTCAGCGCCTTCGATGGGGGACCAGTACTTCGCTTCCCAGCCCTCGCGGTCGGGGATCTGGTCACCGTACTCCGCCAGCAGGTCGGCATTTGAGTCGAACCAGTGGGGTTCCTCCCAGCCGGCCTCGGCCCACAGTTCGGCGTCGTACTTCTTGTGGGTGTGGTACATCGGAGTCCGACGGATGTCCCGCTGTTTGTCGGTCCAGACCCACTTGGGGTGCATGATGTTGTAGACGATGCGGTACTCCTCGCCGCCGATGTCCCGGGCGAAGTCCCAACTACCCTCGTGCTCGTCGAAGCGGTTCACGTCGCAGTGGGCGAGGTCGATGGGTCCTTCCGGCAGTCGTGGTACGCCGTGTTCCATCCACTCGGCGAGCGCTTTGCCGGCACCGCCGGCGTGGGTGACCCAGATGGCCGCCGCCGTCCAGAGGCCGTCGTACTCCTGGACGGGCCCCATCACGGGGAGTCCGTTGGGCGACTCCGCGAACATGCCGTTGTACTTGTGTTCGAGTTCCTTGCCGGCCGTCGCGGGCAACAGCTCGTCGCTGGCCTGTCGCGGGGCCTTGTCCGGCCGGTCCGGATGTGTCGCGTTGTCCATGTGGTAGTCCGTGAACTCGTGGACCGAGCCCTGCTCGCCGTCGGGGTCGTTGCCGCCGAGGTCCTGTGGATCGGGCACGATTGGCTCGTGGTTGTACGAGCCGATACCGTAGGAGTCCCCGTGGTTCCGGTAGTACATCGCGTTGTCCTGGTCGCGGAGAATCGGCCGGTCCGGACCCACGAGGAGCCGTTTTGCCTTCTCCCCGGAGACGTTCTCGTAGTTCTCGAACAGCGGGTGGTCCGTGATGTCGACCGCGCTGTCGGCCAGTTCGTCGAGGGACTCCGTCATCGTGTACTGGTGTTCGACCGGCGTCACTGGCAGGTGCACGTCGAGTTTCTCGCCGAGTTGACGGGCCCAGATGTTCGTCGCGACGACGACCTCGTTACACTCGATACTACCGTTCTCCGTGACGACGGCCTGGACCTCGCCGTCCGCTGTTTCGACGTCCTCGGTGCGCGTGTGCGGCACGAACTTCGCGCCCCCGTCCATCGCTTCCCTGGCCAGTGCGTCACACGCGACGACGCCCGAGACCTGCCCGTCCGTCGGGGAGTAGTAGCCGCCCTTGATCTGGTCGGCGTCGACCAGCGGGAGGTGCTCGGTGACTTCTTCGGGCGAGAGCAACTGCGGGTCCTCGATGCCCCAGGCCTTGGCGTATTCGACGCGACGCTGGAGGAAGTCCATGCGTTCCTCGCTGCGCGCGACTTCGATGCCGCCTGTTTCGTTGTAGGCCTGCTGCCCATCCGCGCCCTCGAGGTCCGAGTACAGCCGACGGCTGTAGTCCGCAAACTGGCTGAGGACTTTCGGCTCCGCGGTCTGGAACATGATTCCGGGAGCGTGGGTGGATGATCCACCAGTGGTTGGCATCGGCCCCTGGTCGACTACGACCACGTCCTCACGGCCGAGCGCTGTCAGCTGGTAGGCGATGTTGCAGCCGACGATTCCGGCACCGACGATGACGGTATCGGCCTGGGTCGGCAGGCTATCGGTAGGCTCCATAACTCTGGGTAGAACGTGCTATGGCGTGGCAATATAGTTACCGCCTGGTCCACCTCCTTTGCAAACTGACATCGCATTATCACGTAGTGTTTCAGAATAACAGGAGTACCATTGTTAATAGATTTGGGTCCCCTGTGGTGATTGTCGCTTCCGGTCAGAAACTCCGAGCAGTGTCCAACACGCTATTGTACTGTCAAGTTATATGTTAACAGCCCTCTGTGATTTTTATGATACGGGGTTTCACACCGGCGACAGCCGCTCTACCGGTCAGTGGTTCTGTTCCGAGGGAGTATCACAGCATCGCTCCGTGTGGCCCAGCGACGCTCCTACTCCCAGCGCTTTTGCCTGCGCGCCGCCGGGCATCGATATGGACTACACCGCCGTCACGCACACGACGACTGACCGACGGCTCGGGAGACTCCCGTCAGGACGAGCCGTGTCCGTGACTGTCCACCGGTACGTCGGCAGCCCCGGGCCGACAGTGTATATTCAGGCGGCGCAACACGGCATCGAACTCAACGGCCCAGCCGCGTTACGGCGACTGCACGACCGCCTGACCGACGCGGCTATCGCCGGGACAGTACTTGTCATCCCAGTCGTGAACCAGCTCGCGTTCGATCACCGGTCGTACATGACCCCCGGCGAGTACGACGTGATGAACCCGAACCTGAACCGCGTGTGGCCGGGAGACGAGTCCGGAAGCCTACAGGAACAGTTTGCCGCTCGGCTGTGGGAACTCGTGAAAGACGCGGACGCCGCGGTCGATCTCCACACCGGCACGGCAGATATGCTGGAACACGTCAGATGCCGGGCGGGCGACCCGGCCGCCGAGCGCCTCGCCGAAGCGTTCGGTACTTCCTACAGAATCACCGACGAGTCCGAGGACACCGGCGACGACGGCTCTGGCGGGACGTTCCGCGCTGCGGCTGCGGCAGCCGGCATTCCGGTTATCACGGCGGAGCTATCGAACAGTCGCCGGATAGCACAGGACGCGGTTGCGGCTGGTGTCGACGGGATACAGAATCTCCTGCGCGAGCGGGCAGTCCTCCCGGCAGAGCCGGAGCCCCACGCCGGGCAGACGGTGCTTCGAAACGACGCGGAGCCGGTCACCGCGTCGGAATCGGGATTGTTCGAATGTCGGCCGGACATCGCCGTCGGTGACACTGTCGACGCCGGGGAGCGACTGGGGGCTGTCTACGAACCCTCCTCGTTCGAGCAACAACAGGTCGTCTCAGCGACAGAACGAGGAGTGATATTCTCGCTTGCCAGGGAGTCTGTCGTCGTGAAAGGGGAACGCCTCGCAGGCATCGCGACACCGCGATAACCGAGACGTATCCGAGGAGCCGCCTGCGGGCACTGTTTCAGACGTGTGTTGCTAGCCGTAGTTTTGGGGAAGTTTATAAATGGGTTCGGTATTCCACACCTATCTCTACAGCATAACGTGTCATAGTCACTCAATGACATGGGACTTCACACCACATTCACGGCGCTCGCGGAGGTCATCGATGCGTACGAATCCCGCGGCCGGTCCATCAAGACCGTCGAAGCATCGCCGGCCGACACCGGTGATGCAGTCCTCGATGTGACGGTGGCGATGCCGGTCTCGCTGCGTTCCGGCGGCGGCGCTGACGAGGGTCTCACGCCGGAGACGGCGAGTCTAACCGACAGTGGTGACCTCGAAGTCACGTTCTCACCGGCGGCCACTGAACTTCCGTCGACCGCTGGGGCCTCACTATCGACAGGCGACGCCTCAGCTACGGTCACCGATGACGGCTTGCTTCTGACGGTAGACCTGACAATTGATGCCACGGGCGCGCCAGACGAGGCAGCCAGCGTCGACTGTGGGCCTGACCAGGCTAGCCCCGCCGACGCGACGACGGTCCGCGCAGTGAATTCGTCTGGCACCGACGGTGGTACCTCACTCGCTGATTCTGCTATCTCTGATGCAGAATCTGTCAGTGAGGGAGGCGACGGTACACGGGAAAGCCCACAGTCGGACGGCGCGGCTACAGCGGCTCCCCAGTCTGGTGGCGAGAACGACTCTGAATCCGGCCCGTTCGCCGCCGTCCGCGACGACTCCGTCCCACCGTACGAGGACACCGACTACCTGCAAGCACTGTACGACGAGTGTGACAACTTCAGGGAGATCGCCGAGCAGATACAGATGGATGTCTCCTCCGAGACGGTCCGCCGGTACATGATAGAAGCGGACATCCACGTCCCGAACACGTACAACACCTCCAGCGACGAGGAAGAAGAAGCGGCCGAATCAGGGCAGTCTGACAACGGCGCGAGCCAGGGTGAAGTCGATGCCGGGGGCGGACAGGTCAGTGTGGCCGAACCCGTTTCGGCCGAGTCAGTTGGTTCCGAGAGTTCGGTCGGAGAACTTCCAGACGAGCAACTGGTCACTGACGGGATCGGACTCCCAGCCGATGTCCAACTGCGTGACGTCGCGGACGCGGTCGTCGATTCCGACACGGTATACGAGGTACAGCGATGCCTGAGTCTCGACCGTGGCCAGACCCGGGACCTGCTGGCGGAACTCAATCTGTTAGATCTCGTCCTGTGCCGGCTCGCGGACGAACCGGACCACGCTGTCTCCTACGGGACTGTGGCCAGTCGGATCCGGCAGTGTGCGCCTCATAGCGCGTGATAGAAGCGATTTCTTATAAATGGGTTCGATGCCCCACCCACAGAGAAAAGTACGGGTGCGCCTTATCTCTGGCAACTCATGGCCCTCGGAACACGCGCTGTCTCAGACAGTCAGGGTGTCCGGACGCTGCTGACGAGCGCCCGGTTCGAACTGATGCCGTTCGAGAGCTTCGACGAGGAGATTACCCACCTCCCCGACAATGCGACTATCGCAATCACGACCTCACCACAACTCGGCATCGAGAAAACCGTCGAAAAGACGGAGGAAGCTGCCGAAATGGGGTACGATGTCGTGCCACACATCGCGGCCCGGTATGTGGAAGACCAGGAGCAACTCGAAGCGATTGCAGAGCGACTTGAGCAGGCAGGCATCACGGACATCTTCGTCCCAGGAGGTGACCGCGAGGAACCGGCCGGTGAGTACGAGTCGGCGCACGGCCTGCTCGAAGCGCTCGCAGAGACCGAATACTCCTTCGAGGAAGTCGGAATCACGGGCTACCCCGAGGGCCACGACTTCATCGACGACGAGACGCTGGCGGAGTCGATGGCACAGAAAGAGCCGTACGCGACGTACATCGTCACCCAGCTCTGTTACGACCCGGAGACCGTGGTAGAGTGGGTCGAAGACATCCGTGCTCGCGGTATCGAACTCCCGGTCGAAGTCGGTATCCCGGGCGTGATGAACTACCAGCGCCTGATGCAAATCTCTCAAAAGGTCGGTGTCGGTGATTCGATCAAGTTCCTCAGGAAGACGACGGGCATTCTCGGGTTCGTCAAGCAACTGGTCGGCTCCCGCGGGACCTACGAACCCGACGAACTCATCGACGGCCTCGCGCCCTACGTCGGAGACGACGAGTACAACATCCGCGGCGTCCACATCTACACGTTCAATCAGACGCCTGATACGGAAAAATGGCGGCACAACCGTCTCGACTCCTGAAACCGATCTACTTACTGTCCGTCCTCGGGCCACCCAGCTACAAGTACCTGTTTTCGACCGTCTCGCTGGCAGAGACTGCCAGCGTGTCATGCCGTGGCCAGCGTATCCCCGACGCAGTCCAGCAAGAAACGTGAAGTGAGATTTTCCGGGTAGCATCTATACGGCCGCGGAACTGCAGGAGAGTGGGCGGAGGGCTACAACGGTATCAGTGAAAACCGGGCGCGGCAGTCGGGAGGTAAAACAGCGGCGGACGACAGGTGGGTGTGCGGACTGCTGGGACAGACGGAGTGGGGATTAGTCGTCGCTTTCGGCCTCTTTCCGGGCGTTGAGCTTCGCCTGCTCACGGGCGCTCGGGTTGACAGACTCCTTGAACGGCACTTTCGCGGCGGTCGCGAACACCGGCTCACCGGGCTCGTCGGCGTACTCGTCGGGGAGATGGACCTGGAACTCCAGATCAAGTTCCTCGTCGTAGATCTCGTCGTTGAGCGGCGTGTCGGTGACTTCCTGAATCTTCTCGGCCGGGACGAATCCCATCCCGATGTTGGTTTCGAGATCCGGGTTCCACCACGGCGAGGTGAGGTAGCCACACTCTTCGCCCGTGTCCGGGTCGGAGATGAGCCAGAAGTCGGGGGCGTAGTCACGGATCGGCTCGCCAGCGATCTTCAGGCCGATGAGCTTGTGCTCGAACGGGTAGTTGCCGTTCTCGATCTGGTCTTTCTGCTCTTCGAGGACCTCTTTGCCGATGTAGTCGGCCTCCTTGTCGTCGGGAACGTGGTAGCCCAGGTTGACCTGGAACGGCGAGGTCTCGTGGTCGAGGTCCTGGCCCCAGGACATGATACCGGCGGCGATCCGGCGGTGGTGTCCCGGTGCGATCTGGCGACCGTCGTGGTCTTTGACGGACTCCATGACGGGGTCCCAGACCTGTTCGGCGTTTTCCATCGCGTCTTTGACGTAGACCTCGAAGCCTTTCTCACCCGAGAAGCCGGTCTGGCTGATCAACACATCACAGCCGTTGATTTCGGCGTCCATCAGGCCGTAGTACGGGACGTCTTTGACCTTGTCGCCGACGACGTCGACCATCACGTCGAGCGCCCTCGGGCCCTGGATCTGCATCGGAGCCACATCGATCTCATCGATTTCGACGTCGAAGTCGTTGTCGACGTTGACGCCCTGCAGCCACTGCATCAGCGTCGAGTCCGAGATGGAGAACCAGAACTCGTCTTCCTCGGGGCGCAGGAGAACGGGGTCGTTCAGGACGCCGCCGTCCTCGTTACAGAGGATGACGTACTTTCCGTCCATGGCGTCCATACCTGTCACGTCGCGGGTGACGACGTAGTTCGTCAGCGCCTCGGCGTCGGGCCCTTTGACCCGAATCTGTCGCTCTACGGCGACGTCCCAGAGGGTGACAGTGTTGGTCAGTGCGTCGTACTCCTTCATCACGCCGCCGTCCTCGGGCTCGATGAGACCGCGCGGGTGATAGAGGCGGTTGTAGACGGTCGCCCGCCAGGCACCCTCCTCGTTGAACGACTTGTGGAAGAACGGGGACTTTCGAACGCGCGTTGACACCAACATCTCGATGTTGGGGTCACCAGTCTGGCGGAGGTTACGGGGGACAGTCCGATCTGACTGGTCGACACTGGGATGGTTAGGATGTTCCTCGTTACCGGTCATGCCTATGAAAGAAGATGTGAAATACTAATAAAGGATATTGTTACTTGCTTCTGGGGTTTATATGCGGGAGGGACTTTGCGGGCAATTTCGACACTCAAAACCGTTGTTTAACAGCCCCAGAACATGAATATTCAACAGTATCTGGTATCTCGCTACTCGGCTGAAACTGGTAGCTGTAGTACGAAACGACCGGCACGGAACACGACCGAGCGGTTGGTGTGACTGTTCGGACAGATATCAGTCCGAGTCACTGCTGGCTCGGGTGTATTTGACGATGTCGAAGTCGCTGTGTGTCGTTCGTTCCGTCTCGGACCAGCACGACCAATCGACGGTCGGGAAGACCGTATCGCCGTCGAATGTTGCCGTTAGTTCGGTGAGGATTAGCTCGTCGGCCTTTGGGAGAAACTGCTCGTACACAGTAGCGCCGCCAATGACATACGTCGTAGATGCGCCGCTGTTGGCCGCTTCGGTCAACGCCGCCGTCGTCGAGGTGACAGCCGTGACACTGTCAGGAAGGTGACGCGGCGTCGTAGTCAGAACAATGTTCAATCGCTCCGGGAGTGGGCCGTCGAGATCACGGCGGATGCTCTCAAAGGTACGCCGGCCCATAATCACCGGATGACCGATAGTCGTCTGTTTGAAATGTATCAGATCCTCGGGATACTGCCACGGAATGTCGCCGCCGGCACCGATCACGCCGTTAGTCGCAACAGCGGCGATCAGCGAGAGTTTCATACGTACCTCTTTGTCGGGCTGCTGGTAATAAGTCCGTCCCACCGACGAGCGAGGCCACCGCTCGAAACCGACGCATCAAATCCGCTGCCCGAGCTATAGTAACAATTGAAACGGTGTACACACTGATCGCACTGCCGCCGTGCGATCAGGTGTGCATTGATTTTCAATGGCTACTATACGGACATTGTTTCAAGTGACAGCAAGTCGTATTCTGGAACTGGAATCCTGCCGTTTGGATCTGAATCAGTTGGATGTCGCCACACCAATGCTAGCCCGGACCTTGATAGCGTATCTCGCGCGCGACTTATGAGGTACCAGCCATATAAAACGCCGTATGGATACGATTCACCTGTCGCCCGGTCCCGCCGCTGCTCAGGCGTTTCGCCTGGGAATTATCGCGAGCGCGGTCGGTGGACTCGCCGGGATTGCGACACTGTACTGGCTAGACGTCCTGACACCGGTGTTTGCTGGATACGCACTTGTTCTCTTGTTCCCCGTGTATCTTGTCTTCGCCGCAACAGCGTTGAGCGTGTGGTTGGGATACAACAAAGACGCGAAAGCATTGCGACCGGTCTACCGTCAAAAGGATTCGAGCGGGCGATCCGAGTAAACACCACGGTTAGATAGGTCCAGTATCTGCATCAATGACTCTATTTTCGATATTTTTGTTCACATACACCAGGATACAGTTTCAAATGCGGTTCGATGTCACGAGAGTTGGTTTAAATCGGTAAAACGATTGGAACGCCTTCCGAGCGCTCCCAGTGGCGGAACTGTGGACTCACTCCTTTCTGTCGATTATTGTTGCTGCAATGAGGTTCCGCATACCCCGCCGGAGACGGCCGCTCATCGCTGTCGAGGACAATCCGATTTCGTCTGCGACTTCGTTCAAGGAGATATCCCTGGGTTCTCCGAAATAACCGTTTTCGTATGCGGTTGTCAGCGCGGTCCGCTGTTCATCGGTCAATCCGTATGACGACTCACCGCCAGTGTCCGTGTTTCCGTAGATTTCGATGATATCGAGCGAGATGTCGTTCTCGTTGGCATATTCCCAGATCGTGTTGAGTGCCTCTCGGTCGGGGAGGAGGAGTCGGACGAGCCATCCGTTGCCCTTCGTTTCGGTATGGACGAGAAATCCATTGACATCCGTGACGACTGAGCTGATGAGTTTCGTTTCGGGGGTGTGTTCGATGTAGTATATGCCGGTCTGGTCGGTCCAGTCGACGAGTTCGTAGCTCTGGACTGTCGGATCGGCATCGAGCATCTCTTCGAGTCGGTCTCTGTCACGATACTCGATGAGGAACGGAAACACAGTGGAGCCCGGATCGGTATTCCCCTGTGTGATGACACGTATCGCTATGTCTTCGAGGTTCTGTAACGTTGGAACCAGAGCGAGGCGTTCGTGTTCAATGTGTATTTTCGTCGTTATTGACATTTTAGGTACGGAGATTACAATCGAAGCGTCAAAGACGAATACCAGTTCGACAACGGAGTGGCATCATCTGTGAACTGCTGTATGTACGCGGGGTCTCCACGTCAATGTTTACATGCACAGGTGCACACACGAGGGCAAAAATAAAAAGCTGACTGCCGTCCCAAATGGCCCCGATCGTGTTAGCGAGACTGTGTTTTCACCAATGAGAACGAGTCTCCGGACGCAGTCTAAGCGACGAAGTAACGAGAAACAACTCAGAAGACATGTGTCATTGAACCAGCCAATTCGGCGAGTAGCACACGTCTCTATCGGAATGTGTATTAACAATCGTTTATAATTGTGCGTAATAAATACCCGTAATTATCCTACAATGAGCTTAGAAGGCTGTACCCAGTATATTGTATTGACATGAGTGAACCACAAAACCAATCCACCGCGGATAGCGAGTTCTCAAACGACGATTTCTATCTACCGGCAGTCGCGCTACCGCCGAACTTCGGTCGTATCGAGGCGGCTGTTTCCGACCTCTTCGACTTCCACGGCGTCGTGCTGATTCCGGACAGTTACAATAAGTAACTCAGCCGCGTAGCATGTGTGGTTTATTTGAGGGTACCTATAGTAACAATTGAAACGATGTACACACTGATCGCACTGCCGCCGTGCAATCAGGTGTGCATTGATTTTCAATGGCTACTATAACTAATCGTGGTCAGTCGGTCAGTTTATCAGCGACCGCTTCGACAGCCTCGACAGGAACGTCGTACTCGTCGGCGACCGCTTGTGCCTGTGCTGCCGAGAGTGAACTGGTTCCGGCGACCGGATTTTTGCTTGGTTCTCGCGGCTGTGAGGGCGCCAACGTTTCGTCGTTGATAGACAGGCTCACTGCGTCCCAGCGGGTGTAGTGACCCATCGCATCGAAGTACGCCTTTGTCGCCCGCCGTTCGTCGTCCTAGAACTCGGCAGTCAGGAGCCCCTCCTCACCGACCAGCGGACCAGCCTTGACAATCCCCGCCGGGTTGATGAGCATACTCCCGCCCGCGGCGACGTTGAACCCGAGTTCGTCCTCAGAGAAACCGTCTGGAACAGCGTCGCTCATGTACGCCGAGCACGCAGCGACGAACGACTGGGTTTCGAAGGCGTACTCCCGCATGGCGGGATAGATATCACAGGTATCCACGGCCTCGCTCGTCTCCGCTCGAGTCTTGTCCCCTGGATGACCGTGTTGTTCCCAGAAGCCGGGCCAGACGGCGGCGTGTATCTCCTCGCCCATTGCGGTCAGCGCCGCTTTCGAGAGCGTCATGTGGTTCTCGTAGCAGATGAGACCGCCGAGCCAACCGACATCCGTCTCATACGTGGCCAGGCTGGATGGGTCGCCCCGGCCCCAGATGGCTCGCTCCTCGTGGGTCGGCATCAGTTTCCGGTGTCGACCCATCAGCTCCCCCGTACTGTCGAAGTAAAACAGCGAATTGTAGAGCGTCTCGCTTCCCTGCCGGTCACTGACTTCGTTCGTGCCCAGCACGAGTGTGAGGTCCGCCTCCGCGACTGCCTCACCGAGTACCTCGATAGCCTCGTCGTCGACGTGGAGACTGTTCTTCTGGAGGTCCACCATCAGGTCGGTCCATCTGGAGATAGAGACGCTACCTCGCCAGTATGGGTACCCCGGGAAGTACGTCTCCGGGAAGACCACGATGTCTGCACCGTCCCGTCCCGCCTGCTCGATATACCGGCATGTCTTGTCCAGCGTTCCCTCCTTGTCGTGGTAGACTGGCTCTACCTGCGCGGCCGCGAGTGTGAACGATTCGGCTGGCATTCGTTCGCAATATACAGACCATCATCAAATCAGTTTGTCCGAAGACGGTGCGAATCTGGGCTCAGCATTCCGTCGCCATAGTCTGAACTGCGTCCGTACTACCCTACTGGCGTTCCGGTTCTGGGGCCTGCCAGGCGACGATGATACCGGCGACAGCAACCGTGCCAGCCAATAAAAACGCCGGCTCAAATCCGACGCTGTTTACTACGGCTCCACCAGCGATCGGTGCAACAAATGCCCCTGCCAGGCCGATACTGGTCTGGAACGCGACCGCCGTCGCAGCGACGGGCGGATCAACGAGCTCTCGAACATACGTAAACGAGAGGCCAAGCGTCAGTTGGACCGCAAACCCGATCAGCAGGAGGACGGCAACAAGCAGTGGCAACGAGCGAAACTGCGTAAACCCGAGGAGAAGCGGCGCAGCAAGGCCGAAGGACGACAACACGACCGGTCGCCGTCTGCCGTTGAAGACCCGGTCCGAGATGAGCCCGCCGCTGATTCGAGAGACCACACCAACGGCGGGGAACACGGCAACGACGAGTCCGCTTACGGCCAGGGAGAAGTCCAGTCCTTGCGTGAGGTACGACGAGCCCCAGCTATTCACGAACAGGTACAGCGCGTAGCCGAGGAAGCCGAGGACACCGACGAGCCAGACGTTCCGGCTCCGGAGCACTGCCCCGAATTCCTGCAGGGACGGGGCATCGCCGCGGCTCCCGCCGTGCCCGCGGCTCGCCGGCCAGAAGACGGCCAAGCCCGCGAGGGCGGGGCCAATGAATGCCAGAAAGACAGCCGGCCAGCCGAACCGCTGGGCGATGAGCGGCCCCGTTCCCTGTCCGAGTGCGAAGCCGACCGGCCCACTGGCAGTGAAGATGCCGACTGCTGTCGCACGGTTGGAGCCGTCGACGGCCCGGCTCACCATGTCGATACCGGCGTTCCAGACGATGACATACGCAGCTCCTCCCAGTGCACGCGACGCGAGGATTGATTGGTACTGGCCACGCCGACCGGCTAGCCAGCCCCACGTCCCGGCGATGACTAACGTGCCCACCGCAAGTGCCATCGCGGTCCTCGAATCGGTCCGGTCCAGCACAGCCCCGACAGGGAGACTGACGACGACAGCGGTGCCGAACATGACCCCGACCAGGAGGCCGGCGGCTGTCGGCCCGACCTGTAGTGACTCCTGAATGAGTGGTGTCACGCTTGCAGGGACGATCTCGTAGGCAGCCAGTCCCAACGAGATGAGGCTTGCACCCGCTACAAGCCACCACGTCGAATCGGCTGTTCGAACAGGTGTCTCAGCAGCGGTGTCCGAAATATCGGAATCAGTAGCCTGTGGTGTCATTCTGGCGGGGATGAGCGTTCGGTCATCGTACTGTCGTAGTCGGCACCGGAGCTATAGTAGCCATTGAAAATCAATGCACACCTGATCGCACGGCGGCAGTGCGATCAGTGTGTACATCGTTTCAATTGTTACTATAGAAGTGAGAAGCTCAGTCAGTTCGAGTGGCGAGCGTCTGGCGAGCAGTTCCCGAACAACACCGAAAAAACTGCTTGGTGAGGTGCGGTGGCGACTGAGAGTCACTGTTTCCGAATGAGATAACAGAGCGTATTGAAACCATGGGGCCTGAAGCGGATGATACAACAGAGTGGTTGCCGAGTGCGGCGTAGCACGAGCGTGGAACCCGTGGCACGACACCCAAACAGAAGCAGGAAAGCAATCGGATATATAGACACTCACCCATAGTATAGGTACAAGCATAGAGGTATGGTCTGGTATTTCCCAATTTTCGTTCTATCTTTTCGTTTATACTAACTACCAGTCTGAACTCAGTATTCGTTCGGAGCATATTCAGAAGAACTGTGCTGGATATGTTTATACTCGCAAGAGGTGATACGTAATTCAGTATTTGTATTGAGCCTCCAGGATTGGCTATCAAATCAGAACAGTGTGTTTCATCGGGCAAGTCAAAGCGGGGTCACCAAGCGTGAACGATTCAGCCCGGGTCATCAGTCGGTCGACGAACTCGTCGTGGATGTCTTCGTGGACGATGGCCCGCGACAATGCGTCACAGGTCTCACCGGTGCTGTAGTAGACGCCTGCCGTGGCCGCGTCGACTGCCGTTTCCACGTCCGCATCGGGAAAGACAACGAGCGGCGACTTCCCGCCCAGTTCGAGAGTAACGGGAGCGATGCGGGCGGCAGTGGTCTGTATATGTAGTCGAACCAGTCCCAGTTACCGACCCAGCCCTGCCAGTCGCTCCGGCAGACTCCGCAGGAATTGACCTGAGCGACGACGCCATCCGGGTCCGGCTCCGGGCGGTCGACGTCTATCAACGTCGGCCATCCGTCTATCCGTCTATAGTACTGTATTCGTAGTACTGACTTCGAACTTCGATTTCGTTTTTCGTATATCGAAGTATCTCTAACAGATTTGCCATATACCTAGAGGTGAATCTATCTCTGGGCCCAGTGATACCGAGGGAGACCATGACCTCCTGTTCGTCGTTGAATATCGGCACGGCGACACCGCGAACGCCCCTGAGATGCTCCTCGTCGTCTATCGCGTAGCCCTGGTCACGGACTCGCTTGAGGGCCGCTTCGAGATCGGACCGGGATGACAGCGTGTTATCAGTCCCTTTCGGAAGTCCATGGTCGGCAACGATTTCGTTTCGTTTTTCGACCGGAAGATGCGCCAGAATAACTTTGCCCAGCGATGTCCAGTGCATCTCGGTGTGATTCCCGATAGGGATTTCGTCGCCCGCAGCCTTTCCGCCTGAACTCCTGTAGAGGATGACCCGCTGGCCGTTCTCTTCGATGCCGGCACCAGCAATCTCACCGGTCTCTCTGCTGAGTTCCTCAACTTTATTGCGAAGCAGTCGACCGATGTCTAGTCTCTGCCGAACGCTGCCCCCCAGCTCCAGAAAGCGGAAAGACCGGCGATACTGCCCGGATTCCTTGACGACGTAGTCACGCTGGACGAGTGTGTTGAGGTGAATAAACACAGTGCTTGTGGGTATATCCAGATGAGACGCGAGATCGGAAAGACCGACCGGTTCACGTTTTTCGAGCGCGGCGAGAATATCCAGCGTTGTCTCAACCGCACTGATCGTTTTGTTGTTTTGCGAGGCCATGGATGCGCTTTTTTTTTTGCAGAGTGAAATAGATTCCGCCGAGAGCCAAAATGTTTCCAATCACGTTGGAAAGTGGTACTATCCACCGATGTTGTCTATTCTAACATGAGTACGGATGTTATTTTCTTCGGCCTTGTCACTCGCGAAGAGTGACAACATACCACACGAGCATGTGGGACGTAAGATCCAGTCCCTAATTCAGCAGTTACAGTTACTCTAACGTCGCTTTGTGACATTCGTCTGTTCCACACGAGCGCAACAAGTGGCTTTCAATCTGGTTGAAAGGAATTGGAACCGCTCTGAGATCCCATTTTCCGCGAAGTAGTAGTTCTCTGCTCCGTCTTCTGTATCACGGAATGAGGTCGTACGTACGGGTGTGACGTTTGGGCCTCGGTTCAGAACCGCCGGCTACGCAGTCATACCGGGCGTTGCTCCGCAAGGCGCTGCCGGTTTCGATGTGATCGGTCTGCCTGACTGTGCCGGCACTACCAACATTTATTAATGATGATTGCGATGCTTCTTCTACTCGGTATGAGCGAAGTTACACTATCAAATGTCAGCAAGGTATACGACGACAACGTCCTTGCAGTTGAGGACCTCTCTCTGGCCGTCGAGGATGGAGAGTTTGTCGTCGTTGTCGGACCATCCGGGTGTGGCAAGTCAACCACACTTCGGA
The DNA here is from genome assembly GCF_000223905.1 of Haloarcula hispanica ATCC 33960. Lineage (NCBI taxonomy): Archaea > Methanobacteriati > Methanobacteriota > Halobacteria > Halobacteriales > Haloarculaceae > Haloarcula > Haloarcula hispanica. The sequence goes on from NC_015944.1 coordinate 235,496, forward strand.
TGATCGCCGGCCTCGAAACAGTCACCGACGGTGAGATTGCTATCGGCGGGGACGTAGTCAACGACGTTCGTCCACAGGACCGGAACATTGCGATGGTGTTCCAGAGCTACGCGCTGTACCCACACATGACCGTGCGCGATAACATGTCCTTCGGGCTTCGGCTGTCAGGCGAGTACGATGATCAGATCGAGCAACGGGTAACCGAGGCCGCCGAGCTACTGGAGATTTCGGATCTCATGGACGACCTACCGAAGCAACTCTCGGGTGGCCAGCAACAGCGCGTCGCGCTTGGGCGGGCTATCGTCCGCGACCCAGAGGTGTTTCTGATGGACGAGCCGCTGTCGAATCTCGATGCGAAGCTTCGGACCCAGATGCGTACGGAGATCCAGCGGATTCAGGAAGAGCTTGACGTGACGACAATTTACGTCACACACGATCAGACGGAAGCGATGACGATGGCCGACCGGATCGTGATTCTCAATCAGGGTGAACTCCAGCAGGTCGCACCGCCGGAACGCTGTTACGACGAGCCCAACAACAAATTTGTCGCGGGATTCATCGGGTCGCCGTCGATGAACTTCTTCGAGGTGAGCGTGACAAATAGCGGTGGACGTACGGCGGTCCACTCAGCAGGTGTGGAGTTTACGCTCAACGTCGATATTCCGGATGGGGAGTACACGCTAGGCGTCCGTCCGGAGGATTTCGTCGCCGAGGACGCCGGGTCGTACATCGATACGGTCGTGGACGTCGTAGAACCCATGGGTTCGGACAATTTCCTCTATCTGGAGACAGCAGACGGGTCGAAAGAAGTCGTAGCCCGAGTCGATAGCGAGTACCGCCCGGAACGGGGCGACGAAATCGCGTTAGGATTTCATACGGAAGATATGCATCTGTTCGGTCCCGACGGCGAGCGAGTGGAACTGAACCAGCTACAGCGGACAGAATCAGCGTAACATGTTGTACGATACTATCGGTCGGAAAGAGAGCGAGTGGGCTGGAATGACGGCGAGTCAGATCCGAGGTGTCGGCGAACAGCCGGGCTCTGTTCTCGTTATTCCCGTCGGAAGCGTCGAACAGCACGGGAACCACCTCCCGGTCGTCACCGACACACTCCTGGTCGAGGCGATGGTCGACACTGCTGTCGAGCGTCTGGACGACGTGCCTGTCGTCGTGACGCCGCCGATCTGGAGCGGGTTCTCGCCACACCATCTGTCGTTCGGTGGGACCCTGTCGCTCGAATTCGCACACTTACGAGCAACGCTTGAGGATATCGCACACGCTGGCATCCAGAACGGATTCGACGCGGTGCTGTTCGTCAATGGCCACGGCGGGAACAGTTCGCTCATCGACGCCGTCGTGAGTACAGTGGGCGTCGACACCGATGCGGAAGTACTCGGAACGACGTACTTCCACCTGGCGTCGGATCGAATCGAGGAACTCCGAACGACGGAGACGGGGGGGATGGCCCACGGCGGCGAGTTCGAGACGTCCCTCATGCTTGCGCTCCGACCGGACCTCGTGGGCGACCCGGAGGTCCGCGACGGGGAACCGATGGACGAACACTACAGATGGGGTGGACAGGACCTGCTCGACGGGGGCAACGTCGCCGTTTATCGTTCCTTCGACGAGTATTCCACGTCCGGTGCCATCGGAACGCCGAAGCAGGCGACTGCCGAGACAGGCGAACGAATCCGCTCGGTCATCGGCGACGAACTTGCGGCCCTCATGACCGCGATTCACGAGAGCAATTCCTGACCAATGAGCCACAGAACACAAAGAATTATGTACATGGAAGTAGGTGACATTAATGATGCAGCCCGATAACAACGACAGGTCTGTCGAGGACAGTATCGACCGCCGACAGCTTCTCCAAGCACTCGGCGCAGGCGGTGCCATCGCCATCGCCGGGTGTAGCGGCGACGGTGGGAGCGGCAGTGACGGTGGTGACGGCGACAGTGGGAGCGGCGGTGACGGGGGCGACGGCAGTACGCAGAGCGTGCAGTTCCTCACGATGGGCGTTGGAGACAACATCAAGCAGTTCTTCGAGGAGAACAACGCGGCCTTCGAGGACGAACACGACGTCGACGTAGAGTTCACCAGCGTGACGTGGGACAACGCACGCCAGACCGTGAACAACCGTGTCGACGGCGGCGAGGCGCCCGACGTCAGTCGGTGGCCGGCGCGCTGGATCCCACAGCTCGTAGGCAAGGACGCGCTCGAACCGCTCGACGACATGATGGACGGGGAGTTCGGTGAGCAGTTCTACGACGGCGTGGCCGAAGGAACGATGTACAACGGCTCTCACTACGGCGTGCCGTGGGCCGCCTCGAACAAGTGCCTGTACTACAACAAAGACGTCTTCGAGACGGCTGGGCTCGACCCCGAAGACCCGTCGCTCGATTCGTGGCAGGATATGCTGGATGCCGCAACGCAGATCCGTGACAGTGATGCGAGCGTACCAGCGCTGGGACTTGCAGGGGCCGACGCAATCGAAACCGGGTCGCAGTACTACCACTACCACTGGTCACACGGCGCGGACCTCGTCGACGACGAAGGTATGCCAGTCGTGAACTCCAGTGGCGCTGTTGATGCCCTCTCGTTGTACACCGACCTTCATCTCGAACACAATGTCACGCAGTCATCGCCACTCTCCTCAACTCGGCAGGACATCCGACAGCTGTTCGAGAACGGTGACCTCGGGATGGTCATCGGGCACGTGTACACGGGACTCAACATCACCGCCGCGAAGGAAAACGGTGACGTCGACTTCGATTACGGTATCGTGCAGGTACCGCGTGGCCCTGAAGGTCGGTACAGCCTCTTCACTATCGACACGCTCGCCATCCTGAGTCAGAGCGAACACAAGGACCTCGCCCGGGACCTGATTCGGTTCTACTTCGACGAGGAGCGACGGTTCCAGTACTCGAAGCAAAAAGGGTTCCTCCCCGTCGTCGAAGCCGTCGGGGAGCGCTCGTACTTCTCGGAGTCGAAGAACTGGGGACCGTTCGTCGAGGCGGGGCAGTACGCCCGCGCCCGACCGAAGCTCGGTAACTTCAGCGAGTTCAACGACCGGATGGTCCAAGCCATTCAGGAAGCACTGGCGGACCGGAAGTCACCGCAGAAGGCGCTCAACGATGCACAGAGTGATCTCGAAGATGCCATGGAGTGACAGACAGGGATGAGTCTGGCAGAGGAATACACCGAGACGTCCGACGACTCACGTCTCGAACGAGGATTGGCGTACGTCCAGCGCAACAGCCGGGCGTACCTTCTCATCGCCCCCGCAGCGGTGTTCCTGCTGGCCGTCGTCGGGTACCCGATCATCGAGACGTTTCGGTTGTCACTGTACCAGTCGCCGGCCGACTCGAACATCGAGACGTTCGTGGGACTCCAGCATTACGTCGAAATATTCAACAGCGACATCTTCTACCGACTGCTCTGGCAGACCGGTCGCTGGGTCGTCGCCGGTGTCGCGGGCAAGACACTGCTGGGACTGCTCATCGCCGTTCACCTCAAGGGAGACATCCGCGGTCGGAAGTTCTTCCGCACGGCGTTTCTCATTCCGTGGGGGATTCCATACGCTATCTCCGCTGTAGTGTTCCGATGGATAGAGCACCCGCAGTTCGGCTATCTCAACGCGATCCTGCTGAAACTCGGCATCATCGAGCAGGGAATCGGTATCCTCGGAAACCCGAGTATCGCGTGGCTCGGCGTCGTCGTAGCCGATATCTGGATCGGAACACCGTTCATGGCGATTATCTTCCTCGCGGGCCTGCAGTCGATACCCCAGGAACTGTACGAAGCAGCCGCCATCGACGGTGCCGAGAAGTGGCATCAGTTCCGGTACATCACGCTCCCGCAGCTGAAGAGCGTCGTCCTGATTGCCACGCTACTGTCGACGATATGGACGTTCGTCAGTTTCGACGTCATCTGGACAATGACCGGCGGCGGCCCGATCAGTTCGACGGCGACGCTCGTCATCCACATCTATCAGGTGGGGCTCCAGAACGGGAACCTCGGGCGCGGAGCTGCCTACAGCGTCATCGGGTTCCTGTTCCTGTTCGTCTTCGCTATCATCTACCTGCGCATCTACACGCGAGGGGGTGACGAGCTATGACGATGGCAGGCCACGACCGGAGCAATCTCCGCAAAGTCCGGCTCTACGGCGTGCTGATCGGACTGCTCGGGCTCATGATGTTGCCGTTCTACGCGATGTTCTCAAGCACTCTCAAGCCAGAGTCGGAGATATTCGCTGCGCCAGCGACGCTGGTTCCCAGCGACCCCAGCATCCAGGCGTATCTGCAGGTCTGGACACAGACCGACGTGTTGCTCTGGGTCGGGAACAGCTTCATCATCTCAGTTGGGACGGTCGTGTTGACGCTCCTGTTAGCGATACCGGCCGCGTACTCGTGTGCTCGGAACGACTTCGTGGGGAAACGGACCTTCCTCCTCGCCGTGCTGGTCGTCCAGATGTTCGCACCGGTCGTGTTAATCGTCGGTCTTTTCGACGTTATCACCCAGATGGGGCTGTTCAACACCTATCTCGCTGTGATCGTCCCGGCGGCGGCGTTCACGCTCCCGTTCAACGTCTGGATGCTGTACGGGTATTTCAAGACGATACCCGTCGCGCTCGAAGAATCTGCGCGTATCGACGGCGCGAGCCAACTGCAAATCCTCACGAAGATTGTGCTCCCGCTCACGAAGCCAGCGCTGGTCGCCAGTGTCACCTACACCTTCCTCTATGCCTGGAACCGGCTACTCTTCGTGCTCACCTTCCTCACTGACAGTGCGAAGTACAACATCCCGCGCGGGGTCTTCTCGATGGTCGGCGCGCTGCAGACCGACTGGCGGATGATGCTCACTGTGTCTGTTATCGGCATTATCCCACTCTTGATTTTGTTCGCCTTCTTGGAGGAGTATATCGTCGCAGGGATGACGGCTGGCGCGGTCAAAGAGTAGCTGCCTCTACTTTTATTATCGCCGCGATAGTTGGTCGCGTATGGAATTCGCGATGTGGGCGTACCCGTGGGACCTTCTGGACGAAGGGCCAGCGGAGGTGGAACGGCGACTGCGTGACATCGGCATCGACGAGCTGAACCTCGCGACGAACTATCACACTGTGCAGGCGTTCACGCCGCACAGTCCGGAGCGACGGACGCTGTTTGCCCGCGCGAGTTCGTATTTCGAGCCCGGTCCGGAGTACGGCGACCTCGAACCAGTTCCGTACGAGAAGATGGACAGCGACTGGGTCGCCGACATCGCCGCCGACCTGTCGGAGCTTTCACTCAATTCCTGGACAGTCGGCTGCCACAACTCCCGGCTCGGGATGGCCAACCCCGAATACACGCTGGAATCGGCACACGGTGACGACCTGATCTTCGGCCTGTGTCCCTCCCAGCCCGCGGTCCAGACGTATCTCTCGGCGCTGGTCTCAGATCTGGCGGCCCGCGATGAGTTCGCTCGTATCGAACTGGAAACGTTCGATTACTTCTACGGAACGGGCTTTGGATGGCATCATCAGAAGATCCACGCGCAGTTGGGCACACTCGGCGAATTCTTGCTTGGGCTGTGCTTCTGCCCGCACTGTCGCGAGAATGCGAAGGCCGCGGGCGTCGATGCTGAACGGGCACGCGAAACGGTAGCCGGCGCGCTGGACGATATCGTCGCCGGGGACGTGGCACACGACCGTTCGCCGGAAGGCTGGCTCGCGGAGCACGAAACCGTCGCCGCATACGTCGATGTCCGCGAACAGACGCTGTCGTCACTGTACGCCAGACTGGCTGACGCCGCTGGAACGACGCCGCTTGGCTACTACGTCGGCGCACCGGAACCCGGCCGCGAATGGGTCGTCGGGGCCGACCTGCAGGCACTCTCGAACCATGTCGATTACTACTGCCTTCCGGCTTACGAGTCGACGAGCGAAGCGGTCATAGAGGCGTACGACGCCGTCGAGACAGTTGTCGATGACGTGCCACTCCACGTCGGTCTCCTGCCGGGCCATCCAGCCATCCACGACGAGGCGACCGTTGTCGATATCGTACAGACCCTCAACTCGAAGGGAGTGCCGCGGCTCTCGTTCTATAATTACGGACTGCTCCCGGAGCAGTCACTGGAGTGGGTCGGAACCGCCGTCGACGCGGTGCGCGGATAGGGGCAAGCGGTACTTTGATATCGGTTCCCGAACGACAGGGATGCATGGAGATAACCGGCGTGTCAGCGGTCACTGTAGATGTACCGTTGGCCGACTTGGATGAACATCTCGGTATCGGGCCGTACGTGACAAATCACGGGAAACTACACTCGATGGAACGCGTGCTCGTCCGTGTCGACACAGATGAGGGGATTAGCGGTTGGGGAGAGATGCGCGTCTTCCTGTCACCGGCGGCCACTGAATCCATTATCGAAGACGGCGTTGGCCCGATGATCGAGGGCCAGTCGCCGTTCGAAATCGAGCGGCTCCGACGACAGGTGTTCGTCGAGTACACGAACGTAGATATGTTCTTTGCGGCGGTCGAAACAGCCTGCTGGGACATCGTCGGCAAAGCCCTCGACAGACCGGTATACGAACTTCTCGGCGGGTGGACGGCACCGACACAGGGCACTCAGCAACACCGGCAAACAGTCGATGGCAACAGTACTGCACCGACGGCTGTCCCCGTTGCGTTCTGTCTTGGTATCCTCTCGCCCGAGGAGTCCCGTATCAAGGCCCGAGAAGCGCTCGAAGCCGGCTTCACTGTCCTCAAAACGAAGGCGGGTCGGGACTGGCGACAGGACGTCGAGCGAATCAAAGCGATGCACGATGAAGTCGACGGCCAGCTAGAGTTCCGGCTCGACCCGAACCAGGGCTGGACGCTCGACCAAGCAGTTCGGGTCGGCGCGATGCTCGAAGACGCTGGAATCTACCTGCAGTACATGGAGCAGCCGATTCGAGTCGACTCACACAGGTCGCTTGCCCGACTCCGGCAACGACTCCGCCAGCCTATCGCGCCGAACGAGGATACGTACATCTCGCATAATCTGCAATCGCTCGTCGAAGCCGGCGCGATGGACGTCGGCGTTATCGACCTGACTCCGGCCGGCGGCATCAGTGGTATTCGACAGCAGGCCGCCATCCTCGAAGACGCCGGTGTTCCCTTTACGCACCACTGTGCGTTCGATCTGGGGATTCGAACCGCGGCGATCCTCCACGCGTTCACCGGCATCCCGGGCTTTTCGTTGCCCCCGGATTCGACGTACTACGGCTGGGAGGCAGACGTCATCGAGGCTCCGTTCGAAGTCAGCGACGGCTGCCTCCCCGCCCCGGAGGGACCCGGTCTGGGCATCAGTATCGACGTGGACACCGTCGAGGAGTATCGAATCACATGAGCGGCGGAGAGCAACTTTCAAGAGGGCAGCTTACGTGGGTGTCGGTGTCATGGTAGAGTTATCATTAGCGGACCGGCCAGCCATTGTGACTGGAGCGTCGCGAGGTATCGGGCGCGAGATCGCGGCCCGGTTCGCCGAAGCGGGTGGCGACGTCGTCGTCTGCTCGCGCACTTACGAGGACGTCAAAGCGGTTGCGACGGAGTTGACCGACACACACGATGGCCGCGTTGTTCCGGTCGAATGTGACGTCACAGACCGGGCGGCGGTACAGGACCTCGTCGACACGACCATCGAGGAGTTCGGGGACATTCGGGTGCTCGTGAACAACGCTGGCGGCGCAGACGAGTCCGCCAATCTGTTGCACCGGTGTGACGAGGACACCTTCGAGTCGATGCTCGACCTGAACCTGAAGAGCCAGTTTCTCCTGAGCAAAGAGGTACTGCCGGCGATGGTCGCCGCTGGCGGCGGGTCGATAATCCACATGGGCTCGGTCAACGGCCTGTTCGGTATCGGGCTCTCCGGCTACTCCGAGGCGAAAAGTGGACTGCTGGCCCTCTCCCGGAACATTGCCGCCCACTACGGTCAGCACGGAATCCGCTCGAACGTTATTTCGGCGGCGACCATCGAAACAGCGAACAGGCGGGCAGAGATGGAAAACACGGAGGAACGGACCGGTGAGACGAGCGCACGGGAGCGCTGGCTCGACCAGTACCCACTCGGTCGGTTCGGCACACCGCGGGAAGTCGCAGATACGACCCTGTTCCTTGCCTCCGACCTGTCGAGTTTCGTTACCGGTGAGAATCTGGTGCTCGACGGCGGATTGACGACGAGCCTGCCGACATCGTTCATCAACGAAGTCTACGACGCAGACGACCAGCCGACAACCAATTGACTCACGACCCATGGAAGAACTAACAACTGACGACGCCCCCGATAGTATCGGCCCGTACTCGCAAGGAATCGCTAGCGGTGACCGCATTTACGTTTCCGGTCAGGGACCGGTCGACCCGGATACCGGCGAGGTAATCCAGGGCACGCCCGCCGAACAGACTCGGCGCACACTCCGGAACGTAGCTGCTGTTCTGGATGCCGGTGACGCTTCACTCGACGATGTGGTGAAAGCGACGGTTTTCGTGAAGGATATGCGGTACTACGACGAGGTGAACGAAGTGTACGGTGAGCTCATGTCACCCCCCTATCCCGCTCGCAGCGCTGTGGAGGTAGTTAAACTACCAGTGGACATCGACGTCGAGATAGAAGTTATCGCGGAACGGTAGTATGTCGCATCTAGTAGTGTTCGACCTCGATGGGACACTCACTCGACAGCGGGGTGGGTTCGAGCTGTTGCACACACTCTACGGAACGACACCCGCGGCCGATACACTGATGGAGCGGTTCGAGGCCGGTCAGATTACGTTCGCGGAGTGGTGTCGAGGCGCGGTCGACGTGTGGCGTGCGAACGATATCACCAGAGCAGATATCACCCGTGCGACCCGGGCCGTCAAGCCGAAAGCGGGTGCCGTCGACCTCCTCAACCACCTCCAGCATACGGATATCCGATTCGGCATTCTCAGCGCCGGCGTTGCAAACCTCGCGACGCAGTTCGAGCAGTACGAGCCAGCGTTCGTTCGCGGAAACTGGCTTCGGTTCGAAGATGGCCGGATTTCGGGTATCGATGTCGGTGTCGGGCCCGACCAGAAAGGAGAACTACTGAGAGAGATCCGAATCAAGCAGAACCCTTCGTCAATCACCTATATCGGCGATTCACACACTGATACGGAGGCGTTCGTCGAGGCAGATACCGCGGTGTTGTTCGACCCGGACGAACGCATTCCCGAGACAGCAATCGACGAAGCGGATACAATCGTAGAGAGTGCGGACATACGAGAGGTTCAAAACCTCATCCCGAGAATTTAGCCTCGTAATCTCCAAATGAGGGTGTACATTTCCAAATGAGTGTTTTGTTCCAGTGTATTTACAATATATGCTTGCAAAATTATCTTTTCCTTGTTCAGATAGTAGAGAGTATATCCAGACACCCGTCCTCAAAGAGACGTAGCGTTCGGTGTGAGAGTTGGCTCACTGTCGAAGTAACGTTCTGACTCCGGCCGGTATTATCCAGGCAGATCCGATGTAGCCGTCAGCTCTGCGTCAAGTGTTCGCTGGCGCAGTGGCAACATCTAGCAATTTGCAACGGGCTTCGACGGCCCTTTTACCGTCGGGAGGTGACCGACAACTGAATGAGTCGCTATCGAACGACCGGTTGCTTTCTCCTCCTGGCTGCAATCTGGGGTACTGCCTTCATGGCGACAGACGTCGGCCTCGCCGACCTGCCGCCGGTACCGTTCGCCGCCGCCCGCTTCGACATCGCCTCCGTCCTCCTGTTCGCCGCGTTAGCCGTTACAGGGTCGCTAGAACGACCGCAAACGCGCGATGACTACGTGTACGTCGTCGTCGGCGGTGCGCTTATGATCGGAGTCCACCACGTATTCTTGTTCACCGGGCAGCAGTACGTCACCGGGGCTGTCGCCGCCGTCCTGCTCGGTCTCGTCCCCGTCGTGACGCCCGCGCTGACGAAGCTCGCGTCCAGCGATGACACGTTCACCGCGAATACCGGTGTCGGCGTAGTACTCGGGTTCGTCGGCGTCATCGTCATCGCTGACCCCGACCCGGCGAATCTCCTCAGCAGCACTATCGGGATCGCGCTCGTGTTCGCGTCGGCGCTGGCGTTTGCTATCCCGGCCGTCGTCACGCACGACACCAGTCCGTCGATGTCGTTTCTGGCCACACAGGCGTGGTTGATGGCTATCGGGGCCGTTGTCCTCCATGTCACCGTGCTCGCGCTCCCCGGACAGTCGTTTGCAGACGCATCGTGGACGCTGTCCGCGTTTGCGGCGCTACTGTATTTGGCCGTCGTCGCCGGTATCGGCGGTTTCCTGCTGTACTTCCGGCTACTTGACCAGCTGGGTCCTATCGAGATGAGCTTCATCGAGTACGTGATTCCGCTGTTCGCCGCGCTCGCCGGCTGGCTCGTGCTTGACCAGCAGGTCACACTCGCGACCGTTGGTGGGTTCGCATGCATCCTCATGGGATTCATCGCAGCGAAGTGGGCGACGTTGCGAGCGGAACTGCGTCGGGTCGTCGAACCGAAAACCAGCCCCCCGGCGGACTGAATGGAGTCAGGGGTCGCAGGCCGTCACTGCTTGAACGGAGTCCGAAGGCAGTCACTGCTTGAAAAGAGTCCGAAGGCAGTCACTGAGTGGGCCACCCTGATGGGTTCGAGAAAATAAACAGCGAAGCTGGAAACGGCAATAATGACCGTCAGGCAGGAGTGACAGCGGCCTCGGGTTTCTGAAAACAAGCGGACTACAGCCGCTATTTTGTTATCTTTTCAGTGGATCGGCGACAGGACTTGTTATGTACCGACAAATCCGTCTGCAAACGGGATCTTGTAAGCGAAGCCCGCATCATAGCCGCGTGCACATACTGGCGGGGCTGACGGGTTTTTATAAGACTACCCGTTGCTGTATACTATGCTACAACCCATTCACACGCTATGGAGCCGGTATCGATCTATCCCACTCATCTGGCGTATCTTCGTCGCCTTCATACTGGGTGCAGGTGCCGGTATCGCGTTCGGGGAGCAGATGGCCGTGGTCAGACCAGTGGGCGACCTCTTCCTTCGGCTGCTCAATATGCTGGTCATCCCGATCATCGTCTTCACACTGCTGACCGGGATTCGACAGCTCTCCCCCGCGAAGCTTGGGAGGATCGGCGGTGCGACAGTCGGGCTCTACGCCCTGACGACGACCCTCGCAGGCATCATTGGCCTTGCGGTTGCGAACGTGCTTCAGCCGGGCCGTGGCCTCGAATTCGGCGGCGGTGAAGCGCAATCGAAAGCACCGCCGTCGTTGCTGGATGTCGTTCTCGGAATCGTGCCGAACAATCCGGTCGCGGCGCTCGCGGAGGGGAATCTGCTGGCGACGGTTTTCTTCGTCATCGTATTCGGAATCGCGCTGACGTACGTCCGCTCCCAGCAAGACGCGCTCGCGGATAGCGTCGATTCGGTGTTCGAAGCGTTTGAGGTTGGTGCTGAAGCGATGTTTGTCATCGTTCGGGGAGTCCTCGAATTCGGTGTGCTCGGCGTGTTCGCGCTGATGGCGTCCGGAATCGGCACTGAAGGGATCGGCCTGTTCTCCTCACTGGGCGAACTCGTGTTGGCAGTCACTATCGCAATCGTCATTCACATCGGCTTCACCTATCTCGTTCTCTTGATGGGCGTGGTTGCCGACGTGTCGCCGATTGCGTTCCTCAGCGGGGCGAAAGACGCGATGGTGACCGCGTTCGCGACTCGGTCCTCGAGCGGAACGCTCCCTGTCACGATGCGCAATGCGGACGAAGACCTGCAGATCGCCGAGCGGGTGTATTCGTTCACCCTCCCAGTCGGTGCGACGGCGAACATGGACGGGGCCGCCATCCGGCAGGCAGTCACCGTGATGTTCGCCGCGAACGTCGTCGGACAGCCACTGGTGCTCACTGAACAGGTCTTCGTCTTGATAGTGGCCGTCCTCATCAGCATCGGAACCGCCGGCGTTCCGGGAGCGGGCATCGTCATGCTCACCGTGATTCTCACACAGGTCGGCCTCCCACTGGAGGTCGTCGGGTTCGTCGCTGGCGTCGACCCGATCCTCGGGCGGATTGCAACGATGAACAACGTCACCGGCGACCTCGCGGTTTCGACCGTCGTCGGGAAGTGGAACGACGGACTCGACCTAAATGAGGGCGTCTGGTCACGAAATCTGAGCGGCGTCGCCGAGTTCGTTCCCGGTGACGACTAGAGGACCACGGCGGTAGAGATTGAAACAGAAACTAATGCTGGTACAGTTGTTATCTTAACCTATAAGAGCCGAAATACTTCTGGCGGCTGAACTGACAACAGCAGTGTGAGCGATTTCCGGGCCGGTGACACCAGTCAGGCCCGTTTGTCCGACGAGTAGTGTAGTTTTGCGGTTTCAGAAACCGTGCGGTACCGTCGCAGTGTTATTTGGTTCGTTTCCGTTCCTGTGTCGGGTGGTCAGTGACGTACACTTTCGTCTCGTCCGGAACGTCGTCGGTGACCCAGGAGTTCGCCCCGATGCTGACGTGGTCGCCGACGGTGATAGCGCCCAGAACTTTCGTGCCCGCGCCGATGACGACATGGTCGCCGATGTCGGGGTGTCGTTTGTACCCCTTTTTCAGTCTGTGTTCGTCGCTCTCGTCGGCCTCGAAGTGGAGCGCGCCGAGCGTTACGTCCTGATAGAGGCGTACCCACTCGCCGACGGTCGTGGTTTCACCGATGACGACACCGGTTCCGTGGTCGATGAAGAAGTAGTCGCCGATTTCAGCGCCGGGGTGGATGTCGATACCGGTCTCAGTCTTGGCGTATTCGGTGAGTTCGCGAGCGTACTCGGATGCCCCGGCCTCGTAGAGTGTGTGTGCGACCCGCTGTACGAGTATCGCCATGAAGCCCGGATAGGACCGGATTATCTCCATGTACGTCTTCGCCGCCGGATCGCCTTTGAACGCGGCCTCGACGTCTCTTTTGAGTCGCGTTCGAATTGCTGGGAGCCGATTGATGACGGCGTCGACCGTCTCAGCGGGGTCAGATCCGGCGTACGGTCTGATACCGGCAAAGAAGAGGCCACCAAGGGTGTCGAGACGGTCCAGCACGGCGAGTTCGTCCCGGACCAGTTCAGCGGCGTTCCAGCAGGTCGGGAAGAACAGTCGCTTGAGGATGTCGACTTCCGGCCGTCGGTGTTCCCGCCGCGGAAACTCCATCTGTGTCTGTGTGGGAAACGGCTCTTCGTCGGCCTGGTATGCCTCGAACAGTTTCTCGTGTGTGTCGCCCGTGTAACAGTAGTCCATATCGGATGGTTGGGCTGAACCATCTTAGTTCTGAAACAACAGTTCTCTCTTTGGCTATATGTTGTGTTCTCGCTGGCGCAGTAGAACTGCAAACGAGCAGCATCCCACACTGAGAGGTAGCTATTTGAGACTGGCTTGTCATCGAGTCTGTATGAACGGCGAGTGCTACTTCTGTCACGGCATCGTCTCCCCACCGGAGGAGGGCCACATCTGGCTGCGTGAGCACGACAGCCACGAGGTGTATATGCACGAACAGTGTGCTAGCGGCCACAACGTCATCGAAGGGGGGCAGAACCCGGCCGGTGAACTCCTGATTACGTGCCCGGAATGTGGCGAAGTCGAAACCGTGTAGCAATCCACGCAGGTAGCCCGGCGGACTGCCAGCGCGCCCATCCTACGGGAGTGAAATATCGACGCCGGACTGCAGGCTGGCGGCTTTCACGGTGTTGTACATCAGCATCGCGATGGTGAGCGGGCCGACGCCGCCCGGGACCGGCGTGATGGCGTCTGCCTTCGCTTTCGCGCTCTCGAAGTCCACGTCCCCGACGAGTTCGTACCCCTTCTCCGTGTCAGCATCAACCCGGTTGATGCCCACATCAATAACTGTCGTACCCGCCGAGAGCATCGATCCGTCTATCATTTCCGGAACCCCGGCGGCGGCGATCACGATGTCGGCGTTGCGAGTCTTTTCGGCCAGGTCGTCAGTTCGGGAGTGACACACAGTTGTCGTCGCGTTTCCGCCCGGGCCGTACTGAATGAGCAGGTTCGCCATCGGCTTGCCGACGATGTCCGAGCGACCGACGACAACGGCGTCTTTCCCCTCCGTCTCCACACCAGTTTCGGCCAGTATCTTCTGTATTCCGTGGGGCGTACAGGGCTTGTATCGAGCATTGCCGGCGACGAGCCGGCCGACGTTTTCGGGATGGAACCCGTCGACGTCTTTCATTGGATCGATCCGCTCCAAGACGTCGCGCTTGGGAACGTGGTCGGGGACCGGCATCTGGACGAGAATTCCGTGGACGGCCGGGTCCGCGTTCAGCTCGTCGATGGTCGAAAACAGCGTCTCAGCCGGTTCGTCCGCGCTAATTTCGTAATGGAACCCCTCGATGCCGATCTCCTCACAGGCCTGTTGTTTCATCGAGACGTACGTTTCACTCGCGCCGTCGTCGCTCATCAACACCGTCGCCAGCCCCGGTGTGACAGCCTCGCCGACGAGCGTGTCCGTGCACGCCGCGACGCCCGCTGTGATCTGGTCGCCGATTTCGTTGCCGTCGATTATTGTAGTCATTATTGCTGTGTTCGCTATCGGCCCGGGAGTCCCCGGTCAGGCGTCCGGAGTGGGAACCGCTGCTGGACGGTCGGCTGTCGGGGCTGGGCAAGCGTTCGATACTCGTCTCAACCCCCGCCGGAATAGTCGGCGATGGGGAATAATCCAGCCTTTGAAGTGACATCGGCTATTCGTCCAGCGTGCAACCACAAGCGGTCGACAATTCGACAGTATTTCGGGTAAAGGGGCGAGGTACCGAAGGTTTTTGTCCGAACCCGTGGTTGGTCTACACAACCATACCGGGAGGCATCGCCCTCTCATCCGGGAGCAACTGCACTATGAGTGAGATTCGGTTCAGCACCGACAGAGAATCGTTCATCGAAACCGCGAGGACCGCAGCGGACGGCGCTCGCGTGCCGGTCGAAGCGCGCGTCACAGTCCCTGACCCGTTCGAGGCGTATCGCCGCGCCCGGGACGGGAACACAGACGGCTTCTACCTCGAGACGACCGGCGGGCAATCCGGCTGGGGGTACTTCGGCGTCGATCCGGTCGAGCAAATCGAAGTCTCTGCGAGCGCGACGCCCGCACAGGACGGCGGGAGTCCGAGTATCGAGACCATCGACGAGCTACTCGACCGCGAACACCTAGAGCGCGGCGACTGTACGGTTCCGTACCCGTGTGGCGCGTTCGGCTGGCTTTCCTACGACGTGGCACGGGAACTGGAAGATATCCCAGAGACTACCGTTTCGGACGGCCTCCCACGGCTTCAGTTTGGCGTGTTCGACTGCATCGCCGCGTGGGAGGAGCCACACGACGGCGACGTCGAGATACATGTAACGGCCTGTCCCACCGTCGACGGGTCGGCTGAATCGGCATTCGAGCGTGGCCGGACGATGGCCCGAGAGCTAGCACAGGACGCCATCCACGGCGAGAAACACGTCCAGTCCCAGCCAACCGCTGCGAGTCAGGCCACGTTCGAGAGCGAGTGCGGCGAAGCAGCGTTCGCCGACCGCGTCCGGCAAATAAAACAGTACGTCAGGGACGGCGACACGTTCCAGACAAACGTCTCACACCGGCTGACCGCCCCGGCGGCCGTCCACCCGGTCGACACCTTCGACGCCGTCCGTCGGGTGAATCCGGCTCCGTACTCAGCCCTGCTTGAGTTCCCCGGCGTCGACCTTGTCAGCGCCAGCCCGGAGCTGTTGCTGGACGTCGATGGCGACCAGTTGCTTACGGAGCCGATTGCCGGAACGCGGCCGCGAGGCGCGACGCCGTCCGAAGACGAGGACCTTGAGGCAGACCTCTGTAGCGACGAGAAGGAGCGGGCTGAACACGCCATGCTGGTCGACCTCGAACGCAATGACCTCGGCAAGGTCAGCGAGTATGGGTCCGTCGACGTCGCCGAGTACCGCCGCGTCGACCGGTATTCCGAGGTGATGCACCTCGTGTCTCTCATCGAAGGGGAATTACGCGACGACGTGAGCATTGCCGACGCGGTCGCAGCCGTGTTCCCCGGCGGAACCATCACCGGCGCGCCGAAGCCGCGGACGATGGAGATTATCGACGAGGTGGAGCGGACCCGACGAGGGCCCTACACCGGCAGTATCGGGATGTTTGGTTTCGACGATCGAGCGACGCTGAACATCACGATCAGGACGCTGGTTCACTACGACGGCGAGTACCGCCTCCGCGTCGGGAGCGGCATCGTACACGACTCCGTTCCAGAGGCGGAGTACAGGGAGACACTGGACAAGGCCCGGGCGCTCGTTACTGCCGTCGACGAGGCGCTCGGCGAACAGGGGTCGTTCGCCGTCGAATCCGAGACCGAACCGATGGAGGGGATGCGATGATACTCATTATCGACAACTACGATTCCTTCGCCTACAATCTGGTCCAGTACGTCGGCGAGTTCGACGATGTCACGGTCCGCCGGAACGACGCTATCGATGTTGAGGGCATCCACGAACTCGACCCGGACGGCATCGTCGTCTCGCCGGGGCCCGGGACGCCCGCAGAGGCCGGCGTGTCCATCGACGTGTTCGCCGAGACAGAGTACCCGGCGCTTGGCGTCTGTCTGGGCCACCAGGCGCTCTGTGCGGCCCACGGGACTCCTGTCGGCCACGCGCCGAGCGTGGTCCACGGGAAGCCCTCGGAGGTCCGCCACGATGGAACGAGGCTATACGACGGGATCAACGACCCGTTCGAGGTCGGGCGGTATCACTCGCTGGCCGTTGAGGCGGCAGCGCTCCCGGACGAGCTGGAGGAGACGGCCTACACCAACGACGAGCAGGGCGTCGTGATGGGCGTCCAGCACGCCGAGAAACCACACATCGGCGTCCAGTTCCATCCGGAGAGCATCCTCACTGACGCCGGGAAACAGATCGTCGAGAACTTCTGTACCGGAATCGCCGAGGCCTGAAACCGCAGCGCCCGCGGTTTATTTCTTTTCTGGTGGGTCCACATCGTGATGCGTCTGAATGTCCGGCAGTTTCCTGACGGCGCGTCGGAAGAGGGAGGTGTGGCCCTGCTCGTCCCGGTACCAGGTCACGGTCAGCCCGCCGACCGCCACAAGTGATATTACGGCGAACGGGCCGCCAGTCAGGACGGCCAGGGCCTGAAGCGTCTCAGCACCACCGAGAAGCAACACCGAAACGGCGACTGAACCCTGAAAAATACCCCAGAAGACGATATGCGTCGCCGACGGTGCCATCCCCCGTCGCGTTGCCAGAACAGAGACGACGAGCGTCGAGGTGTCCGCCGACGTGGCCATGAACACGATGATGAGCGCGAGAAACAGGAACATCAGAAGCTGTCCAAGCGGTAATGACGCGAACAGCGGGAAGCCGGCGACCGCCTCCGAACCGCCACGTTGTGCGATCGCGGCGAGAATATCGGCCTGCCCCGTCTGCTGGATGAACAGCGACGTACCACCGAGCAGTAGGAACCAGACCATCGTCGCCGCCGAGGTCGCAACGACACTCGTGAACACGACAGTTCTGACCCGGCGACCGCGGGAGAGTGCGGCGATGAACAGCCCTGCGAAGGGTGCCCACGAAAACCACCACGACCAGTTCCAGACGGTCCACGCCGCGACCCACTGCCCGCCCGTGTGAAGACTCAACGGAACGAACTCCACCACGTAAGTCCCGAGTGCCTGCGTTCCTCGCTGGAGAATGAACAACCGTGGACCGACGGCGGCGATGAGAAGCGCGAACAGGCCAAACAAGACGATATTGAGGCCGGCGATGCGACGGATGCCACGGTGGATCCCAGTCGCGCTGGAGACAACAAATATCAGGGTCAAGCCGCCGACGAACAGGACCGGCCCGACCTCACCGGCTGCCACGTCCCACTGGTAATTGATCCCGGCGAGGAACTGCTCGCTCACGAGTGCGACCGAGGTGGCGATGCCCCCGATAGTGGCAAAAACGGCCAGCGTATCGACCAGTGTGGCCCAGGCCGAATCGAGCTCATCGACACCGAGCAAGGGGGCCAGCACTGTCGAGACCCGGAGCGGAGCGCCCCGCGTGAACGCGAAGTACGCTATCGGGACGCCGATGACAGCGTATGCGCTCCAGGCCGAGACGCCCCAGTGAAAGAGGGTGTACACAAGCGCGCCGTTGACGGCGCCCGGCGACCCGGCTGCTGCCCCGATGTACGGCGGTGGCTGGTCGTAGTGAAACAAGGCCTCAGTGGGGCCCCAGAACACCAGTCCGGCCGCGATGCCGGCGGTGAAAACGAGCGTAAAGTATGTCGGATACGTGTAGCTTGGCTCCGTGTCCGGACCGCCGAGTTTGATTTCGCCCCAGGGCCCAAGCAACAGAAACAGACAGTAACAGACCGAGAGGAAGACCGCGGCGAGAAACAGCGGGCCGCCGCCGCGAAGGACTGTGGCAGCAGCGGCGTCGACGGCACCCGTCGTCCGGGCAGGGAATGCGATCTGGAGCCCGAAGAACGCGGCGAACACGAGCACCGGGAACGCGAGGATGGCTGGCTCGTGCTGTGTGAGGAACTCTTTGATGGCCCGTCTGACCTTTGTCCGCCGGACGCGGAGCAGGACATCGGCCGCGGCCGGTGCGGTGTTGTCTTCGGAGTACGGAAGCAGCGCGATGTAACACAGTCCCGAACTGAAAAACACGAGGGCGATAGTCAGCCACGCTGGACCAGTCACGGCTTCGCCGACAAGCGTCGGAAAGAAGAACCCCGCAAGCACGAGCGCCCCGGATGCGGCACACAGTGTCACCAGTAGCCGGCCGACGATCTCCGAAATGCCACTGGCGTCTGAGGTGGCCATGCGTCGATATTCAGTATCGAATACATATATTACTATCCCACAGCGCGCTTCAAACTGGAGTCAGGGCGTCTCGATCCTGTCGGTGGCAGGCTGCAAGACAGTTTACTCGGGGGCGTCGGCTTCGGGTCCATCGCCGTCCGTCTCGATTCCGTCCAGCAGTGCTTCGCTCGACCCGCGGCCCAGCACCGACTGGCCCAGGAGCCGCCCGCCGATAGAGCGGGGATTGATAACTTCGTCCGCCCCGACAGCGCGGAACTTTTCGACGTGTTTCTCGGCGGTCGCCGCCGCGACTGTTCTGATGTCCGGATTGACGTTTTTCGTTGCGATGACCGCGAGCACGTCGCGTGCGTCGTCGTTACTCCCCACCACAACGCCACTCGCAGTCCCGACGCGTGCATCCCGGAGAACGTCCTCGTCGGTTGGGTCGCCGGTGAGCAGGTTCACGTCCTCGCTCTGCAGCGACGCGACGGTTTCCTCGTCGGGCGTGACGACGACGACCTCCGTCTCGTCGCCCAGCTCCTCGAGCAGCGATGCCGTAACGTCTCCGTACCCCAGAACCACGATGTGGTCCTCGAGAAGTGTGAGTTCTGATGCTGTCATGACTCCGAACGCTGTCGCCATTCTGGATTCGATAGCGGGGCCAATGAGCGCGCCTACGGCGACGGTGAACGCGCCGGTTCCGAACAGGATGATAGAGAGCGAGAACCACCGTGCTTCCGCTGTCACAGGTGTGATATCGCCGTAACCAACCGTCGCGATTGTGACGACGACGTAGTACACGGCGTCGCCCCAACTGTCGAGTTCGAGGAACTGGCCTCGCAGCCCGTAGGCACCCACGGTCCCGTAGAGAACGACGCCAAAAATCGCCGACAGCGATGCGATCTGAATCGGCGAGAGGTCAAGAGACTGGTCGAACCGGTGACGGTTGCGGACCAGCAGCGGGTACGTGACCAGCGTCAGCAACAACAACGGGATATCAGTTGGCTGAAACGTGGTAAGCGGCAGTACTACCAAACCGAGAAGCACGACGGCCGCCACGCGCCACGCGAGTTGTTTGCGCCGCTGGAGCCCGACCGTCACGATGCCGAGGACGAACGCGAACAACACCCCACCGAACCTGACGAACGGTAGCGGAAGGTCGACGACGGCGGTCAGCGGGCCATTAAGTGCAAGCGACGCCTGACTCAGATTCGAAAGGCCGGTCACGAACGCCAGCAGCGCGACCGTCCCG
This sequence comes from Haloarcula hispanica ATCC 33960, assembly GCF_000223905.1. Lineage (NCBI taxonomy): Archaea > Methanobacteriati > Methanobacteriota > Halobacteria > Halobacteriales > Haloarculaceae > Haloarcula > Haloarcula hispanica. Next base: position 255,557 of record NC_015944.1, read on the forward strand.
GTCAGGACGACCGTCGGTTTTGCGCCGGATAGCTCGTCCCACTCGACGAACGGGACTCTGTCAGCCGGATAGAACACGTCCTCCAGCGTCCGGTCCGACGAGTCTTCTGGGACGTTAGCCATTAGCATACTTTTGTCGGAGTCAATATAAAAAACACGCGGCGAGCGGGCACCGAACTCAAGTCAGCGGGCCACATACGACCAAATCAATGCGTCGATTGCACGAGCATGGGTGTCGCCGTTCGCCAAGGACGCTTAGAGAGAGTTGGAGCCGACTCATCTGGAGGGCGGACAGATGAACGCCGCCGTCCTGTTCGGACTGGGAACGATGATAGCCTGGGGGTTCTGGATAGCGTTTGGCAACGTCGCGTCAAGTACAATGGACCCGGAGACCGCGGCGTTCGTGTCCTACGCCGCTGCAACGGTCGTCACCGGGATATACGTCGTTGTCTCAGACGCATCGTCCGTCGTCACGAACCGGGGGATGATGTTTGCCGGCGCGGCGGGCGTCGCGGCGGCCGTCGGCGTGGTCTCGACGTTCGTCGGCGTGACTGTGGGGCCCACGTCGATCGTGTCCACCATCGGCGGGATGTACTTCATCACTGCCGCAGTCATCGGCGTTATCGCGTTCGGGGAGTCCATGACGTTGACGAAAGCCGCCGGCATCGGTCTGGCGCTGATAGCGATTGTCGTCATCAATCAGTGACTGGACACAACTGGTTGGCTTTCGAGAACGTTGTGTGAGTGTCCCCCGTCACAGCAGGGGTTTATGAGATGGGGGCAGGTACGGCCGGATATGAAGCGCGTAATCAGCACCGACGAGGCACCGGCCGCGGTCGGCGCGTACAGTCAGGCAACGTCGAACGGCGACCTCCTCATCACCGCCGGACAGCTCCCGCTAACGACAGACGGCGAACTCCTCGACGGCGAGCCAGTCGCCGACCAGACGCGGCAGTGCCTTCACAATGTCGCGGCGATTCTGGAGTCAGAAGACCTCTCGCTGGACGACGTACTCAAGACAACCGTCTATCTCGACGACATCGACGACTTCGACTCGTTCAACGAGGCCTACAGCGAGTTTTTCGAATCGGAGCCACCGGCGCGGAGCGCCGTCGGCGTTGGTGCGGTCCCGAAAGGTGCAGCGGTCGAAATCGAAGCTATCGCGACCACCGAGTAGCGAGCGCGGCCGTTCCGTATCTTATCGCAACTCCATCTGTTCTGCTCGCTCTGCGGCGAGCGTCGTCAGTTCGTCGACGCTACTGTCCGAGCGGTCCGCAAGGACGCGAAGCAACATTCCGAGCTGTATGGCCGCTGCCTCGCGGAGTTCGGCCGCCTCCTCGGTGTCGTTACCGAAATAGTACTCGTGGCGGCCGTCCTCGTGGATAATGCCGGTGTACACCGAGCGCAGGTCGGCCTCGGTTATCGCGGCTGACGCCTCCGTCTTGACTTCCTCGAACCGTGGGTTCATGATTTCGATTGGGGGTAACGTCCCGCTGCCTCATTGTTTCAGCGGAACGACTCGGCCAGCGCTGTCCCATTATTGTGTAAGCAAGTGATATGTTGTGTGGGTCGATGACGCCACTGCAACCAGTGGTCCCGGGACCGCTCGGCTGGGGTTTTTAATCGTTCAACACGAGGCACAGAGTATGACACGGGAAACCACGGCCCTCGCTCATTCGACCGCCGTCCGGGTGTCGACGGACGGCCGATCACAGAACGGGGACCGGGTCCTCGCCGCGGCGCGGACGACGGCGGACTCGACACCGGTCGTCAGGACAGGGCCAACGGGCATCACAGCAGCCACACCGCTAGTGATGGTTACACGTAGCGGACGGACAGCCTTCTACAGCGACCCGTCACCGGCGACCGTCCGTGACCTCATCGACGAACTGGAAGCGGGGACAGTACCGACAGCCGATGCGGACGCTGTCGTCGAGCACGACCCCGAAACGGCGTCGCTCCCCGCCCCGGAGCGTGGCCCGCTCTCAGTCGGCCGCCGCAACGTACTGGGCCCCTGTGGCTGGGTCGCCCCGCTTTCGCCGGCCGACTGGTCGTTCGTCTCAACCCAACGGACCGCCGACGTTGCAGCGGGAGCCGGGCTGCTGGGCCGCGGTCGCGGGGACGCCGCCGCTGACGAACCGGTCGCCGATACGTGGGAAACAGCCAGCGAAACCGACGGTGACCCAGTGGTCGTCTGTAACGCCAACGACGCCAGCGACCTCCCGACGGGCGACGACACGCTCCTGTCCGGCACACCGATGGCAGTCCTCGACGGGATTGCGGCGGTCGCTGAGTACGTGGACGCTGGCGACGCTGTCGTCTATGTAAACGAGTCGGAGACCGACTTGCAGGCGCACCTCCGCGAGGCAATCGACGCAGCCGCCGACACCCTCCCTGTCGTTCCACAGTTGGTAGCCGGCCCGGACGAATTCCGCGCCGGCGAGCCCACGGCGGCGCTCGAAGCACTGGAAGGGGCCGACCGCGTAGAACCGCGGCTCCAGCCGCCATCACCGGCCAAACGAGGCCTGTACGGCCGCCCAACAGTCGTCCACACACCGCGGACGTTCGCGCAGGTTCAGCGAGCCGTCGCCGAGCCCGATAGCGTCGACGCTGACGCCGCTGACCCCGGAACGCGAATCGTGACTGTCACCGGCGACGTTGCCAACCAGGCGACAGTCGAACTCAGGTCGAGCGCAAGCCTCGCGGCGGTTCGCGAGGCAGTCGAGATGGACGGTTCGTTCAAGATGGCCTGTGTTGGCGGCGTTCTCGGCGGTGTCACTCGCGGCCTCGACATGGCACCGACCGCCCAGTCTCTCCGAACCGCTGGCCTCGGCACCAACGGCGTCGTCGAACTGTTCGACAGCGATCGATGTACCGTCGAGACGGTCGGAAAACGGGCACGGTTCGCGTCGATGGAGAACAGCGGTCGGTGCGTCCCCGGCCGCGAGGGGACGAAACAGCTCGCTGAACTCCTGCGCGACATATACGATGGCTCGTTCGAGAGCGACAAGATACGTGAACTCGGTCGCGTGATGCGTCAGTCGAGTAACTGCCAGACCGGCGCGCACGCGCCGCGGCCAGTGAGCACAGCCATCGACGAGTTCGAACCTGAGTTCCGCGCTCACACCGACGGCCACTGTCCCAGCGGCACCTGTACGGAGAAACTATGAGCACAGATAAATCGATTCCACGAGTTCCGGACCTACACGACCCACAGCCTGAGACGCCAGTCACTCACGAGTTCGAGACCGGCACCGCCAACGACCCCGACGTGGGAACCGACACAGACGACCCGACGACGCTTACCGTCGACGGCGAGCGGGTCACGGTCGCCCCGGGGTCGACCATCATCGACGCGCTGCAGGACCTCGACGACGATATCGTCAGTGTCGACCCCGGTGCGGAGGGCGTCGAAGACGACGCCGATGTTCCGGCCCTGTGTTACTACGACCGCGATGGGGACTGCAGCGACGAGATCGGCCCGCGCAGCGAGTGTCGCACCTGCATGGTCGAGACCGACGAACACGGCCTCGTCCCGTCGTGTTCGTTCCCCGCCGAGGACGGCCTCACCGTCTCGACAGACACCCCTGACGCCGAGGAGGCCCGTAGCGTCAATCTCGACCTCGTGCTGTCGAACCACAACCTCCGGTGTACCACCTGCAGCGGCAACGGCCGCTGTGAACTGCAGGACGCCGCCATCAGCGAGGACGTCGACCACCCCCGCTACGGCGTCTTCGACGAGCGCGACCAGTACGAACCCATCGACGACACCTCCTCGTTCATCCAGATCGACCGTAACAAGTGCATCCTCTGTAACCGCTGTGTCGACGCCTGCAACGACGTGCAGGTCGAGGGCGTCCTCCGTATCGAGGGCCACGGCGAGGACACCCGTATCGGCTTCCAGTCCGACGCCGAAACCATGCACGACTCGGAGTGTGTCTCATGTGGCCACTGCGCCACCGTCTGCCCCACTGGATCGCTGACAGAGAAGGGCATCGACGGCGCGGCGACGCTCCCGTTGCCCGGCTTTACCCAACGAAACTCCATCGGGAAAGTCATCGAGCACGAGGACGTCGAGACAATCGACGACACCACAGCACCGAATCGCGGATTCGAACCCGACGACCCGAGAGCGGCGAAGGGGAAGCAAGGCCTCGCCAGATTCGCGTCTGCGGCGAAACGGCGGGCCGGCGACATCGCCAAGGACTACGGGAAGAAGGCGTTCCTCGCCGGCGAACACACCGCCGAGAGCATCGCGGCGAACACGATGCCCGAGGGCCGACTGTTCGACATCGCCAGCGCGGTCAGCGACTACCGCCTCTCGAAAATCGACAAGCAGGAAACGACCTGCGGGTTCTGCGCCGTCGGCTGCCGGTTCGAGATGTGGGGCAAGGACGGCGACTCGCTCGGCGTCGTCCCGGTAGATGACCCTGACAACGCGCCCGCGAACAACTTCTCGACCTGCGTGAAAGGGAAGTTCGGCCACGAGTTCGCCAACAGCAAACAGCGGGTCACCGAGCCGCTGCTCCGCAACGACGACGGCGAACTCGAACCGACGACCTGGGAGGAGGCGCTCGATTATGTGGCCGAGCGCTTCACCGAGATTCAGGACCAGCACGGCATCGACTCGCTGGGCTGTCTGGCCTCCTCGAAGGGCAGCAACGAGGAGGCGTACCTCGTCCAGAAGTTCGCCCGGCAGGTCCTTGGCACGAAGAACATCGACAACTGCGCCCGGCTGTGTCACTCCTCGACAGTCGCCGCGCTCCAGCAGACGCTCGGCTACGGCGCGATGACCAACCGCATCAACGAGGATATCGGCGAGGCCGACGCCTACCTCATCAGCGGCTCCAACACCACGGAGTCACACCCGGTGCTCGCCACGCGAATCAAGCAGAACGTCCGCGACGGGGCCGACCTCGTCGTGTTCGACCCGCGGAAAATCGGCATCGCCGAGCACGCCGACCAGTACACCCGGACCAATCCCGGCTACGACGTGGCCTGGCTCAACGGCCTGATTCGGTACATCATCGAACACGACCTCCACGACGCGGACTTCATCGAACGCAACACGAGGAACTTCGAGGAAGTCAGGGAGAAAGTCCAGGCGTTCACGCCCGAGAAAGTCGAAGACCTGGCGGGCGTGTCGCCGGAAGAACTCGCCTCGGCGGCCGAGACACTCGCCGAGGCCGACAGCGTCGTCTTCGGCTGGGCGATGGGGATGACCCAGCAGAGCCACGGCACGGAAAACCTCATCGCGATGGCCGACCTCGCGCTCGTCCTCGGGCAGGTCGGCAAGCCGGGAGCCGGCCTCTCGCCGTTCCGCGGCCAGAACAACGTGCAGGGCGGCGGTGGCGACATGGGGACGCTTCCGGGGAGCTTGCCGGGCTATCAGAACCCAGCCGACGACGAGGTCGGCGAGAAGTTCGCCGACGCGTGGGGCGAGCGCCCGCCCAAGGAGCCCGGACTCAAAGTACCAGAGATGCTCGCCGAGGCTCACGCGGGGAACCTTCGGGGAATGTACGTCGTCGGCGAGAACCCGGCGCTCTCGGAACCCGATATCCAGCACGCCGCCGAGGCTCTGGAAGACCTAGAGTTCCTCGTCGTGCAGGACATCTTCATGACCGAAACGGCGGAGTACGCCGACGTGGTGCTCCCTGCGGCCACGTCGCCGGAGAAACACGGCACGTTCACCAATACGGAGCGACGCATCCAGCGGGTTCGACCCACGTCTGAGCCGCCGGGCAAGGCCCGTCAGGACTGGGAAATCACGCAGGCGTTGGCCCGTCACCTCGGCTACGACTGGGATTACGACCACCCGCGGGAGGTCATGGACGAAATCAACTCGCTCGCGCCCATCTACGGCGGCGTCACGTACGACCGGCTCGAATCCGGCGAAGAACATGGCCTGCAGTGGCCTTGCTGGGACGAGGACCACGATGGCACGCCGTACCTCTATGACTACGACGAGGGGAACTTCAACTTCGAGGACGGGAAGGCCCGCTTCGTTCCCGCCGACGGCGGACACCCCGGCGAGATTCCCGACGAGGAGTTCCCGCTGACGCTTACCTCCGGGCGCGTGCTGTATCACTGGCACACAGGACAGATTACCCGCCGTGTCGAGGGGCTGATGAGCCACGTCGGCGAGAGCTTCGTCGAAGTACATCCCGAGACGGCCGAGAAGCTCGGCATCGCCGACGGCGAGTACGTCCGCGTCGAGTCCCGGCGGGGCGATATCGTCGTCAAGGCACAGGTCACCGACCGCGTCGGCCCGGGGACGCTGTTCATCCCGATGCACTTCGCAGCTGGCGCGGTCAACAAGCTTACCGGCGAGACGTTCGACCCGACCGCCGGCATCCCCGAGTACAAAGTGTCGAGCGTCCGCGTGGAAGTCCTGGGACCGGAAACGGACGAAGCGGTGCTCCGGACGCCAGACGCCGGTGGGAAACAGATCCGGAAGCGAGGGGCGGGCGACGACTGAACCGGGGCGTCCGCTTCCAGCCAATACGTGGAATCATGAGCTGTCCCACAAGATACACCAACATATTTTGCATATACAACCATATCTGATTATGATCTAACTCTAAATACTAGATTTGGACATATATTTAGCCATACTAACGACATCATAGACTTTTGACTGAGAAACGTGTGTGAACTCTGTTGAAGACTGACCAAATAGTGTAATTTTAATATAAGCTGTCTGCTCTTGGCTCAGCTCTCACTCGCGCGGTCCGGCCGGTCGGTCCGCGATCTCATCGAGGAGGTCGACGAGAGACTCGGTCGCCAGCTCCAGCAGCGTCTCCCCGCGTTCGGCGCTCCCCTCCCGCGGGTCACCGACGACACCGTTTTCGGTGAACTCGTCTGAATCGAACGCGAGGTTGACGCCGCTTTGCCACTCCCCCCAGCCGTCGCTGCCACCGTCCGCGGCCTCGTCCAGTCGGTCCTCGTGGACTGTTTCGGGATTCATATGCCGGAGCAGCGAGGTCTCCAGCGGCCCGCCGTGACCCATGTCGGCGCTGTGGTCACCGACCGCGTCGAACCACGTGAACGGGACGGCGAAGGCCTCGTCGTGGCGGGTTATCTTGCCGGACACTTCCCGCAAGGCGTCGATGTTGCCGCCGTGGCCGTTGACCAGCACCACATGGTCCCAGCCGTGGCTGGCGAGGCTCCGGACGATGTCACGGACGTAGGACCGAAACGTCGATTCGGAGGTCCACAGCGTGCCGGTGAACGCCCGGTGCTCCTCGGCGACGCCGACGGGGACTGCCGGTGCGACAACGACAGGGTCGTCGTACCGCTCGGCACCGCGTTCGGCGACCGCCTCGGCGTCGAGCGTGTCCGTCCCGAGCGGCGCGTGTGGTCCGTGTTGCTCCGTGCTCCCGACGGGAAGCAGCGCCAGGCTCGTCTCGACAGCCGCCATATCAGTCCAGGTTTCCGTCTGTAGATCCATGGTCACGTCTCTGTACGAAGCGGAAATAAAGCCCAGTCTCTCTCCGCCTGTTACGGTTGGTTGCCATCTACACAAAGTGGAACACGTACGGCCCGGACCACACCTCAACTGCGGAGCGACTGCTCATACTGCCGGCTGTAACTATTTCAAGAGATTCGCCACCCCGAAGTGGCGAGATTCTTCACAGACGTACAGCCGGCAGTATCAGTCCCCGGTCGAGGCAGGGTTGTTCCGCCGTGACCAGATCAGCGGTGTCCCGCCGGATTCGACCACCCGAACAGTCAGGTAGACAAGCGAGACGATGGCGGCATACTCGATCACACTCGCTACCAGATGTAGCTCGGTCGGGATATGCACCGATACGATTACCGGCGGCTGATTCATCGATGCATGGAACAGGGCGACGAGCCAGAGGTTGCCCGTCAGTGCGTATACGCTCCCGTAAGCGAGTCCCATGAGCGTCAGTCCGAGGAGTCTGGCTGCCAGCGCGGAACCGACGCCGTGCCCCGATGCGAGAAACCACCGCGGGAGATGAAACAGAGCAAATAGGACTGCGACAAGGCCGATACCAGCCAGCACCGCACGCCGAGTCGCCCCGCCGGCCAGCCTCGTGAATTTCTCCTGCAGGTACGTGCGAAAGAGGAGTTCTTCCGGGATCGCAGTGAACAGAAGCGAACTGAAAAGCGCCGCGAGATACAGCAGCGGGTGGGCAGCGGTTCTCGACAGCGAGGCGTCGAACCCGGAGATCCCACCCACCGCGAGGGCGACCGCAACAAGGTTGTACAGTCCCCAGAACGCGATGACCACCCCGATCACGGGTATCAGTGTGCGAACAGGCGGGAGCAGAGAGCGCGGTGAGACGGTCTCAATTCTGAGCGCACCAACGGTGAGTGCGACGAGGAAGACACCCCAGAGCATTCCCAAGACGGGCGGCGGCGATGCGCCGGGGGAGATGATCACCAGTCCGGAGAGGACGACAATTACCAGGAGGTACGCTACAACGGGAACCAACGGCCCGCTGCTGAATCTCGGCAGGCCAATATCAGGGCACAACATCCAGTCGGAATCCGATGGCCGACCCAAAATTATCTTCCATCTCGCAGTCCGGTGCAAATCCGTCGACGACGAGTACCAAGGTGTGTGAATCGGCCACAACCCACAGCTCTCGACGTTTAAAACCAGTTTTTAGTCTCTGGTAGCTTTAGTATGCTCCCGACCGACGGGGCAAACGCCGGCGACCGCCTGAGACGGTTCCCGGCTGCCAGCGCCCTCCCCGTATGCCGCCGGTTTCCACGAATCGGAATCCATCCCAGTCCGGGTGTCCACACGGCAACGGGCACACCCCGCCCTCCCCGTTGTCGACTGCTCAATTAACAGTGCGTTGGTACTACAGTTGAGACCCACACCACAGACCGAAAGTAACCATGAAACGACGTGTATGCCGGTTATACTGTTGCTATGTGAATGTACGTGCGTCGGTTTTCACAGGCGACGTGTTCTGCGATATGTATCACCGAGCAGCCGGACATCTCGGTACGGCACTCGATTCCCGGGCAGTGTTCGCTGAGAGACTGGCTCCCCACAGACCGACGGGCGTATCGCGGCAGGTGGTCAGCAGTGCGTGATCGGACTGTGCTGCTACTGGCCGTCGTCGCAATCGTATCACTCACTGGTAGCATCGCAATGCTCGCAGTGACAGGGCCAACAGACTCCCGCCCGGACAGGGCCGATGCCGCATCAGTATCGGTGTCGGACGGAGCAGCCGGCCGGTTCGCACGTCTCCACACGGCCGGGGTCACAGGTTCGAACGTCTCGGTCGGCATCGTCGATCCGACCGGATTCGATACGGAGTCAGAAACGATTGCCGGACAGGTCACCGAAACACGGAGCTTCGGCGGTGGGTCCGTAGACGACACACGGGAGGCACACGGAACCGCGACGGCCGCCGTCGTGTCGCGGACCGCACCGGACGCCGACCTCTATCTCGCCCGGGTCGATAGCGTCGACAGTTACCGACAGGCAGTCAACTGGCTCGTTCAAGCGGATGTCGACGTGATTGTCGCACCCGTTTCGTTCTACGGGCAGCCAGGCGATGGAACCGGACCGGTCGCCCGGAGTGCGACGCGAGCGACGGAGAGTGGGTCAGTGTTCATCGCCCCAGCCGGTAATCTCGCGCAATCCCACTGGTCGGGGCAGTACACGTCCGAGGACGTAAAGAATCGGACGGTCACGTTTACCAACGGGAGTCGGGAGAATTACGTTCGAGGCGGGACCGAAATCACGGTCTGGCTCTCGTGGGACCGGGGCCACGCAGACGAGGAGTACACAGTCGAACTGTACCGGACGAACGGAACCGACTCCCGTCTCGTCGCCCGCTCACAGCCCTACCGCGGTGACGATGTACCAAACGAGCGTATCGTTGCCGACGTCAGACCCGGCGACTACTATCTCGTCGTTCGAGGGCCAGCATCGCCGACTGGCGCGCGGCTCCGGCTCGTGTCACCGACGCACGACCTCCAGCACACGACGACTCGGAACAGCATTGTGGCTCCGGGCACGGCCCGGAAAGCCATCACTGTCGGGGCGTACAACAGCCGTATCGACCAGCTCGAACCGTTCAGTTCACGAGGCCCGACAGTCGATAACCGGGTCGGCGTCGACGTCGTGGCCCCGGATAGACAGTTCGCCGCCGCAGCACCTGACGGCTTCGTCGGCTCTTCGGCCGCAGTCCCCTACGTCGGTGGCACCGCAGCCTTGCTGCTGGATGCAAACGAGTCGCTGTCCCCCCGCGAAACCGAACACCTGCTGGAACGGACCACGAGAGACGTGGGACGACCGGGACTCGACAACGGAACCGGCCACGGGGCGGTCGAGCCAGTCCGCGCGGTCCGGGCTGCACAGAACCGTACTGATGGTTAAAACTCGTTTTAACCCAGCCACAGACCTTTGAAGAGTGCCGTATCATATATCCGACAGTGACCCATGTCGAGCCCTATCGAAACGTTACAGGAGCGGACCGGGACAGCAGACGAATCACCGCGGGTACTCGGTGTTGCGGAGAACGAAACCGACGACGTTCTCGACGCTCTCGCATCGGACACCAGCCGGTCGCTGTTCCGCACGCTGTACGACGAGCCTGGAACGCCGTCCGAGATAGCGGACCGGTGTGACACGTCGGTCCAGAACGTCCACTACCACGTCTCGAATCTCGAAGACGCAGAGCTCATCGAACCGGTCGAGACGGTCTACTCCTCGAAGGGTAACGAGATGACCGTGTACGGTCCCGCAAGCGATCCGATTGTGCTCGTCGGCGACCGAGACCTGGAGCCGCGTCTCCAGCAGTCGATGGCTGATGTCGTCACTGGGCTGGGACTCATCGGCTTCGCGAGCCTCTTCGTCCAATGGGGCGCGGAGAAACTGGCGACCGCGACCGCAGGCGACGGGGTTTTGGCTCCGGCGAGTCCGAACGCAGGGCCGGTCAGTGGGACGAACGCTGTCGCTAGATTCGTTTTCGAGGTCATCGAACCGGGCCTGCTGTTTTTCTGCCTCTGTCTCACGGTGCTTGGTATAGCCGCCCTACTGGTTGACGGGCAAGCCTGAGCGAGTTCCGTAGCCGAGCCGACACTTCCGCTGCGGCGATCTGCGGGCAGGAAAGCATCGCTCACTGATCTAGCCCCAACGATAACGGTATAGTTTGGTCAATAGGGACGATCACCCTGATAGAAAAGCCGACTTGCTGTGCCCCGATACTGCTTCGAAAAGCGGCCTGCGGACGTCAGGCGAAGCGTCAGTTCATAAGAGACCGCAGGCAGATCCCCACACCAGCGATGGCGAGGATGCCACCGACGGCGAGAGCGCCGGTACCGATTCCGAAATCACCGTCCTGTGACTGCCCTGGGGCCGGCGTTTCGCCGGTAACTGAATCGACGCCGTCGGAGGACGCATCCGCAGACGAGTTGGTGCCATCAGTGATCAGTAGCGTGCCGACCGCATCGGGTTCGTCGGCCGCCTCGGTCCCGCGAAACAGCGACAATTCATAGCTCGCCGCGGCGAGTTGCGAATCGAGGGCGACCTCCGAACCGGACTCGACTGCGACGGCGTCGGCGTCCGCCGCGGTTTCGAGGGTGGGTTCGTCGTGGCCGGCCGCCGTGGTGTCGAACAGGAGGACGACACGATCATCGCCGTTCCCGTCGCGGACGGTCGCATTGATCTCGTAGTTGGTGGCCGGGCTCCCGATAGAGACAGTGGCCGCGTCAGCGGTTGCGAGGACGATTGGAATCCGACCGGTGTCCCCCTGTTGAACTCGGGACACCGATTCCTCGAAACCGAATTCGGCTGTCTCCTCGACCTCGAACTCCTCGTTTGCCGTCTCGTTTCCTTCGATAATGAGCGTCCCGACGGTCGGCGAATCGTCGGTCGTGCCGTCGAACACGCGGTAGGTGTACGCGGCGGGGGCAAGCGTCGACGGGAGTTCCGGCTCTGTCGCAGTCACGGTGAGCGAGTCGCCGTCGTCCGCGACACTGAGGGTCTCCGCGTCGGTGCCGGCAGCCGCGGTGTCGAAGAGGACCAGCACCTCACCGTCCTCGTCGTCGTCGCTGACAGTCGCGTTGATCTGATAATTGACTGCCTCGCTGCCGACGGAGAGCGTTTTGTTCCCGCCATCAGTCATCGAGACCGGAATTTCAGCGGTTTCTCCCTGAGAGACCGTGACGACGTTTTCGTCCTCGTCAGTCTCTGTCGGAGTCTGGATATCCGGTACCGGGTCAGTACAGTTGCTGTCGCACTCAGCGACGGTTCCAGTCCGTTCAAACAGCGTGTCACCGTCGACGTGCGCGGACAGTTCGTAGGACGTGTTCGCCGGCACCCCAGACATGTCGAACTGGGCGACGAACGTCCCATTGGGCTGCACTCTGACCTCTCTTTGTTTGAGAAACGGGGACGACGCATCTTCCGACACAAGTCTGACAGTCATCTCCGTCCCGGATTCCAGCGTGGTCTCCCCGGTGATAACCTGTTGGGGATATGGATACAGCGGGAAGCTGTCCTCTGAGACCGTAGCCTGTTGTTTAGCAGCTACCCCCGGCTCTGCCGCCGCTGTGGCGTCAGTACAGTTGCTTTCGCACTCTTCGACGGTTCCATTACGTTCATACAGCTTGTCAGCGTCAGCATAAGCGGACAGTTTGTAGGATGTGTTCGCCGACACCCTAGACATGTCGAACTGGGCGGCGAACGTTCCGTTGGACTGCACTTTGGCATCTCTTTTGTAGACAAACGGGGACGACGACTCTCTTGACACTATTTCGACAGCAATCTCCGTTCCGGGGTCCAGCGTTGTCTCCCCGGTGACCACCTGCTGTTCGTCTGAGTGCAGCGGGAAACTGTCCTCTGAGACCGTGGCCTGCTGCTCCGCAGCGGCCAGCCCCGGAGCCGTCGCCGTTGCGGCGATAAGCACCGCGGCCAGCGCCACCGACCGAACCCTCACAGAACCACCTCCCGCAGAGCGGGCAACTGTGCATGTATTCGAGGGCGATACTGCAGACAGTACTGGACTGCAGATGGAGGGCAATTCACTGGCATACGATTAGCAGTTACGGTGGGACTGAAAAACCGTCTGCGATAGCTTAAAACCACGTTGAACTCGGCAGTACTAATCAGCTTGGAGGGCCGGCGAGGCCGCTCTGCTGCAAACGGTCATCTCTGTTTTGCCATTTCAGCGTCGGCGATGTTCATGCCATCAACATATGCAGTCGTTTTGCAATAAGAGACGACAGGGCGTGGGAAGTTGGGAGAGATCAGTATTTTTATGGTAATTTCGGGATGAGTGACTAATATGCGAACGGTCCTCGCAAACCAGCTCTCCAACGTCCGGGTCGTGAGTACCGATGGCCGCGAAGTCGGCACACTGCAAAACATTACGCTCGATACAGCTACGGGAGAACTTCAGACGATTGTCATCAACAGCGAGGTTCAAGAGATATTCGGCGTTGAGCGGGATTCCGACGGCGACATTCGATTGCCGGCGTCCCTCATCGAATCGAAGCGGGACCACCTGACCATTCAGCCGCCGACAGAACAAAGTGTCGCCGGCGGCGATACTGTGGACTCGTAGGCGACCCGTCGGCTGTTCAAACGGGCCGAAACGAATGCGGTTGGTAGTTGAATGTATTCGATTGTCGCTGGCTGATGGGGACGAGCGGCGACGAGATTACAAGGTGAGTTTTGCGAGTTTAGAACGCCCGTTCTGTAGTTCAAAAGCGTGCTTCCGTCGGCGTCAGTCGATAATACGAGGGCTCCGCCCCAGTCGGTGGGACCCGAATCACCGTCAAGAGGGTATCCCCGACCAGCCACAGCTATAGTAGCCGTTGGAAATCGTTTCAATTGTTACTATAATTCGGTAGCGGTCTGTCAATGCAGACACGAACAGGTTCGGACAAATGCTCTTTTTTACAAATAGCTGAAAGGGTCTATGGAAGTACTATCGCCTGCACAGAACTATCCCGGCGTTGTCCTCGGTGTCCTCTGTGCTGGTGTCGGAGCCGTGTTGCAGGGCGTCGAAAGTAGCGTTCTATGGGGTCTTATCGGGTACTTTGTGGGCAAATCGATACAGAGTACGCTGTGGACGATTACCGGCGAACGGACCTCGTGACCCGAAGACAGTCGGCGCGAGATGCCGACTCGGCCGTGGTGGCGGTCCGTAAAGCCGACTACCCGTTTCGCTTGAAGCTGGCGGCAACCATTGCGGTCAAGACGGCGAGGACGAGCAGTTTGACAGCGACAAGGTGCCCAATCGGTGAAGCGAGCAGCGCTAGAGCGGACAACCCGATGAGGCCGGCAGTCTGGTAGACGCCGGTCACGAATACGACCGAGATAACGACGGGGAGGTGGCGGCGGAACGCGTGTGCCTGTGGTTTCAGCGCCTCACCGGCGTCGGGTCGGGACCGTACTGTCGGCAAGACGACGAAGTTGTGCCACATCGCGCCGCCGAACCACAGCGAGAACGCGCCGACGTGAGCGAGCCGGACCCCCCAGTCCACGAGTGTCGTCCCCGTTTCCACCCAAGCGAATCCAGCAAGCGAAACGAGGCTGGCGAGGAGCAGCGTGGACCGAACCGACACCGCCCGGCGAGTCGGCGAGCCGTCAGCAATACGTCTGATACCGAGCAACGAGATCGCCCCGTTTTCACCTTCTCCCGTACCCATGAGCAACCCAGTTTTAGGCACACCTAATCAAAACCCTGGGGCCGGAGATGTTCGGTCGATTTCGTACCCGAGACAGAGCGAAGGGGTTCGGGACTACACTTTCCGCAATAGCTGAGAGACCAAGAGATATGTCCTCAGAATCGCAAACAGGGTCCGCTTCGTCGCTCACGCCGTCGGTTTCCGATATCGAGCGGAGCGCAGGCCGATATCTCTTCGCCGTCTCTGTCCTCTCGGAATCTCCCACAGAGCGGGTTTCGACCGGGGAACTGCAGGAGTTCTTGAACGTGACCCCGGCCAGCGTCACGGAGATGGTGTCGAAACTCGACGAGCGGGGACTGGTGGACTACGAAAAATATCAGGGAGTGACGCTCACGGATCGCGGGGACGCTCTCGTGACGGAGGTTGGGTGGCGTTTCTGCGTCGTTTCCACCTTCTTCGAATCGGTGTTAGATACGACCCTCGACGAACAGACGGCGTTCGATATCGGCTTCCTCCTCCCGAAAAACGGTGTGTTTCGTCTCCGAAGTCATGTGGGTGGAGCCTGTCTGGGCCACTGTCCAGAGGCAGGCGGCGACGGCGAGCAGTGCGTTCCATAGACGGGGAGTGGTGTCAGCACCCGCTATCGAATCCCTCGCCGATTCGGAACCGCCCGTTCCACGTCGTCAAACAAGTCAGCGGAAGACCGTGACGGCGAACGTATTAGCGAGCGGATCCGCGGCCCGTTCTCAGTCTCGAAATGGGTACGACAGTGACGGGATACCCTGACTGGGCACCGTGCAATCGGTGGAGCGATCGGGATGCTGCCGAACCCCTTCGGGACAGGTGACATCAGTCCACTTGTGTACCATCCAGTATAGAGATGCCAAGAGAGATTCAGTTGCGAGACCAGTCGGAAAGACAACGCCGTGAACAGCTCTTCGACGTACTGTCGGGAGCCGAGGTCGGTGATACCATCGAAGTCGTGGCCGACAGGGATATCGACCCCCAACTGGTGCGCTACCAGCTGGAACAGGACCGGTCGCTGGAGTGGGAATACGCACATCCCGACGTAGAGCCGCGAGAGCTGCAGGTGACCGTCGGCGAACCGCTCGGGGACGAGTCGCACCCCACAATCGACGTCCGTGACCTGAAGCCACAACGACGACACGAGGCGCTTCTGGATATCTTCGACGGTCTGGCGGCGGGTGACGGGTTCGTCCTCGTCAACGACCACAACCCCAAGCCGCTGTATCACGAGCTCAAATCGATGCATGGGGACGTAATCGAGTGGGACTACACGAGTCAGGGCGGCGGCGAATGGCAGGTCGAGATCGTCAAGACCGGCGATTCCGAGGCCACCGGTGAAGACATCGTTACGCGGTACGACGTCCGCGAAATCCCCAAACAGGAGCGGCATCCGACGATCCATCACCGATACGGAATGATACCCGAGGGCGGGACGATGGAACTCATCGCCCCACACGAGCCGCGGCCCCTGCAACGGGAGTTCAGACAGCGGTACGGCGACGCGTTCGCCTGGGAGGTCGTCGAATCTGAGCCCGGCCGCTGCCGCGTCCAGATCACGAAAACTGAGAGGACAGGAGAGTCCGGTGAATCGGATACCGCTGCAGATGACGGGTCGGAAGCCCCATCTGACGACGAGTCAGTCGAGATTACCGACGAACTCGATGTCAGAGATCTCCCGCCGGCACAGCGACACGAGCAGATCTTCGAGGCGTACGCCGAACTGGACACCGGGAGCGGATTCGTGCTGGTGAACGACCACGACCCCAAGCCGCTGTACCACCAGTTCGAGGCCGAGGCGGGCCCGGAGTTCCGCTGGACCTACCGCCAGCAGGACCCCGGTGAGTTCAGAGTCCTGATCGGAAAGGCCGAGACGACCGTCGACGAGTCAGCCGACGAAGAGACGGAGGTCCCGTTCTGACCATGGACTACGGGCCCAAACGCCGAGAACAGGGGAACAGAGCGCTCCCTACAACGAACGCAAGTAACAGCTACCAATGACTGAACCAATCGATCCGGACCGACCGCTCGGCGCACTCGTCAGAGAGAACCCGGCGTTCGCTCGCGTCTTCGAAGCAGTCGGGCTCGATTTCTGCTGTGGCGGTGACCAGATGCTCCGGACAGCCTGTACCGAAGCGGACCTCGATCTCGATGCCGTCCGGGAGCAACTGGACGAGGCGCGTCGAAAAAGGGAGGAGCGCGGGGACGAATGGGAATCGATGACTGCCCTCATCGAACACGTCGTCGACAGCCACCATCAGTACCTCCGCGAGGAGCTGCCAGCCCTGGAACAACTCGCTGAGAAAGTTCGGAGCGTCCACGCGGAAGAGCATCCAGAGCTGGCGGACATCGAGCGGGAAGTCCTCGAACTGGCCGAGGAGATGCGTCAGCACACGACAGAGGAGGAACAGGACGTGTTCCCCGTCATCGAGAAGCTCGACAGCGGAGACGAACTCACAGGCAAGGAAAGAGCGCGTCTGGACGAGGCGCTCGCGGACCTCGAATCGGACCACGAAGCGACGGCCGAGCACCTCGAACGGATCGCA
Organism: Haloarcula hispanica ATCC 33960; assembly: GCF_000223905.1. Taxonomy (NCBI): domain Archaea; kingdom Methanobacteriati; phylum Methanobacteriota; class Halobacteria; order Halobacteriales; family Haloarculaceae; genus Haloarcula; species Haloarcula hispanica. Next base: position 272,754 of record NC_015944.1, read on the forward strand.
GAGCTGAGCGACGGGTACGCGGTTCCGGACGACGCCTGTCCGAGCTATCAGAGCCTGCTCGAACGACTCGAAACACTGGAACAGGACACACATATGCACGTCCACAAGGAGAACAACGTCCTGTTCCCGCAGGTCGAATCACGGCTTGCGGGCCAAGTCTGACGGTCAAAAGGCCGATTGGCAGCCTTTAGAGTCCTGCTCATCTCCACCCAGGATTTGTCAACTAATCATTCCGAGGTGTCGAACACGTTCGTGCAAAGCATTTTCGTGTACCTGGTCGCAGTCGGGCCTGAATGTGTTTAGGTAAGCCTAAAAATGGAGGACAGACACAGCCCAGAACCCGCCCTCAGCCGTCACAGAGGAGGTGCAGTGTTCGTGATACGTGACCATATTCGGCATCTCCGTCACGTCATCGACGAACAGTCGCTGTCCATACGAGGCGTGATAACACTCGGAGCGTTGCTCTCGCTCCCGATATTCGGAACTGGTGTCCGCACCCTGGGCAGTTCCCTCGGCCTCGGTCGACTCGTCGTTCCGTTGCTAGTCCTCGCGCATGTGCCGGCCGTTATCGCGCTAATCGCCCTCTGGTCGATAGGCTGTGACGTCTGTGGAACCGAGGCTTCAAGGTAACGATAGCCGGTGTCGTCAGGACTCTGTGATGCAGACACACGGTGGCTGAGCGGTGGCGGTACAAGGTGGCTGGTTACCGTAACATCGCGTCGGCGTACTCACTCGCCGTCTGTCGGGCTGTTTCGAGTTCCTCGGTGTCATCCAGCATCACGGCGCGGGTCCGGGCACCGTCGATGATCGTCAGCAGCGAACGGGTAACGTGATCCGCGTCGACGTCGCTGAACACACCCTCGTCGATCCCGTGATTGATGACCGCCTTGAGCATGTACCGAATGTACTCGTCGTTCTGTCGGAACCGGTCGCTGAACGCCTCCTTGTACGGTGCTTGACTCCGCATCTCTAACAGGGCGACCGAGAGATCGGGGTTTTCCTGGGGTTTGACGAGCAGTTCATCGAGCAAGATTTCCAGTCTGGCTTCGGGGTCCGTCGTCTCGACGTCGTGAATCGAATCGACGAACCGCTCCAGCAGATAATCGAGAAAGGCCGCAAGAAGGTCGTCTTTCGTGTCGTAGTAGTAATGCACTGCAGCCGTCGATTTGCCGTACTCGTCCGCGATCCGTTTTATCGTGAGATCGGCGTACCCGTGCTCGCGCAGCGCCCGGTAGGTCGCCTGCATTATCTCCTCGGTCTGGTCCGAGAAGGTGCGGTCCGATGGTCCAGCCATTGAGTAACGGTTTCACCTACGGTTGGATAACCGTTGTGACCCGCATAACATTGAGTACATAAATTATTAGTTAGTAAGTTTTTATCCGCCAGAATAGACGTAATCAATGCCAATCGATCACTTTGTGGATTTCAAAGCGTTTTTGACTAACTAGTTAGTAAGTTCCGTCACAGCCGCCATGGATGACGATACAGCTACCGAAATTCTCGACGCGACGTACCGCGCCCTCTGCCAGCACGGGTACGCCGCGCTCACGGTCAAAGACATCGCTGCCGAGGCAGACCGGAGCAAAGCGTCTATTCACTACTACTACGACAGCAAAGAGAACCTCTTTACCGAGTTTCTGGACTTCTTGTACGAACGATACACTGCAAAAATAACGGGCGTCGACGGGAGTACACCGCGGGAAGAACTCGATTCGCTGTTGGACACCGTTCTCACTGATGGGCGACAGACGCCCGGTCAGGAGTTCAGAACGGCAATACTCGAAATAAAGGCACAGGCCCCGTACAACGACGCCTTCCGGACACAGCTGGCCAGGTTCGATGCCGTGCTCTTCGACCGGCTGCGGGAAATCATCGCGGCCGGCGTCGAAACCGGGGAGTTCGATAGCAGGGTCGAGCCGGCCGTCGCAGCGGAGTTTCTCGTGACGGCGATTACAGGTGCCCATACCCGACACGTCGCCACAGACCGTTCGATAGACAGATTCAAAGAGACGATTACGCGATACGCTGAGACCCATCTCCTGACGGACACGCCAGCGGAGGCGACCCGCTGATGGGGATTCGAAGTCGCGTTAGTGCGCTGTTCAAGGGGCCCGAGGAGTTCGACCTCACGTCGGGTGGCATCGGGAAGCCGCTGTTTTTCCTCTCGATGCCGATCGTCATCACGAATCTCTTCCAGACCGCGTACAACCTCGCGGACACGTTCTGGCTCGGCCAGTACAGCACGGACGCGCTGGCTGCAATCAGCTTCGCGTTCCCGATGGTGTTCCTCCTCATCTCGCTCGGGATGGGGATATCCGTCGCCGGCAGCGTCCTCGTCGCGCAGTTTACCGGCGCAGGCGAGGAGCGCGACGCCGAGTACGCCGCCTCACAGACGGTCACGTTCGCCGTCATCGTCTCGTTCGTTCTCGGCATCGCGGGCTATCTCGGCGTCGATACGTTTCTGAGCCTGATGGGCGCGTCCGAAGACGTCCTCCCCATGGCGACTAGTTACATGGAGGTCATCTCACTCGGCCTGCTGTTCATGTTCGGCTTCTTCGTCTTCGTCGCGCTCATGCGGGGCTACGGCGACACGATAACGCCGATGCTCGTCATGTTCGGCTCAGTTGTGCTCAACATCATCATCGACCCGTTCCTGATATTTGGCTGGACAGTCGTCGAGAACGCGCCGCTCGTGGGAACTGTCTCGTTCCCCGAACTCGGCATCGAAGGGGCCGCCATCGCGACCGTCTTTTCCCGGGCGCTGGCGCTGGTCGTCGGGCTGGCGATCATGTTCCGGGGGAACCGCGGCGTCCAGATTCACCTCCGCGATATGGCACCGGACCTCTCGTATCTCCGCCGTCTCGTTCGCATTGGCCTACCCGCCTCCGTCGAGGGGACGGGGCGTGCGCTGTCGATGAACCTGCTGTTGGTCATCGTCGCGATGTTCCCGGACACGGTCGTCGCCGCCTACGGCATCGGAACGCGCGTGTTCTCGGTCGTCTTCCTGCCGGCTATCGCGGTCGCTCGCGGCGTCGAGACGATGACCGGCCAGAACATGGGGGCCGACAAACCGGATCGGGCAGCGAAAGCGGCCGGCCTCGCGGCGACGGTGCTTTTCGGCGTGCTCACCCTTGCTGGGGTCCTCGTCTGGTTCACCGCCGCACCGATAGCCGACCTGTTCACGACGGACCCCGAAGTCGTCGAAATCACGACGCAGTTCCTCCGTTACGTTGCGTTGTCCTTCGGCTTCATCGGTATCATGCGGGCCTACACCGGGAGCTTCCGCGGTGCCGGGAAGACGCTCACCGCCGCGGCCATCTCCGTGCTGATGCTCGGAATCATCCGCTTCCCGATTGCGTGGTTCGCCGCTGTGCCGCTCGGCGAGACCGGCATCTGGCTGTCGTTCGCCGTCTCGAACGTCGCAGGGGCGCTCATCGCCTACGGCTGGTATCGACGCGGGACGTGGCGAGACAGCAACCTCACCGAAGCCAAGGTCGATATCGACGAAGCGGGCGTCGAGATGTCGGCTGACGGAGACTGACAGCAGGGTGCGAGCGCGTGTGACACCCTTCGAGTGAACCAATGCTTTCAGGGGAGCCGCCGTTACTGCTGCTATGCCCGCAGAACCGAACGCCAGTCAGAAGCCCGCGTCGCCGCTGTTTGCAGCTATCTACGATCCGGCTACGGCACTCGTTGAGCGGACGCTCTTACGGCCACATCGTGAGTACCTGGTGGCGAATCTGGATGGCACAGTGCTGGACCTCGGCGCTGGAACCGGCGCGATGTTTCCGTATTTCAACAGCGTTGCGAACGCGTCGACGGAGGTTCACGCTATCGAGCCAGACCCGCATATGCGGCGTCAGGCAGAGGAGAAGGCAAACGCGCAGGCCACGCCGATTCATATCGAGTCGGCACCGGCGGAAGCTCTCCCGTACGACGAGGACACGTTCGACGTCGTCATCGCCTCCATGGTTTTCTGTACGATTCCAGAGGTCGAGTCCGCGATAAGTGAAATCGTCCGCGTACTCAAACCCGGCGGCGAACTGCGTTTCTTCGAGCACGTCATCGACGACGGGTGGCGCGCCCGGGTACAGTCAGCTCTCGCACCGCTCTGGAGGCGTCTCGCCGGCGGTTGCCACCTCACCCAACAGACGGGGACGCAGCTCGTCGCTGAACAGTCGTTCGACGTCGTCGAAATCGAGCGACTCAATCTGGGCATAACGCCAATCCGGCCGTTCGTTCGGGGACGGCTCCGCAAGCGCTCGGTGTCTTCGACGCGGTAACTCGGCGGCGATTAGCTCTGACTCTGCGTGACAGACTCCTCCTCGTTTGGCTGGATGACGACAAAGCCGTCGTCACCGGTAAACTCCATCTGGATCGATTCCCCAGAGGTCTGGCCGATTTCGAAGGTCTTGTTCATCTCGATAGACGGCGAGAGATTCGAGCTCCACGCAACGGTCGCGTCCGGGTCGGTGAACACCGGCGGCGTCATCACCAGCGGGTCGCCGTGTGTCGTCAGCGCGACTTCGCCGGGGCCGGTGAGGTAGACGTTCGTCAGGCCGCCAGCAGCCATGCCAGAGAGACTGCCGACAGTGTTGATTTCGTAGTCGATAGTTGATTCGAACGCGAGCACGTCAGTGCCGTTGACCGATATCGATTCTCCGTCATCGAGGGCCAGCACCTGTACCTTCTTGCCGTTCTCGGCCACGTAGAGGTGGCCGCTTCCTTCGGCTTCCATGACCGGCGTCCCTTCGCCGCTCACGGCCTCCTTGACGAAGCCCGTGATACCGCCTTCCGCCGAGGACTTGCCAGTGAACGTGACCTCGCCGGTGTACGCGACCATCGACCCGGCTTTGACCATCACAGTCCCATCGAGTGGGATGTCAAGTAGCCTGTTGTTCTCTTTCTGGAACCCATCGCCACCGTCTGCGGGGGCGTTGGAGCGGACGAATTCCTGTAAGTCCATAGTTATATCGGGACACTCGATAGGCCATGCTCATAGGCCTCGTGAAGGATTAAAACGCATTTTGTGTGAAGCGGTCCCATATTGATGGGCAACGCAGTTACTGAGCCGAAAAGAAACTGAGAAATAGTATAGCCGAATAGCTATTCCGTATCGCTATACAGTCGTTCGAGGAGATCAGTGACGCCAGCTTTGGTTTTGAGGTAGCGCCGCTCTCCATCGGGTGTTCGAACAGCGTAGTTGTACACGACGCTGTCCGGGACGTACCACCGGTCGCTGTATGTGGCCAGAACTTCGTCAGGGTTTCCACCGTCCGTGACTTCAAAAGGTTCGTCAGTTGTATCGGCATCAGAAACCGTACACTCACCCTCGGATTCAGTCAGTGGTTTCGACTCGGCACCTGTCTCAGTTGGCTGTTCAGTGCCATCACCTGTGATACAGAGGTCACCGGCTATCGGATAGTCACCGGGGATACCTGTAATGAGGTTCTCAGAGCGACCGGCTTTTAGCGCTTCTCGCATCAGGATGTCCTGTGCGCTGATCACGCGCTCGCCGTCGTCCGGATACCGCTGGTGGTACTCGCCGTCGCTGTCCATCTCCCAGAGCTTGCGGTTGTCCGAGAGGAGGAGGTCGAGGGTGAAACGGAGTTGGCGCTGGATTTTGGGGCTTGTCACGGGTGTGACTGCTTCGACCCGGTAATCGAGGTTGCGGGTCATCCAGTCGGCGCTACCGATGTAGTACTCGGGGTCGCCCCAGTCGTCTTCGGTAGCGGGGTCGCCCCGTGCGCCGTTCTCGAAGTAGAAGATACGGGAATGCTCTAGAAAGCGGCCGACGAGCGAGTACACCGAGATGTTTTCGCTGATGTCTTCCAGTCCGGGTCGGAGGCGACAGATATCGCGGACGATGAGGTCGATGTCGACGCCTGCCATCGATGCGCGGTACAGTTCGGCGACGATACCGGGGTCTTCGAGTCCGTTGATTTTTGCGACAATACGGGCAGGCCGACCGGCCTGTGCGTGCTGTGCTTCCCGACGGATGCACCGGGTGAACTCCTTGCGCATGGTCACCGGTGCGATGAGGAGTTCGCGGAACTCCTCGTCCAGCGACGGCCCGGTGAAGAAATTGAACTCCTTGGTCAGGTCGCGGCCGATGTCACGGTCGGCGGTCAACAGTCCGAGGTCGACGTATCCCTTCGCCGTCTCGGAGTGATAGTTCCCCGTGCCGATGTGGGAGTACAGTTCGACGCCGTCGTCTTCCTCCCGAACGACTAGCGCCGTCTTCGTATGGGTCTTCAGCCCCACCGTTCCGTAGGCGACGTGGATACCGTTTTCCTCCAGTTTGCGAACCCATTCGAGGTTGTTCTGCTCGTCGAAGCGGGCCTTCAGTTCGACCATCACCGCCACCTGTTTCCCGTTTTCAGCGGCCGTTATCAGCGACTGGATGATCTGTGAGTCGCTTGCGGTCCGGTAGATAGCTGCTTTCACCGCCAGAACGTCCGGGTCTTCGGCTGCTGCTGAGAGAAACCGCTGGACGGTGTCCGTGAAGTCGTGGTACGGGTGATGCAGCAAGATGTCTCCGTCCTGAATGCGCCGGAAGACACTCGGGTCCGTCGTATCCGGCCTCCCGAACGACTGCTGTCGGTGACCGTTGAGACGGGGGTGTGGCTGTGGCGTCCACTCGTCCAGCGAGAGGTCCGGTCGGTCAAGGTCGGTCAACTCCGCAAAATCCCGGTAATCCAGCGGACCCGAGAGGTCGTATATCTCGCGCTCGTCGAGACCGAGCTGTGTCGCGAGCGTCGAGCGAATACGGGAGTCGGCGTCGGGAGAGAGTTCCATTCTGACGACCGACGCGAATCGCCGCTGTTCGAGGACGTCTTCGACCATGTCAATGAGGTCCTCGGCAATCTCCTGATTACGTCGGACCTCCGCGTTGCGGGTCAGTCGGAACAGGGCCGTGTCGACGATTTCGACGTTCGGCAGCAGCAGATCGAGGTTCGCACGGATGACCTCCTCAAGCAGTACGTATCGAGTATCGTCCCCGAGTTGGACCAACCGCGGCCTGTTCGGCGGAATCTTGATTCGGGTGAACGTCGGGTCCTCGGCGTTCGGATGCCGGGTGAGAACAGCGAGCGAGAGCGACCGATTAGAAATAAACGGGAACGGATGTGCCGGGTCGAACGAAAGCGGTGTCAGGGTCGGCAACACAGACTCCTCAAAGTAGGTTCGCAGTTCAGACTGTTCCGCGGCAGCAGCGTCGTCGTAGTCGAGAATCTCGATACCTTCCGCAGCAAGCGCGGGACGAATCGCGTCGCGGTAACAGCGGGCCTGCGTCGCTAGCATCGGCCGCAGGGTCTCGTGGACCGCCGCCAACTGCTCCTCGGGCGTTCGACCGTCTGGGGCCGTCTCGGTCACGTCGGCTTCTATCTGCTGTTTGAGGCCGCCGATGCGTTTCATCGTGAATTCGTCGAGATTGCGAGTGACGATAGCGAGGAACCGGACCCGTTCCAACAGCGGATTCCGTTGGTCCAGCGCCTCGTGGAGCACGCGCCGCTGGAACGCGAGCGCACTCAATTCACGGTTGAGATACAGCGACGAGTCGGTCAGGTCGACATCCGCTGGCTCGTACGCGGGGATGGCGGGTTCTGAATCGTGGTCCATCGGGTTACGTTGATGTCGGCGGGGCACGCTCCGGGTCGACGATGCTATCGGACGACCGGGCTTCGTGGGTCGTCTCCGGGTCGACCGTGACGAACTCCTGCGTCGAGCACTGGTACGCCGTCAACTGCCCGCCGTAGACGCACCCGGTGTCTAGACCAACCGCAGTAGGTGTCTCGAATGGCTCGGAAAGCACCGTGTGACCGAAGAAGATGCGAGGGTCAGCACGGCGCGTTTCGAACCAGTACGGGCGGTCGTAGCTTCCGTCCGGAACAAGTGAGCGCATGTTCAGCAGTTCAGTCAGTTCGTGCTCCGCGATTGACTTGCGGTGGTCGACGCCACCGTGGACGACCAGCGAATCGTCCCACGAGATTGCCACCGGAAGCGACGCCATCCACGAGAGGTCGTCGTCGGTCAACGACGGAATCGATTTGCGGCCGTCGATGAGTTTCTGCTCGTTGTTGCCACGGACGGTGAGGAAGTTCGGCGTATGCCGGACCATGTCGACGACACCAGCGCTGTCCGGACCTTTTCGGACGAGGTCACCAACGAAGACCACGAGTTCGTCCGGGGTGGGGTCTAACCGGTTCAGGAGGCGTTCGAGGGTCGGACGACACCCGTGGACGTCGCCGACAACGTAGATTTCCTCCCATCTGTGACCGCGGATTCGCTGGTGTGGTGCGCCGAGGTCCGGATGAAACGTCGGTGGTGAAGCCATCTATGTAAGGTCGTTTGTGAAACATCGGTGAATCTGGTATAGGTGCTTTATATGAGTTCTATATAGCTGTATGAGAGCGAATATATGCTCGCCGCCTGCTGTCGAACCAACCGGCAGTGACTGGTTGCTTCTCAGTTACAACAGGGCGGAAGTGACATCCTGATTTTTCAGTCCTCCGGCTGAATCACGGGTATGCCGACAAGCGATTACACTCCCGCCGACACGTTGCGCCCTGCAACGCCGGCGGGCTATCAGTCACCCCAGCCGTTTCGATACCCGCCGCTCGTGATACTCGGTCTCGTGAGTGTGCTGGTACCGGTCGCTGCGGTGGTGTTCGGCGGCATACTCTGGTACGCCCAGGGAACCGCGCTCGACGCCGTTTTTTTCGGTCGACGAAACCGCCACAGGCATCACGTTCACGCTCGCGTCTGGACTGGTCAGCGGGAGCGGCCGGCGACCTTTACTCAGTTGCAACGCTACTCAGAACGCCCGCGGGGTCACTCACGTATGACAGCGATATCCGCCATTCGTATATTTTCTGTCCTGAAGCGTAACCACGGTTTATCTGGACCAGCAACACTGTGACAGCGCACTCAAGCGCTCGTCATTGATGGACACTTCCCCCGAAACGCCAGTCCAACAGGCTCAGCGAGTTCGAGGATTGTGAGTCACCCCTCGACAGCATCTCTGGTGTGTTCGGCGTCCAGCCCGAACAGCAATCCGGCGAAAAACAGCAGTTCGTTGCCGTGATAGTACTGTTCCATTACAAAATTGATGAGGCCGATATCCGGAGTGGTCGCGCCCAACAGCACTAAGACGAGCGCGAGAGCGGCAGCGAGTCCAGCGACCCATCGGATGACAATACCGGAGAGCAGTCCCACCACAAAGACGACAACAGCAGTGAAGAGACTCATGTCTCGCTCCAGCGTGTAACAGCCGTTGGTCTGACAGTGGCTTCCATAGGATGAACAACACTTCCGCCATATTTAGTTCTACTAGCAGCAGGAAAATAGAGCTACGTCACTCGATCCCGGCAACGACACGCGGCAGACACCCCTCGCCCGGTTCGAAGTACGAGTAGTGGTCGGCAACGAGGTCAGTGACGTTCACCTCCTGGTAGCCGTCGGGAAGCGGCCCCGCGTCACGAGTGCCAGCGTGGCCTACGGCGTGGGTCCGATCCGATGCCCGGTACACCCACGAAAGGACCTTATCGTTGTGGCTGTAGAAGTTCGACACCGGTGCGTCAACGGCCGCTATGGCGTCGCCGTATCGGCCACCCTGCACCACGCTATCGTAGGGGATGGCACCACCGAGCAGTGACACCGAGGCAAGCGCGTCTGTCGCCCCTCGCTCGGCAAGCACCCGGAGGGTCTCACCGGTCACACGCCCACCAAGTGAGTGCGCGAGCAAATGGACCGGCCGGCCGTCGGTTTCGGCCCACTCGACCAGCCACTGAGCGAGGTGGGTACTGTTCGCCTCGGCGTTGTCCTTCGCCTGCTCCCACTCGACATCGGAATCCCAACTGTACGCGATAACCGGTGTGGGCCGTGTTCCGTCGAGTGCTACCTGCGCCGTATAGGCATTGTCGCGCGCCCTCTCGGCGTCGGTACTGAATCCGTGGACGAACAGGAACACCTCCGACGCGTCGTCGAACGACCACATGCCACCAGTCTCGAAGGCTGGCCCCTCCGCCGCGTCGAGGAGCCCGCGCGTAGTGACGACCGGCTGTGAGTCCGGCGCAGTGTACCCGCCCGAGTCGCCTTGTAGCGACCAGTACACGTAGGCACCGCCGCCCCCGAGCAGACCGAGTCCGCTTCCGAGAGCGATGAGCAGCCGCCGTCTGGTCACACCCGTTTGACTGTCCATGGCTAGTAGCTTGTGGATAGGTCACAGGTGTACCGATAAGTCAGTTGAGATTGTCGCGTCCGGAAACGGGAAGCAACGCAAGAGCTGTGTCACAGCCCGCAGGCTTCATGTTTCGGCGGGCGGTTGACGGAGCCATGACGACCTGGGACGAGCGATACCGAGCGGGCACGTACCCACAGCGCCCGGACCCACATCCGGTGTTAGAACGATACCTGCCGACCTTTCCACCGGGTCGGGCGCTTGACGTCGCAACCGGGACCGGACGGAACGCGCTCCCGGTCGCAGCGGCCGGGTACCGCGTCGATGCGGTCGACCAATCGCGAGCGGGGCTGCACATTGCCCGCGAGAACGCACGCGAAGTGGGCGTCGAAGACGATATCGAGTGGATACAGGCGGACCTCGACTCGTTCGGATACCCGGCGTCGACGTACGACGTCATTACGGTTAGCTTCTATCGCCCCGTCGACCGCCTCCCCGACATTATCGAGGCGCTGGCCGACGGCGGCTGTCTGTTCATCCAGCACCACCTCCGGACGACCGACGACGTGGACGGCGGCCCCTCCGGGGAGCGGTACCGGTTCGCCTCGAACGAACTGCTCAGGGCCGGACTCGGCCTGACGGTGTTGCACTACGACGAGCGCACTGCAACAAGGGACGGGACGACCGCAGCCACCGCCCAACTGGTCGCCAGGAAGTCACAGGGCGGTCGGCAGTCGTATCCGGACATCTCGGAGTAGGGTAGCAGACGGAGACAGGGTGTCAGACAACTCGTCACAGGCTATTGATTTCAGGCAGTGTAGACTGAACAAGCTGCACAGTCGGTCTGCGTATCTACCATCTTCACTCAGAGGGCGCAGGTTCCAACGATGTGCGGTCGAGGCCGACAGTGTCGTAGTCCTGCTCGGTCGAAAGGACTCGCTCTTCGCCGGTTGTGACGAGTCCAGCGTGGAGTGCATCGAATGGGGTGAGATCGTACTCGTCGAGGAACGCTGCGGCGGCTAGAACCGCGTCCTCGTGCTCTTCCGGCACGATTGGAACCAGTTCGAGCAGGTTGGTAATTGCCCGCGGCGCATCGATCTCGTACTCGGCCGCCTCACGGTCGTAGAACAGCACCAGAACCTCGGCGTACGCGAGTATCGAGGTATGTATGTCATCGTGCTCTTCGAGGGCGCGGACTGCGGCGTCCTGAAGCCAGTCGTCGTCCTTCAACAGTGCGGTGAGAAAGTCAGTTTCAACGTACACGACTTACGCCTCGCCATCCTGTGTCCGATCTTTCGCTTCCTCTTGAACCTCTCGTGATATCGCCTTCCGCGATTCAGTTTTCAGCTTGTCGGCCTCTGTCTCTGCAAAAGCATCGCCAACGGCCGCTCGGAGGCCCTCTAGCGGGTCCTCGTCAACTGGGAAGAGTGCGACGTGGCTCGGGAGTTCAACGATACGATACTGGTCACCGAACCGGTCGCGGACATCCTTCGGGAGGTAGATCCGTCCTCGTTCGTCTGTCGTCTTCGACATGACGTATTCAGCCTTAGTGTGGGAAAGAATAAAAATATTCCCGTAAATATAGTAGATTTCCCGCCCATATTGAGTCGTCCAGTCCGACCAATTTTCAAGCTCATTTACTGCTTGAGTTGTATTGACCGTCTCAAAGTGGGTGTGATAACGGTTCTATACTACTCTAGAGGTGACCGTAGAACAACCAAGAAGGGTACCGCGAACGGGAAACCAGAAGAACTCGGAGATCAATCCCCGGTCGGTTCTTCGCCGCCGTCGGCCAGCGCCGGGAGCCGCTCACGCTCGAACCACGCGAACTCCCGCGGGAACTGGTCCGTCGCCGCCAGGTCCCAGGGGTCGCCGTCCGTGACCAGTGGGCCCTCCAGCCACGAGGTTACGAGGTTCCAGACGAAGATGAGCTGGCCGATGACCAGCAGGACGACACCCAGCGTCGCCAGCTGGTGCAGGAGCGTAAACAGGTCCACCGGGCCAGCGGTCAGAGCGTACGTGGCGTACCGGCGGGGCATTCCGGCGTAGCCGAGCAGGACCATCGGGAAGAAGGTGACGTTGGTCCCGACAAGCGTCAGCCAGAAGTGCCACTTCGCCAGCGAGCGCTGGTACCACCGACCTGTGTAGAGCGGGAACCAGTAGTAAATGCCCGCAAAAACAGCGAAGGCGATCCCGCCCATGATGACGTAGTGGAAGTGAGCGACGACGTGGTATGTGTCGTGTAAGATGAGGTCGACGGGGATGGCGGCCTCGAACACGCCGGTGACGCCGCCGATGATGAAGTTCCCGACGAATCCGACACAGAAGAGGAACGGCGCGGTCGTCCGCAACGCGCCGTTCCACATGGTCGCCATCCAGTTGAAGGTCTTCACCGCGCTCGGGATGGCGATGGCGATAGAGACCGCCATGAACGAGGCCCGTAGTCGAGGGTCCATACCCGTCGCGAACATGTGATGCGCCCAGACGCCAAAGGAGAGAACTCCGAGCGCCAGCGTCGAGTAGACGACGAACTTGAATCCGAACAGCTTCCGCCCACAGAACTTGGGTAGGATGTAGCTCACGAGTCCCATCGGCGGCAGGACGAGGATGTACACCTCGGGGTGGCCGAAGAACCAGAACAGGTGCTGCCACAGCAGCGGGCCGCCGCCGTCGAGCGTGAAGAACGTCGTCCCGAGATTGCGGTCGAGCAGGAGCATGACAAGCGCGCTGCCCAGCAAGGGGAAGGCAAACAGGATCTGTGCGGACTGCACCAGGACAGTCCAGGAGAAGATATCGAGGGTGGCCCATGTCACGTCCTCGCTCCGCTCGGTGAAGATAGTCGCGATGAAGTTGATCGCCCCCATCGTCGCCGCGACGCCCGAGAGGTGGAGGCCGAGCAGCATCAGGTCCACGCCGGGGTTCTGCTGTTCGATCGACAGCGGCGTGTACATCGTCCAGGCGGTCTGTGCCGGTTCGATGTTTTCGAGGAACGGCCCGCCGAGGACGCCACCCCAGATGAGCAGCGCCGCCGGCGGCAACAACCAGAACGCGATGGCGTTGATTCGCGGAAACGCCATGTCGTCGGCCCCGATGAGCAGCGGGATCAGGTAGTTCGAGAACGCCGCCAGCATTGGCGTCCCAAACAGGAACAGCATCGTGATGCCGTGGGTCGTCAGGAGGCCGTTGTAGGCACTGGCACTGAGGAAGTCCTCAGCGGGGTACATCAGTTCGAACCGCATCAGAACCACGGCGATACCGCCCCACGCGAACGCGACGACGGCGAACACGCCGTAGAGAATCCCGATATCCTTGTGGTCGACCGTCGTCAGCCACCGGAGAATCCCGCTCGGCTTCTCCGCGTGGGTGCGTTCGTGCGCCCCGTGGCCGCCACCGATCGCAATCGTATACGACCGCCAGTCTTCGATCCGTGCGAGTATCCCAGCGATACCGACGAGCAGTATCGCCATCAGTACTGTCGTCGCCAATGCGCCTACAGACACCATTTGGAGGGTCTTTATACGGACTGCCCGTGGTTCTTATCGGGAAGATGTTCGGAGACAGTTTATATGCATCCAGAGTACGAAGCGGCGCGTCTACAGACGAAGCGGTTCGGGACCGAGGTTTTCCGTCGTGCGGTCGGAACTCCTCGCGATGCACCCACAGCACCGAAACCGACAGCGAGCGAGTGTGCGCACTGGCCGGCGTTCGAGCCAGTCCGCATCGACCAGCCGCGACTTCGGCCCTGTAGTTCTTCGAGACCGCAGTGACGAGGAGGACGCGCGATGACAGCGACCGATTTCGACGCCGTCCGGGAATACGACGACGACCAGTTCTCGGCTGTCGAAGTGTTCCGCAGCGACCGGATGAAAGTCGTCTGTGGCTACTTCGAACCCGGCCAGTTTATTCCGGTGCACGCGCCCGCGAGCGACGTCGCGATACACGTCCAGTCCGGGAGCGGTATCGTCCGTGATGGAGACACGGAGCGGGCGGTCGAGCCGGGCGACGTAGTTGTCGTCGAGGCCGACACCGACCGCGGTGTCAAAGCGGACGAGGATGGTCGGCTGGAGGCGTTACTGGTGACGGCACCGCCGCCGACCGACGCCGAACACGAACCGGTCCGGAAAGGGCTCAAGCAGAACGAGTTCGATCCGTAAGCCCAGCTCAGAGGGCTGTTGCTGGGAAGTCCAAACCGGAATACGGCAGGCAGTCGATTGGATCGACGGAAGCGTCATCCGCCGCGAGTTTCGCAGGAACGGTATCGACAGCTGGAGTCACAGTTCGTCGATGATTTCGCTTGCGAAGGTCGTCATCGCCGCCTCTGGCTCCGCCGCTCGAAGCCCGACGATAACGTGGTCGAGGCCGTGCTCTTCGAGCCGTCGGAAGTACTCTCTGAACCACTCGACGCCGGCACGATAGCCCAGGTGGAGCGGTTCGGGCTCCGCCGTCGGATCAGCAGCGAACTCGACCTGAACGGCAATCGTGAACGGCTTCTCTGACGCGTGGCTCCGCCATGTGTCGAGATACGACTCCAGGGTCGACTCGGGAAGGTGGTAAAATATCCAGCCGTCGCCGTTCTCGGCGATCCACTCCGTGGACTGTCTGGCGTTGCCGGTCGGGAAGAGCGGGAGCGTGTCCGTTGTCGGTTTCGGGAGGACATCGAGTTCTCCGTCGAGGTAGCCCCAGGAGCCATCGAGCGTCGGGTATTCCTCGCGCCAGAGCACGCGAAGCGCCTCGACGCTTTCGCGGACGAGTTGGCCCCGGTTCTCGGGGTCGACGCCGAACGCCGGATACTCCGGGTCGCGGTCGCCCGAGGCGACGCCCAGCACGAGACGGCCGTCGGAAAGCCGGTCGACGGTCGCAGCCGATTTCGCCATGTGGAGGGGATGGCGCAGCGGGAGAACGATACTCGCGGTGCCAAGCGCCACCGACTCGGTGTGGGCGGCGACGTGGGACAGCAGGGACCACGGGTCGAAGGCCCCGCCGGCGTCCCCGAAACGCGGCCAGTACGTCGGCACGTCTCGCGCCCAGAGCGCGTCGAAGCCGACTGTTTCGGCGTGGCTTGCGAGCCGGAGTTCCGCGTCGATATCCGGCGTCGACTCCGTTTCGCCCGTGAGCGGGAACCCGAGGCCGAACGAGAGGCCGTCCCCCCCGAACAGCCGCCGATAGCCAGCGTTCGCGTGGTCCACGTCAGTCATCAGCCGCCTTTCACGCTGGAGGCGTATTTGCACACGGGTGGATTGCCCACTACGGGTCGTCGTCCGGCGTATCAACTGCCACGGTCTCCGACGCCCCACTCCGGGGGAGTTGCCACTCGACATCTAGCGCACGGTCCGGGAACGACGGCTTGGCAACGACTTCCAGCGTCCGGTCTTCGGCTGCCGGTGTGACGGGCGATGCGATCATCAGTCGGGCCACGTCAGCCCGCGAAACGCTGCCCCAGAGCTTCGCTCCGGGCTCGGCGACGGAGACGGTGTCAGTTCGCGGCCCGTTCGTGAGCACGCCCGGGCGGAGGATCGTGTGTCGGACCGGGGCGTCGCGAATCGCGGCCTCGGCCTCCGCTTTCGCACGTTGTATCGGCTGGATGACGACGTCGAAGGCCGTCGCGAGCGGACTGGCCGGCTCGTCACCCACGCCGATAGCGGATTCCATGACGAACGCCTCGACGCCAGCGTCGACGGCCGTATCAAGGAGATTGATGGTTCCCGCACCGTCGACGTACTCGTCCCGGGACCAGACGTCCGTGATGTTCGAGCCGACGGCGCTCAGGACGACATCAACGTCCGACAGCGCCTCGGCCAACGCAGTCGGGTTCAGCAAGTCGTCGACGACGACCTCGTCAGCGCCGGCCGCCTGCAGGTCGTCTGTTTTCGACGGTGTGCTGGTCAGTGCTCGGACCGTCGGCACGCGCGAACTGAGCAGTCGGAGCGTCGCGCGCCCGGTCCCGCCGCTGGCTCCGGCGACAAACACCGTCTCCACGTCAGAAGGGTCCATATCGTGGCTTGGGGCTGCCGGTACATGATTGGCTGGGCCTGTTTCGTCAAATCCAGATCGTGATCGCTCTACTGCAACCGCAGACGTCAGTCGTCACACGGCGGTGTCTGCTGGGACGAGGATGTCTCCTCGAAGCGGTGATAGAGCCGGCGCAGTTCCATGCGGATGGTCACACGCTCGATGAGAGCGAAGCCCGCAACGACGACCAGGAAGCCGACGAACGTCCACAGTGACACCGACGAGCCCAGCAGTACCCAGCCCATGAGCGCGGCGAAAATCGGCACGACGTACGCGACCAGATTCGCACGGACCGGGCCGATACGCTTGATGAGGCCGAAGTAGATGGCGTACGCGACTGCCGTCGAGGGGATGCCCACGGCCACGATGCTCGCAATCGTTTCGGGGCCGATGCCGATGACGGCCGTAGGTGGCTCCCCGGCCAGCAGGCTCGCGATGTGGAGCAACACCGCGCCGACAGCCATCGCCCACGCAGTCAGCGGTGTACTGTCCATCTGGGGGCCGACACGCTGGAGGAACACGCTACCGAGTGCAACGGCCGCTGCCGCGCCGAGGACCAGAAGTTGCCCGATGGCGCTCGCATCGGTGAACGTCGACGGCGACGGCTGCACGATGAGGATAACGCCGCTCAGCGCGATACCGATACCGAGCGCACCGAGCCACGATAGTCGGTCACCCAGCAGCCACCAGGCGAACACGGGGGCGAGTATCGGGTTCAGGCCGTACATCACGGACGCCGCTGCGGGCGTGGTCGCGCCCTGACCGAGGAACAACAGCCCGTTGTTGAGTGCGATCAGGAACAGCGCCGCCATCCCGATTCCAACGAAGTCCGCGCGCGTCCGTGGCAGCCACGTCGACCGGGGCCGGGTAAGGACGATGTAGCCAAGCAGCGTCACCGCTGCCAGGTCGAACCGGAGACCGGCAAACAGCACCGGTGGCAGCTCACGGAGCCCGGTTTTGATCGCGACGAACGAGCCACCGAACAATACCGCGAGCAGGACGAACAGCGCGGTGTCACGGTAGCGGGCCGGGATCGACGGGCGATCCGTAGACGTGGACCGCAGCATGGGCCAGGTCAGTCGGACCACCCCCTAAAGCGAAGATGTCTCATTGTGCGTACAAGGGGCCGAGATGTGAAGAGGGCTGTGGGAGACGTGGTGTCACGGGCCGACAGTCGTATCGGCAAAAACGACTGGGAAAGCCCGAATCCGGCTCAGTCCCAGGCGGCGGGCGACCAGTCCGGATCGACGCGTCGGTCGACCGTGTCAATGCTGTCGATACGGTCGATTTCGGCGTCGGAGAGCGACAGGTCGAGGCTCGCCAGGTTATCGGTGATGTGGGCTTCGCTCGTGGCTTTCGGGATCGCCGTCACGCCCTTCTCGCGGAGCCACGCGAGGCTGACCTGCGCTTCGCTCGCGTCGTGGTCGTCGGCGATGGCTTCGATGACGTCGTGACCGAACACTTCACCGCGTGCCAGCGGGGAGTACGCCACCAGTTCGTAGTCCTGTTCCGCCGCGTGCTCGCGGAGTTCCGACTGCTGGAGGAACGGGTGCGTCTCGACCTGGTTTGCAAACACCGGAGCATCGAGCACGTCCATCGCCGTCTCGACGTGGTGCGGTTCGAAGTTCGAGACGCCGACGTTGTCGATCAAGCCGCGGTCGACGAGTTCGTCGAACGCCGGAAGCGTCTCCTCGGGTTCGTACTCGCCCGCCGCCCAGTGGACGTACAGCAGATCCACCGAATCGACGCCGAGTTTGTCGAGGCTCTCCTCGGTCGTCTCGATCACGTCGTCGTGCGAGAGGTTCGAGATCCAGACCTTCGTCGCCAGGAAGATATCGTCGCGGTCCACGTCAGCCGCAGCGAGACCGTCGCCGACGGCGCTTTCGTTGTCGTAGGCCTGTGCGGTGTCGATATGGCGGTAGCCGGCCTCAAGCGCCGTCCGGACGCTTTCCGCACACTGTTCTGCGTCGTCGTTCTGCCACGTTCCGAGACCGAGCATCGGCATGCCGCTCGCTCGTGGACCGCCGTCTGTCGAGGACTGTTGCTGAGTCATTATCGGATACCGGAGCTTGCGACTTTAAGCCGTTTGGAAGCCGGCGGGTAGCGCCGACTATCGGACGGACAGCAGATTGACTGGCTACTACAGGTAGTGTACGGTCGTTCAGAAGCCATAGGACCCGAAAATCCAGAGCGCGACGACGGGCGATGCGGCGAGGAACGTGCCAAGAACGACCGTCCCGAGAACCGTCTCCCACCCCAGGCCCCGCACCGACCTCTCGTACCGCCACAGTTGGAGCGCAACGTAGACACCGGCGATGACCACCCCACCGAGCATCAAAAACGGCGGAAACCCGAGTGCCGGAAACGGTGGGAAACCGACCGCCGGAAACGGGTCCGAACCACTGGAGGCCGCGAAATCGAGGCCGATGCCGACAGCGCCGACGGCGGTGGCCGCGACGACGTACGAGATGCCAGCGATGACGTGCCGGAGTGCTGCAGCCAGCCCGAACGGCTCTGCATCGGTCGGCAACACCTCTGGGGCCGCGTAACTACCGATTCCAGTGTAGAGGAACGGGACGGTCAGCACACCGACGGCGACGGCATACGGAAGGACCGACGAGATCGCGACGATGAGAACTGCCATGGTCAGGGCGTACGTGCGGCCGGTCGCGCCCCCGAGAACCAGAGGCGGGACGAACAGCACAGCGATAGCCACCAGGGCAAACAGACAGAGCGGGACGGAGTAAGGCCGGAACCGCCCGACAAAACGGGAGAGAGACATGCCAGGGTCGTTTCGAACCCAAGCGCATAGGTTTTCGGCTCTCCAGTGAGAGTCGGAGTCAGCATGCTTTTACGCTCCGTTGCGGTATCGTGACACCAGAACGTCACTATCGCGGGTGAACCGCGCTATCACTGAGTCCTGTCCGGACCGCCGCTACCCGCTGGGCGCCGGACTTTGCCAGACCGTGTTCCCACCCGACACGTCCGAGGGAGCCGCAGCAGCGACCATCCTGAACCGAGAGGAAGCTGTCCCGGAGTCGCTCCCGGCGGCAGAGCTTGAAAACGTGCAACTCCTCCCCCACCGTACGGACCTCCTCGAATACATGCCGACCAGCGCGACCGCCGCCGAGTTCGGGACCGGAGACGGTTCGCCGAATCAATCGTCCGGGTCACGCGGCCGGAGACGCTCTCTCTGATCGATGAGTGGGAAAGCGACGAGGAGCGCCAGGCTGTCGAGCGGCGCTGTAGCGAGCACGGGGGTGCTGTCCGTCTGCGGGACGCTGGGCCCATCTCCGTGCTCCGTGATGCCGACACCGACTCGCTCGACTGGGTGTATATCAACAGCTCCCACGAGTATGAGGCGACGCTGGCCGAACTCAGAGAGCCAGCGGGCCGTCACAGCGGACGGCTAATCGCGGGCGACGACTACAAAATCGTGAACGGCGTCATCCCTGCCGTCCACCAGTTCTGTGCGGAGACCGACTGGCGGCTGGCGTCTCTCACGCTCGAAACGCACGGCCGTCGGAGTTACGCACTCCGCAAAGCATAATGACCGACCGCTGTGTGGACTGAATCGACGAATTTCCCCGGAATCGTCACCGTACCTGTGGCTAAAACCCAGTGACACGAGCGGCATCGTCGGCCAGACGGTTTATACGGCCGGACGGACTTGACCCTGTATGGCAGACTTCGGATTACAGGTGCGGATGCTCGTCGTCGGTGCGATTCTGTTCGCGTTCTACGTTTTCGCCGGCACGGCACTGTCGGTGCTGTTGGGCCTGCCGCTCGTCCCGGTGCTCCTCGTCGGAATCCTCGTGGTGCCGGCGATCCAGTACAAACTCGGGAAGTGGCTGGCACTCCGTGGCGCGGAGGATATGCCGGACGACCAGCGGTTCGGCTACGTCCACCAGATGGTCCGGCGGCTCTGCAGAGATATGAATATCGAGGAGCCCCGGCTGATGGTGATGGACATGGGCGTGCCCAACGCCTTCGCGGTCGGACGGAAAGGTGCGGGTGTCGTCGTCGTGTCGAGCGAACTGATGCAACTCCTCGACGACGACGAACTGGAGGGCGTGATCGCACACGAACTGGCCCACATCAAGAACCGGGACGTCATCACGATGGTCGTCGGCCAGTCTATCGGGATGCTCGTCGGCTACGTCGCCTACTTCGCGGTACTGTTCGGCGGCGAGCGAAACGTTGGCTCCTGGATCATGGCGATGATCGCCTCCTCGCTCGCGAACGCGCTGGTCATGGTGTTCGTGCTGGCTATCTCACGGTATCGGGAGTACGTCGCCGACGCGGACGCGCGCCGCGCCATCGGCACCGGCGAGCCGCTGGCCCGTGCGCTCGAAAAAATCTCACGCGGTGCTGAAGGACGCGAATCGAAAGTCGAGGACAGCATGAACGCCCTCTGTATCTTCAACGCCGACAAGGGGCTGTTCGAGAAACTGTTCTCGACCCATCCCCCGACTGAGAAGCGCATTCAGCGGCTCCGGTCCTGATACTGCCGGCTGTAACTATTTCAAGGTATTTGCCACCCCGAGGTGGCGAGATTCTTCACAGACGTACAGCCGGCAGTATGAATCGGGAGGCGGACTGAACCGATTGGCACGGCTGTATCGCAGCCGACGCTCTCGTACAACTCTCTGGTAACTGGCCGCTTATCCGCGTCGAGCCGGAAGTATCGCTATGTCAGACACAATGCGAGCGGCGGTCGTGCCTGAGGCAGGGGCAGACTTCGAGGTCGTCGAACGGGACGTGCCCGAACCCGACCCGGGCGAGGTACGGGTCTCGGTCGACGCCTGTGGCATCTGTCACAGCGACGTGTTCACGAAAGAGGGGACCAACCCGGTCGTCTCCTATCCGCGGGTTCCCGGCCACGAGGTGGCTGGACACGTCGATGCCGTCGGCGACGCTGTCGACGCCTGGGACGTGGGCGACAGGGTCGGCGTCGGCTGGCACGGCGGCCACTGTTCGACGTGTGAGCAGTGTCGACAGGGGAACTTCCTCCAGTGTGAGAACGGCGAAATCACTGGGCTGAGCTACGATGGTGGCTACGCCGAGTACATGACCGCACCGTCGGAAGCGCTCGCCAAGATTCCGGAGGCGCTGGACGCGACGGCCGCAGCGCCGTTACTCTGTGCGGGCGTGACGACGTTCAACGCGCTGCGGAACAGCGATGCGAACGTCGGAGATCTGGTCGCGGTGCAGGGCGTCGGCGGGCTCGGTCACCTCGGGGTCCAGTATGCTCACGCGGCCGGCTTCGAGACGGCCGCCATTTCCCGAACGCCGGAGAAGGAATCGCTGGCGAAAGAGCTGGGAGCCGACCACTTCATCAACGCGGCGGACGTGGATGCCGGCCAGCGGCTACAGGAACTCGGTGGGGCCGACGTCGTGCTGGCGACGGCACCGTCGAGTGACGCCATCAGTTCTATCGTCAGCGGAATCGGCGTCGATGGCTCAGTCGTAGTCGTCGGCGTTCCCGGCGAGCCAGTGGAAGTGAGCGCACAGCAGCTCGTCCAGAGCCGGGGCGGTGTCGAAGGCTGGGCCTCCGGACACGCACGCGACTCACAGGACACGCTGGAGTTCAGTTCGCTCCGTGACATCGCGCCGGAGATAGAGACCTACCCGCTCGAAGACGTCAACGAAGCATACGGGCGGATGATCGACAACGAAGCGCGGTTCCGGGCCGTGCTGGAACTGTAATCGAGCAGGTCTCGATATCGGTTGAAGCGCGTCTATACGCCACAGTCCCGGCTGAGACCACAATTTCCCGTCGTGATTTCCCGGAGAGCAACGCCTTTGTCTGTGGATCAAGAACCCGTATTCAATGGACTGCACCGCCGACGACCGCGTCTACTACGTCATCAGCGACCTCCACATCGGCGGCGACGAGCAGCTAGAGGACGTGGAATTTCTCGACGAACTACTCGATTTTCTGGGGCGGTTAGAGACCACCGACGAGCACGCCGAACTACTCATCAACGGCGACGCGTTCGGGCTGTGGGAGTTCACCGGCATGTCGGGACTGGAGAAGTTCGACGCCCTCGAAGAGACCTATCCGTCGCTGTTCGAGCAGTTGCGAAAGACCGGCGAGAACATCCAGATCACGCTGATACCGGGCAACCACGACCACGAACTCGCGGCCTACGACGAGTACGTGGAGCGGTTCGCGGCGTACAACGTAGACCTTGTCCAGTCGAAGTCGATTACCCGTCCGGTGGGGGACCAAGCCATCCACCTCGAACACGGCAATCAGCAGGACCCCAACAACCGCATCGAAGACTGGGGGGACACCAACGTGACGCCGCTTGGCTACTACTACAACACGCTCGTGACAAGTCGGGCCGGCCAGCTGTCGGACCGGGGTCGGTACAACTGGCTCAAGGACGTCCAGGCCGTAACGCCGACCGAGCGGGTCCCGGTGTGGATGCTCTCGAAGTACTTCTACCGGGAGATGAACCCGCTGCTGCGGTACGCGCTGGTCCCGTTCCTGTTACTGTTCAACATCAGCGCCATCCTGGCGATTCTGGCGGCGCTGAACCTGCTGGGCGTCTGGTCCGCGCCGGTCGAAACGACGACGTCGTTTCTTGGCCAGTTCGGCACGGTCGGCACCGCCATCTGGATGCTGCTTGTCGTGAACGCGTCGCTGGCCGGGCTGCTGTTGCTCGTGGGCATCCCGTTGTACCTTCTGCGACAGGACATCAAGAAGACCATCAACCGGTTCGGAGTCTTTGAGACCGACCTCACGGTCGATACCCAGACACCGTACAAGGAAGCCGCCCGGGAAGTGTTCGACGAAAAGGAAGACGTGGTCGTCTTCTGTTACGGTCACACGCACCGGCCGAGCGTGCAGTCGGTAGACGACGGGCTGGTCGTCAACAGCGGGACCTGGCTCAAACGCCTCCACCGTCGGGACGGCATCATCGGGCTCCTTCCGCCGGTGTTTTACCCCTCCTACCAGCTCTGTGCGGTGCGCATTACGGCCGAAGACGGGCAGGTGGTCGTCGACTACGAGGAAGTCCAGAAACCGAGCCCCAGTCCGGAGGAGCTGACACTCACCGAACGCCTGCTGACGGTCGGTCGGACACCCAACCCCGAACTCCCCGACCGTGCGGTCGTGGAAACCGAGCAGTCGGTGCCGCCGCGGGAACCGGCCGAGTAAGGGGTGGACCGGTCCGACGGCAACGTGGTTGCTGTCGGAAGTGGACCGGATTTGGGATATCTGCAACAGCCGTTGTCGGTGCGTCGACCGGGAAGTGATTTCCTACCTTCGTGTGAAATTGAGACCCATCGAGCGTCAGACGGAAGGAGGTCGTTTGCTCCCGGATCGGAGTTCTCTGCAGAAAAGTCTATTACATACGACTGTAATGGCTACGTATGAGCAATACCGCGGACGATGGTCGGGCTGACGGGTCGCCACCGTCCACGGCAGAGTTCACACCGGAGCGAGTGCTCTCGGTGTTTCGAGACCGAACGGACCAGGCGAAGCCGTTGACGGCAACCGATGTGATGGACGCACTCGGTTGTTCCCGGAAAACGGCACACAACAAGCTCGAAGTACTCGTCGAGCGGGGTGAGCTGGAAACGCGGAAGGTCGGCGCACGGAGCCGGGTCTGGTGGATCCCGTTCTCCCAGCTCGTCGGCTCGGACGCGCAACAGCAGCAACGAGAGCCGCCGGTCGAACACAGTATCGCCGACGCGGACCTGCCGGGGACGGGGGACGTACTCGACGACCGGCGTGCAGCGCTGAGGGCCGCGTACGACTACCTCCGTGAAAACCCCAACACGGATGCCGGGAAGCTCATTACCGAGGTGTTTCAGGAGCATCCGGCGGGCTACAAGACCGCTGACGAGTGGTGGGACGCTATCGGACCCGCGCTCGAAGACCTCCCACAGGTCGACCTGGCCGCCGACCACGAGCACGTCTGGCACTACGTCGGTGGGTGAGTTCACCGATGCCAGAGGAAAAGCCGACGGAACAGTCGGACGTAACGGAAGACGCGGAGTCAGAGACATCGGAAGTGTACGCCTCTCGCAAAGAGCAGCGGTATCCCATCTCATCGTACACGCCGGTCGCGTACGACAACCTCGAGGTGGCACCGGAGAGCGATGCCCATCCGGACACGGGGACGGGTGGGCGGTTCAGAGAACTCTCCTTGCCGAAAGTGCCGAAGCTCCGCCACGTCGTCGGTCCCAGCGCGATCATGCTGGGGGCGTCGCTCGGCAGCGGCGAGACGCTGTTCTGGCCGCATCTGGTCGCCAGTTACGGCTGGGGACTGTACTGGCTGTTCCTCGTGGCGGTCTGTCTCCACTTTGTCATCAATACGGAGATACAGCGGTGGACACTGGCGACCGGTGAGAGCGTGTTTCGGGCGTTCGAACGGGTCCATCCGGTTCTCCCGCTGGCCATGCTGGTCGGCGGGTTCATCAGTCTCGGCTGGCCGGGGTGGGCCGCGAGCGCCGCGCAGATCGGCGCACAGGGCCTTGGACTCGGCACGTACGACGTCGCCGGCGTCGACATCGTCGGCTGGCGACTGTTCGGCATCGCGCTCATGGTGTTCATCTGGATTACCTACCAGGTGACGCCGCTGATGTACAACGTCGTCGAGAGCCTCCAGCTTGTTCTGGTGGCGCTGTCTATTGCGTTCACCCTGCTGCTGTTCGTTCTCATCGGGTCAGTGGACGTGCTGGTCGGCGTTCCGGGGAGCCTGACGGAGGTCGGCGACTACTCGCCGGTCGGGACCATCGCCGTGCTGGTCGGGGCGCTGGCCTACGCTGGCGCGGGCGGCTACCTCAACCTCTCACAGAGCCTCTGGATACGCGAGAAGGGCTACGGGATGGGGCGGTATCAGGGCCGGATCAAGAACCCCTTCGCCGGCGACGACCCCGAGACGGTCCACGAGGACGGGTTCACGTTCACCCCGGACACGCAAAACCTCAAACGGTGGCGCGGCTGGTGGCGCGTGACACAGCTCGAACACCTGTTGACCTTCCTGCTGGGCCTCCTCCTCGTCACGACGATGCTGGTCGTCATCGCGGTGTCACAGGCACCGGGAGCGACGAGCGACGCGGTCGATATGTGGCTCATCGAGATCGCGCCGTCGGTCGGCGGGTTCACGACGAGCGTCATCTACGTCACGCTGTTTCTCGCCCTGTTCACGACCGAATACGCGATCATCGAGTCGTTCGTCCGGAACAGCTCCGACATCATCTACGAGCTGTACGGTCGGGACGCGGGCTGGAGCCTGCCCCGGCTGTTCTGGGGACTGCTGACCGTCTTCTGTGGCTGGGGCATCTTCATCCTCACCCTCCCGATATCGATATCTGATCCCTTCGGGCTCCTGGTCGTCGGCGCGGCGATGTCCGGGCTGTTGATGTGGCCGTACATCGTCATCGTCCAGCTCGTCAACACGGTCCGGCTGCCGGAGCACACGATGCCGGGCTGGGGTCGCATTGTCGCAATGTGGGTCGCCGCGGCGTTTTTCGGCTACTTCAGCGTCCTCCTGATCGGGACCGGGCTAGCGACACAGCTGGGGTTGCAGGCGTTTGCCGTCCAGACGACGGTGCTCGGCAGCGCACTGGGAGGGTACGCCCTCTGGGCGATCTGCCTGCTCGTCCAGGCGTATACGATGTATCGAGTGGGACGCGCGAAAGTCACGGCAAACGGGACAGTCACTGACGCCGCCACCGCGCAAGGGTGGTTCTCGTGACCGACGAACTCCGCGTCCACTTGCATTACACGATGCGGGGGTCGTACCCGCTCCGGATGGTCGACGTGTTGTTCTGTACGGAGCGGGCCTACTTCGTCGAGTACGACTATTTGACACCCGTCGACCTGCTGTTCGGGTCGCCGGACCAGCGGGCCGCGGCGTTCGCATCACGGGTGGTCGAAGAGGGCGTCCACGCGGCTCTCGAAACCGCCGAAACGGTCGAGACACAGTCGTACGACACACTCGACAAAATCGAGGTCCACTCTGGCGGCCGTGTTGGTCGGCCGAAAATCACAGCCCACTCCCACGCTGGCTCCGCCACAACAGTCAGAGTCCACGGTCAGTTCGACGCTGAGCCCTTCACGCAGGCGCTTCGGTCGACAGTCGACGGACACGACGTGACAGTCCGACAGCGAGACGGTATCGGGTTCTGACCTCGTAGCTCGTGGAGCCAGCGATGCGGGCCGTGCTACTGGAGCGCGGCCGCGACCATCTCGATGGGATGTGGCGGCTCCGCGTCACCGTCGCCGAAGTCGTCGATCTGGGACCGGCAGGACGCGCCGGGCGCGACGACTCGCTCGGCAGGCGAATCGTCAATCTGGCCCAGGAGGAGGTCCGCGATGCCCTCGCTCATCGAGTAGTGTTCGGCCTCGTAGCCGAAGCTCCCTGCCATCCCGCAACAGCCCGAATCAAGCGGGTCGACAGCATATCCGGCCCGGCGCAGAACGCCGACGGCGTGGTGGTCTTTCTTCGTCGCCTTCTGGTGGCAGTGGCCGTGGTACGCCAGCGAGCCGCCCGGTTCGTCGAAGGAGATAGCCTCTCCCAGCCGGTACGTGTCGAGATACTCGCAGACGCCGTACGTGTTCGCCGCGACGGTGTCGACGTCGTCGCCCGAGAGGAGGTCCCGGTAGTCGACCTGATACATCACCGCGTCGGACGGTTCGATGGTGACCACGTCCCAGCCGTCGCGGATTCGCGGTGCGAGCACGTCGACGTTCGCTCGTGCCGTCTCGCGAGCGTGATCCAGCATACTCTTGGAGAATGCGGGACGGCCGCTATCGGTCACACCGTCAGGCACAACTACGTGGACGCCCGCCGCCTCCAACACTTCTACGGCCGCTTTCCCGACATCGGGATGGCTGTAGTTCGTGTACGGGTCGGCGATCACGAGCGCCTTCCGCTCGGCTTTGTTCGCAGCAATCAGTGCCCCGCCGCGGTCAGCCCACCAGTCCCGGAACGTAGTCCGGTGGAAGGCGGGCAGCGTCCGTTCCTCGGTGATACCGACCGTTTTCTCCATGAGGAGTCCCGAGCCCGGCAAATCCAGCAGCCAGTTCGACATCGG